>USIH01000001.1 GCA_900554705.1 uncultured Eubacteriales bacterium
GATTGCCCGTACTTTCGGGATATGGTCGAGCGCGGTGAAATTCCGGCAGATTACATCGGCCGCCGTACAGTCATGGTACATAGCCCAGAGAATGGGACGGTGCTTTTGACCGAGGGCTATCACTTCACTGTGGGCGATGAAGAAGGGAGGCAATACGTGTGAGTGAATCTTGGACGCCTGAAGAACTGGCTGCCGCCAGTGCCGATATGAAAGCTGAAGGCCACATGAGCTATGAGGAGTTCTGCGCCGCTCCGGTGCTGAGGTTGGAGTACCGTGGCCGCGATAGTTTTGATCGCCCCGTTTACGAGTGCGACGGTAGACTTTATGTCGATGTCGACCCGCGCTGGAGTAAGCCGGCAAAAATCTGTACAAAGCAGGGCAACACCTTTGACGGGGAGCCATGCGACCCAATTCCGGATAACACCATCATTCAATTCGTGCCCGAGCGAAATACATGGCCTTTCTGATAAACAAAAAATCCCCCTCCTTCGGGCCAATACCCGAAAAAGGGGGATTTGTTTTCCTATTGCGTGGCGATCTCGGCAAGCGTGGCCGCCAGCATCGGCTCGGAATATGGGAGCTTTCCCGATTTGATACAGTTAAAGCACACCCACCGCCCGTTTACACGGGCCATTTTACTCGTGCTGGGTACGTCGTGGCCGCACACTGTGCAGCGGAGACAACGGCGTTCCTGATCGTACAGCAACGCGGCAAAAAGATACTCTTTGATCATCGCATTCAATCAGTCCCAGATACCGGCGCGGTCGAGCATGACCAGCAGCCGGATCGCATCCTCGCCAAGATCAATCACCGTTTCCTCGCCGTTACCGGCTTTGCCCCGCACAATGCCCTTCGCGATGAGCTTATCCAACGTTGCGCGGAACTCCTGATCTTTTACATCCTTCAGCTTTTCGTAACGCATCTCAGCATCCTCCTTTCCTTCCGAATTTTCCACCGCGCAGGAGTTTTCGCCATAGAGCCACATGCGGGCCTCGGCCTCTCTGCGCCGCGTAAGCCCCGGCAGCTCCTTGCCTCCCGCGTGGTTCCAAGCACGGAAAATGCTTACAACCTCCGCATCCGAGAACTTCGCGCCCTTCGCGAACTTGGTGATCTGGTATTCCGGGTGGCTCATCCATCCGGCGCCGACGTTGTAGCTGAAGCTCACCAGCGCGTCAAACTGCTGCTGCGTGTAGGTGCCGAAGCGATTCACCGCCGCCTCAGCGTTTGCAAGCTCCTTTTTCAGGAGCCGTTCGGCCTCCGCCTCGGTGATCCCGTTGGGATAATCGCCCTTATTGCACCGGCAGCCGTAGCCCACCGAATACTGCGCATAATCCCAGACGGGGTACTTGAGGAAGCCCTCCATGCGCTTAATGAAATCAACGCACGCTTGGCTCGTTTTCATCCTGTCAGCCTCCCTTGATTTTTGCCACAAACTCCGATACTGCCGAGCTTCCGCCCATAAACAGCAGCGCCGTGAGCACCATGCCAATCGTATCTCTCGTGGGCGCAAGCCCCACCGCATAGATCAGATCGAGCCTGTAGTTGAGGCAGAGAACGGCCGCCAGCAGTGCGGCAGCTGCCATAGTGATGTACTTGGCGTACTTGAGCTTTGCCCACGCAGGTTTGAGCCGATCGATGATATACCACATCAGCAGGCTCATGATTACGATGATTTCCAAAAGATTCATAGTTTGTTCCTTTCCGGCTTTCGCCTTATCATATTAGCATACAGCCGCCCGCCGCATCTTCCGGCGATAGCGGCAGCGCTTCCACCATCTTCAGCAGCGCGTCGGCGTCGCCGTTGCCGCCGAGGCCGTTGTGATACAGATCGTGCCAGTGGTGCAGGCTGCGCCGATCCTCCAGCGTGGCGTATCCCTGCGCGATCAGCTCCTTCGCCCGCTCTTGGATTACATACAGCATCAGGTAGCGCAGTGCCTTTGTGATGCAATCGCTCTTATCCTCTGCCGCGTCCTTGCGGGCGTCGCGGTGCTTGCAGCGGTAGAGGATGTACGTGCCGAGTGCCGATGCCCCCGCGCCCAGCACCGTACCGCCGGCAGCGATCAGCGCAATCAAAATCTCAGTTTTTATAGCAATCCCTCCTCTAAATCTCCTGCCAGACTGCTTCGGCATAGTCCTTTTCGATAGAACAGCGCAGGAAAGTCAGCGAGTTTTGTATGTCGGTTGGATCAGCCATATCTAAATATGTAATCAATACGCTGCTAGCTGCACGCGAAACAACGCCTTGGTAATAAATGGGGCCGATGGTGGATTGCAGGCATAACTCCACATTTCCGCCCTTGGGTACCGCGCTGTTGATTGCCGCAAGCAGCGCTGCGTAATTCGCCGTGCCGGAGGTGTTTGTAAGGGAGATCGCTGTCCCGTTTTGGGTTGCACCGGTGATCGTCCCAACCCCATCATCGAAAGCAAGGAAAATCACGATATGCGGCGGTTTCGCAGCGATCAGATCATACAGATCATCTCCAATCGATTCCAGCGCAGCTCCTACGTCGGTCCGCGCCATCCCTGCCGCATTGGAATATTGGCACGCGATTTCTTCCGCATAGTAGGCGGGCTTCGCTTTCCACCCCGGCACGCCATCCGCGCCGACGGTAAGAAGTTTACCATTGTCATCATCCGTGCGCCGCGGCAAAAGGTAGTTCACCCCATATATCTGAAGCAGATTTTCTTCTACCGAAAGATATAGCTGTTCCGTCGGCACTGCACCCGGCGCGGAAATTGCAAAGATGGTAAGATACGGAAATTCATCGGAAAACTCACCGAGCAACGCATAGCGGGCAGTTCCCCCGGGCACATCCACGATCATCACATGATCGGTTTCCGCATTCCCCTCGCTACTGATCTGATACCGTCCCGCCGCTACGCGATACTCCGCCGTGCTGCCCTCTTTGGCCATCGCGGCCCAAGCCTGCACCGATGCCGCGCCGCTTCCCGCGTAGTCAGCGCTTGCGTCGGGGCGTGATATGGAACGCCACGGGATTTGTTTCAGCGAATTACCGGCAACGACCAGCACATTTTCCTGCCCCGTGCCTTTTGATAGCGCCTCGACTTCGGTAATTTTTTTCGGCATACGCATTCACCCTCTTTTAGAAGATAGCCGCAACATAATAGCTGCCGCTGGCATCGTCCAAGCGTGCCGCTGCATCATTACTCAGGCCAGCCCACGAAACCGTATTGCCGTTGATTTCCGCATTGAGCACGTTGAGATGCACGGCCTGTCCCGACTGGGTAATCGACATGCCGACATTGTAGCTGCCGAGCATGATGATGCCGAAAGCTGCATCCCAGTCACTGGTGCCGATGCCGTTAATTGCAAGCATTTTGGGCACTCGGTCAAAGGTTACGGATCGCTTGCCGGAGCCGCCGCTGCCGACATAGGTTTTAAGCTTTGCAGACGGCATCCATGCGGGAACTTTGCCCTCGAGAAAAGTAAGCACATCACCCGGCGTGGCGTTTGCGGAGACTTGTGTGAGCCCCTGCGCCGTCAGAGCGACAAGCAGTCCATAGGGGGTCCACGTGCTTTTTCCCGTGCCCCCGCGAGCGATTCCGAGCGTGCCGTTTGTGATATCTGTCGCCGGATGCCGGTGACTGGATGCGGCGGCGCCGATTTTTGCAGCGGTGACCTTGTGCGGGTTTTCCCGATTGCCGAGATGCGCGATCAAACTGGAAACTGCTTTCTTGATCTTGCCGAAAGCAACCGCAAGTTTTTCTCCGGACGTAAGGGATTGCAGCGCAGCGGATTCCGTGTACGTCGGCGTCTGGTCGTTGGTATTCACATTCGGCACATTTCCAAGGCCAACCTGCTCTTTCGTTACCGTGTGCGGATTGTTTACGTTGCCGACGTGCGCTTCAAAGGCCGCCTTTGTGGCATACGCAAGCGACTCGTTGATGATAGCAGAGATGTTTTCCGCGTTGCCGACGAAGATGGAAAAATCCAACTGCGTTTCGAGAATCGTTGCATCACTCGCCGCAATATAATCAGCAGTGTCTTCCGGCTCCGTGCCATAAGCATAGAGCACTTCGGCGTCTTCGTCATCCTGATCCTGCGCAAAAATACCGACCTCCTTCAGGCGGAAGCCGGCAGCAATATCAGAATTGTTGAAACTTGTTTTCAGCGTAGCGTTGTTGCTGTTGACGCTGATCTGCGTAATCGTGATCGTCTTCAGGGGATTTGCCAGATCGGTGGCGGTTCCGGCATTTTGCGGATCGCCGTTTCCGATTTTTACGCTGGTAAATACGATCTTATCGCCGGACATAGCCCGCAGGAGCACATTGAGTCCCGCATTTGTTAGCTGTAAAGTCATAATATATCCTCCAGTTTCCTAAGCAGTAAGTACGTTGCCGCTTTCGTCCAGCAGCACGGCACCGTTTTCATCTGTCAGCGCCACAGAAATATCGGCGGGTTCGCACAGCACCGTGCCCGTCTTTGCCATTTTTATTGCGATCCCCACATAAAAGGGCTGAGAATGGGATAGCAGCACGGAGAGGTGTTCCAGCACAGCACTGCAGCGCTTGACGGCATTCAGCACGGCCATAAACGCGGCATACTGCGTGATGATCGCGTCGTTGTTCTCGGTTGCAATGCGAAAATGGTACGGTTGCCCGCCATACTCAAACCACTCTTCCACCTTGCCGCCGCCGAAGTAATCCGCAACAGCGGTTTCGATCGCGGATTTCGTCCCGAGATGCTTGTGGATGTACCAGCTTGCTTTGGTCGCTGCGCGTTTTTCTTCAAGCGACGCATCCGGCCGCCACCAGCCAATTTTGTAGTCGACCGCAAGCGCATCTACCGCTGCTTCATCCAGTTCGTCGATACGGCCGTAAATAATTGCATGAGACGGTTGCCGAAACAGCGATGCAAGTTCATCCGCAACGGCTGAGGCAAGCGCGTGTGCGTTGGGATCGGCACGCAGCGGTGCCGGCAGGGTTCGCATTAGATTTTCCGTTGTGATACCGTTAATCATCCTCGTAGCCTCCGTTGACGACCGTGGTGCTGCTGAAGGACGCAATCTGAGGCCTCACATAATCGCTGCCGTCGCTCAGGACGGTATAGGTCGGCGCTCTGACGGTCACACGTTTTACTCCCGCCGCCATCAGCAGAGAGATCAGCATCGACGGATTGATATCACGACCCAGCTTAGAGCACTGCCACTGCTTGTACTGCTTTACCGCCGCATTGACGGCGGTTTCGATCTCGCTTGCCGATTTTTCGGAGCTGCGGGCAAGATAGTAAGTAAAGTCGATGGTGCACGTTCTGAGCTTCGGATCCTGCACACTGACCTGATCTGTGAGCGGCCGCACCTTATCATCGTTGCAGGCGGCAAGAATCCGATCCTTTATGGATGTACCGGCGATCGTACCGTCTTCCATCAGCGCATAGATCTCCACAAGTCCGGCGCCGTCGCGCTGAAACCGGACATCGAGATTCGCGGCGGACGCAAGGTCTCCGTCCGACTTTACCGTGATTTCCAGCAGAGTGCCGTCATAGGTAAATGTGTAATCCGTGTCAGCTTCTGCAAGCGTGCTGCTTCCGGCAACAGATACGGTCAGCGTGTCGGTGTCGAGGTTGCTGCCGCCGACAAAGGCATGTCCCGCATAAACGGTTACGGTCTTCAGGTACGCGCGTCGCGGCCGGACTACCTTGACATCGGCGATCTCGGTCGATACGGACTTTGCCCAATACTCATAGGCGCCGACCGGCCCTGCGGTAGAATAGGCGTCCATGGACGCGCGAAGGATCTCATAGAACTCTGCGTCTGTTGCCGCGTCCGCGCCACCGCCTGAGGCGGTAGTGTTCGCGCATTTTGAGTAGTACGGAAACAGATCGACAATCGTGTTGATTTGTCCCACGACAAAGCCGTTGCCTGCCGTTCCCGCCTCCATGCAGTAGACCGTCACATCGGCACTCGTAGCGCCGATCGGAATGTAAACGTCCTCCGTTGTCGCCCAGAACAGGCTGCGGCTTGCGTCCGTGACGCGCGTACCGGCAGGGATCAGGATCGCGGACGGCTGTGCTTCCGAAATGGAGAAGCGAACCGTGCAGCTTGCTTTCTGTGCTGCAGGGCGTTTTTGTGCCCAAACAAGCTCGGCAAGCGCGTCAAGATTGCTACCTGTCGCGCGGCTTGGGATGTTCTGATTTGCCGCAATGTTGATAGCGGCGTAGGTCTGCACGATCACATCCGCAATCCAAAGGATAAACAGCCGCTCGGGGCTTGCTGGGCGGACGGTTACCCCGCACATTTTTTCATAGGACGCGGTAAGCCGTTCGATAATTTCAGTCGCGTCGGCACTGACAAATTGATAATTACTGGGCATTGATCTCCACCTCCACCGTTGGAATAAGCTGAGCGCCGCTCTGCCGGAACGTGATACCTCTCACGGTTGCCCGAGGTTCATAGGTTTCGATCGTTTCGCGGATCTCGGCCATGTACAGAACACGAGCGGCGGCAGCGGGTCTGTCGAGGATTTCGGCATCCATGCCAAAATCACGATCCAGCGGAACGGTTCCCTTGAACGTCGTCAACAGGATCGCAATGTTTTGGAGCACGGAGGCCACCGTGTCCGTTTCGTTCAGACGCAGCGGGTACGCGCCTGCGGTAACTTGATAAGTCACAATCTCACCTCCGCTGGTACTCGATCAGAGTTACCGAGATCTGCGCCGTGTCAAGATTGCCGTATGGGTCAAAGGTTTTGACTTTGACCGTATGGGACTGCACGAGCCAGCGGTATTTCCCGTAGCTGTGGTCACCGAGAACCAGCGGCACGGGTGTCCCGCTGCGCTCATAGTCCCATAGTTTTATGCACTCTTCCATAGCATTCGTTCCGAGCGCCGAGGACACGGTCAGGTCGAACGAAATGCCGTCCTCGCTCACGCCGGTAAATTCCGTCAGCGGCTCGTACATGTGGCGCTTGTGTACAGAGATGTTTGCCTTGCCCTTCCAGGTGAAATTGCTCACCGTGCGCACGGTTTCCGTAGATACTTCAAAAATCACTTTGCCGATGCACCCGACGATCATTCGATCACCCCCGCCACAAAGCCGTCCGCATTAAAGACCGGCAGATACAGGCAAAGTACGACCGCATTGACCGAAGGGAGCCATGCTTCTGCGTGCTTTAGGACGCTGAGCCAGCCGGAGGTCATTCCGGATTCCGGATACAGCACACGCACCTTGTGCGCGGCAGCGTCGACATCCGTTACAATGCCGATCCGCACGATACCGTTCATGATGCTGTTCCCACCTTTCGCAAGTCGATTTGCGTCGTATAGCCCGATGCACTGACGCTGTGCTTTGCTGTTTTGATCATGTATTTTCCGTCCCAGCAGCCCCAGCCGTCCAGCAGTACGGTCGTTCCGGCGCACAGTGTCGGGTCGCCGGGCAGCGTGAAGGATGCAGTAAGCTCATACTTATTCTGCATTTTCAGGCGCTTTTGTGCTAAAGCCTCCGCCTCCGCAATGGAATCCACCTTTGCCGTGATCTCCAATTGCTGATTGCTGCTCTTTCCCGCCGCATAGTCCTCGATATACGCCGTTGCGGAAATCAGCCTGCCGGACGGCAGTGTATAGCTCACGCGGCAGGAAGAATACTGCTTGTCCGCCTTTCCGGATTTCAGCTTATATTTTTCATAGCTTCCGTCGCCGTGCCGAATGGTAATTCCCGCTGCCTTATTCTCGTAGATCTCCTGATCGAACAGTACCAGCATATTGTTGGTCACTTTCAGTGCAAGCCCCGCATTGTGGCAGAGCATTGACAGAAATGCAATGTCGCTCATTTGATATTGCTCCACGCGAGAATAATAGGGGTCTGCCGCGGCTTCGAGCAAGCAGGCCATACCGTTACGGTCGGCGATCTCGCTCACGATGCCGGAAAGATGATACGCTTCCCACGCCTGTGTTTTTTTCGTTTGGCGCACGGACGCAGTAAAGGGCAGTGCCGTCGCCTTGATGGATATCGTCGCCGGAGGTCCCTGCGGCTCGGCGCTATCAAGCTCAAACTGCCCGCAGTCGAGGATGCTTGCCGTTCCGTCGCCGTTCCAGTTTTCGCACAGGATCACCGCGCGGATCAGCATGCCGGTTCCGATCGTCTTGCTTTCGTTCGGTGCCGAGGCAGCCGGAAGCCCACTGCCGGAACGCAAATACGCCGCATAGACGTAGGCGTTCTTGCCGCCGAAGGAGATCTTCGCCCAACCGTCCGAGGTCGAGATAACCGATACCGCAGCGCCGTACACCAGCACGCCGATTACCGCGAAGCCCATTCCCGGACCCGAGCGCACGTTTAAGCCGATTTTTGCCGTAACGGTGCAGACGCCCGCTGCGCCTGCGTTCGTGTCGCCAGCGTCGAAATTTCGCTGTTGCAACGAGCCTTCCGAGGCAATCCCGATCGCGCGGCCGATCCAGTCCTTCAGCCAAACATTTGTTGCGTCGGCAAATTTGATTTGGAGATCGTCTGCCGTGTCCTCCTCATTGTCGGTGTAGGCAAGAGAAATCAGGTATTCCCTCAGGCTGTAGGAGATGTCCACACCATCAAAAAAGAGCTGCACAACGGCGCGGCGGCTGACGTCGTTGCTCATCCGGCCACCTTCTTCCATGGCGGCGCTTTCGCCGCCGCCGTCTGCCGCTGCGCGGTTTCCGGTATGTACAGGGTGATACCTGCGGGGAAAATATAGTAATCTGCGTACTGCTGATTTGCCATGATCAGATCAGCCATAGAAAACGCGTCTCCGCACTGCGTGTGGGCGATGCTGTCCCACATATCCCCTTGCTTGGTCGTGTAGGTAATCATACATACGCCCCCCGTCGTGCATCCTCTCTTTCTTCCTCAAGCAGCTCTCGTAGCTGCTCTTTCAGCGTCTCGTCGTGTGCGGTCAATACCTCTTGGAGCTGTGTTGGATCAGCCGCAGCAGATATCTGGTAGACGGGGCTGAAATTGAGCGTCGTGCCGCCCGATGCGCGGGCAGGTGCCGCGCCCTCCGGTGCCGAAAGGTATGCCGCACCCTCCATTGCCTGATAATCGCGCATCATGCTGCGTGTTTCCGCCGCAGTGTATACGCGTTCGCCGCCGTAGAAATACCTAAGCTCCGGCCCGTACTCGCCGACCAAGTGATAGCCGGGAGCGGCGCTGCGTGTACCTACGGAGAAACCGGATTCGGTAGGCGACCGGTAAGCGTGAATGGCCGATGTGGGGAGGCCGAGCGCATTTGCCGCCGCTTCGCCAATGCGGGCGTATGCCCGCTGCACAAGCGGGAGCATATCATTCGCGCCGTCGATAAAGCCTTGGATCGTATCCTTTCCGGCGGTGACCGCTTCATCTGTTTTATCCATCGTAGCAATGGCAGCGGCGATTTCATCCTCCGCCTCTTTCATTGCAGCGGAATACCCTGTCTTCAGATCTCCGAGACTTTCAGAGGTCGTACGGATCGCTTTCTGGTTGGACTGCCATGCAGTGACAAGAGCTTGCAATTTTGACGGGTCACCCGATTGTGCAGCTTCGGCCATGCCTGCGATCATATTCACGCTGTCGGCCGAGCCGTCACCGAACGAGGCGACCATTTCGGAAAGTCCCTCGATCTGACCGGCGTACCGTAAAATAAGCTGAATGTTGGAGTTGTAGTTCTCCCAATACTGCTTCTGCTTTTCAAGGTTTTCGATCACCTTGTCGACGCTGGTGGCGCTGACCTCGGCGACTTCATCCCAGAGCTGATACTGTCCGTTGATTGATTCATACGCTGCTTCGTAGGATGCGGTATAAAGCTCGTTTAACTCCGAAATTTTGTCGGAATATAAATCAAGTACACCCTCTACTTCGCCGCTGGCCACAGCAGCCGATTCCTTGAAATAATCCCCGACAGCCTTGCTCAGCACATCGGCTTCTGATTCAAGGGCACTTAACGCTTCTTCGGCTTCGGCGCGCTTTCCTTCAAGCTTTTCATATTCAGACTCTGCGGCTCTGACGCGACGTCCGTACGCTCCGGAAGTAAGCGTTTCGCCGGTGAATGCGTTCTGGTAGTGTACCTTGGTTTTTCTGCCGCCCCCGGATATGAGCTTATACCATTGCTGGTCCAATGCATCTACGGCCGCTTTGGCTGCCTCTGCCTCCTTGGTTGCTGTTTCGAGGTCCGACTGCGCTTTCGGAATATCTTCATACGTGATTTTCCCCAAGTTTTTGTAGTCTGCTTCCAGTTTTTCCTTCTCATAGTCCGCTTTGGCAGATGCAGCAATATTCTCCGGCGATATATTCATAATACCGGTAAGCCGATCATAAGTAAGCCCAAGCTGCGGCATACGGTCATTGATCAAATCAATGAGCATAAGGATTTCTTCCTTAGCTTCGTAGCTTTGATGCTCGGCCTTTGTCAGCTCGTTCAACCGTTCGATCAATCTGGCAGTTTCTTGGTACTCTGTATCAAGGGCTTCCGAGGCATCGGCACGTGCAGAAGCCTGAGACCGCAAGCTTTCCATAAGCTCGTCATGAGCCTTCAGGTACTCTTCTTGTGTCTGCTTGGAGTCTTCAAAAGCTTGGTTTGCCTCATCTATGCGTTCTTTCAAGATCACGGCGGAAGCGGATGTTTCTCCTTCCGCTTCGCAAACTTCATCATACTCGTTCCGCAACTCTTCGAGAGCGCGTTTCTGTTCCAGACTTGCGGCCGTGAGTTTCTCCTGCTTTTCTTTCGTGTCATCCAGCGATGCAACCAGTGCAATCAGTCCGGTGCACAGACTAAGCACAGCAGCGCCGAGCAGCAGATACGGGTTGGTAGCGATAACCGCATTCAGCGCCATCACCGCGACCTTAGCCGCAACGACGATGGCTACAAAGGCGGCCACTGCCGTAAGCAGCGCCGTGATTGCCTTCACGATCTGCGGATGTGCCTGAACAAAGGAAGTCAGAGAGCCGAACAGATTGCCGAGTGCCTGATACAGTTTGTTCATCATCGGCAGGAATACGTCGCCGATCGCGATCTTCAGGTTGTTCCCCTCATTCTGCATCATGGTCAGCCGCGCCTGTGTCGTGCTGTACATGACGTTTGCCTTTTCTCCGAGCGCTGTGTTTTCCTCCCACGCCGCATTGGCCTGTGCAATCGTGCCGGATAGGAGATCGCCCGCTTGCGCAAGGCTGAGGATCGCCTTGACCTGCCGGACATTATTGATGCCCAGTTCGTCCAGCAGCACGATCGCACTGCGCCCGTTGCGCTCCACATCGGTAAGCCCTTGGACAAACTCGTTCATCGCGCCGACTGCATCCTGCCCCCATGCAACACGGAACTCTTCCGCGCTCATTCCGGCGATCGAAGCGATTTCTTCCAGCTTTTCGCCGGTTTCCGTCGCCTTGTACAGCGTGGAGATAAGCTGTGACATCGCGGTAGAGCCTGCGGCCGACTCAATGCCAAGTGAGCCTACGGCGGCCGAGACGGCAAGAATGTCACGCTCGCTGAAACCGGCAATAGATGCAGATGCCGCCATACCGAGCGACATCTCTACTACCTTTGACGCCGTTGTGGCGGTGGCGTCACCGAGAGAGGCGACGACCGAGCCGAGGCGTTCGTAGTCGGTGATGCCGGTAATATTGGCAAACTGCGCAAGCATCGTCGCGGCGCTGTCGGCAGTCAGATCCGTTGTAGTTCCGAGTTCGGCCATGACAAGCGTAAATTCCTCGACAAGCTCCTGCGCGATACCCAACTGACCGGCAGTTTCGGCGATCGTTCCAAGCTCCGTAGTTGTGATCGGGATCTCGGTAGACATATCCTTGAATGCCTGACCGAGATCGGCAAGATATTCGTCCGTGCCTCCGACTGTTCGGCGAACGCCCGCCATGGAATACTCAAATTCCGTGGAGGCGCTGACGCAGTCCATAAAGTCGCGGTAAGCGCTCTGCAGCAGCTTTGTCAACCCCAGCGCGGTGATCGCATTGTCAAGGGTGGATATCCCCTGCCCGAAGCTCTCGGCGCCGTCTCCGGCATCCTCGAATTTCGCCTTTACCCCTTCCAGCTCTTTTTTCAGACGCTCCGTCTCTTTTTTCAGGTCGTCGGTATTGACTCCGGCGTCATCCAGCTTTTGACGGTAGGCCTCGAGCTTCTCAATCTGTGCCTGAAGCGCCTGTGAGGTCTTCTCGATCTGTGCCTGTTTGTCAAGCAGCTTGTTCGCCAGATCTGAGGAGCGGTTCCCCGTCTCGTCGATCTCGTTTTGAATGTTATCGTACTGCTGCTGCAAAAGCGCCAGCCGTCCGCGCGTGTTTTCTACCGCCTGCTGCTGCTTCTGGAAGCCGCCGACATCCCCGATCGCGGATGATACCTGCGCGTACTCCTTGCGGTACTGTGTGAGAGCGGTCTGTGCATTGCGGAACGCGCCCGCGTAGCCTCCTCCGAGCTGCGCGTTCAGCAAGAATGTCATGTCATATTGTTTGCCTATTTTTCGCACCTCCCGCAGCGGTTATTTCTGATTACGTTCCTCGAAAAGCCGGTTGCTGTCGGAGATCCATTGCCGCAGCTCCGACAGCCGCATATCCCGCCAGAACGGGACCGGCGTGTAGGTGTTCTGCGCCATGACAAGAAATTGCTGGCGCAGCCACCTGCCGCCATCGCCAACCAGCATCCCGAGGCTTACAAAAAACGCTTTGCGGCGTTTGTGATCTTCGTGTAATCCGCGAGCGGCATTTTGCGGAAGATGTCGCTGCCGACCTTATCGGTGCAGGCGCGGGCGCAGATGCGGATCAGGTACTGCGAGTCGATCGATCGTACAAGGACGGGGTGATTCAGCGCCGTCAGTTCGGCCTCCACGTCCAGAGAGTCCCCGCCCGTCAGGTCGCCGAAGGCGAAGGTCATCTCCGTGTAGGTCTTGCCGTCGTAGGAGATCGGGCGGCTGAATTTGTGGACGTAGGCGCTGCCGGCGTCCTTGGTGTTCCCGTCCTGCGGATCGCCGAGGACGCTTGCGATATTGCTCCCGACGATATTCGTGATGATTTCATTGGTGCTGTCGTTTCTTGCTTTTTCCATGGTGACGGTTCTCCTTTCGGTTATAAAGAACTCCCCGCGGATCGCTCCGCGAGGAGTTTGGTGAATGAATTACATGCCGAGGGCGGCGCGTACGGCAGCCATGTGGTCGGTGCCGTTGATGATGCAGATGCCGTTGAACGGGTCGATCTCGATGATCTTCTCCCCGTCCTTGTATGCCGCCCAGTAGCGGACGGCATACTGACCGGATGCGGTGCTGGCGGTCGCGGTCTCGATCGTCGCGCCGGAGAGCGACTTCGGAACAACGACGAATATGTGCTTTTCGGCCTGTACGCCGATCGTTCCTGCGACCGGATCCTCTACCTGATTGGCGATACGCAGATCAATGTTGTGCCGGCGCATTTCCGCAAGCTGCAGCGCCTTGCCCGTCTGCGTGACGAAATCCATCTCCAGCGTCATGGCTTCGATCTGGCCCATCAGGACAGCCTCAATTTTACCGGCAATACCCGCGCCGCTGACATCCTGCGTCAGGCACTTGATGTCGGGCAGCTTGATTTTTGCGATGCCGATCAGATCGGTCTTATCCTCGTAGACGCGGTACTGGAGGGTGCTTTCGGGATAGTTCATAGTCGTGCCTCCTTAGGTGAGCGCAGACGCCGCGTAGCCGGCGTCGTACTTGATGATAAATTCGATGTCCTGCGCGGGCGTCGCAGACGCGTAGTAGATGCGCGCCTTGACAATGCCCTGCAGCAGGTCTTCGACGGGATTATCCTCCGCGCGGGCTTCGGCGCGTGCGCCGTAGAGATAGCCCGCACCGACAAGGCCGTTGAGCCAGATGTTGACGCCATCGATGATGCTGTCGACGTAGCGGCGCGTGATGGGCGCGTCGAGCTGTACCCAGAACGTACGGATCAGCGTGTTCGCAATGTACGCCGCAACTCGCGCGTTTGCGATGAAGATCTTTTCTGTGGCAGTTTCCTCGGGATATGCCGTCGTATAGTTGCCCCATGCGACCAGCCGTCCGCAGAACGGCATACCGGTAACGATGCCCTTCGCATTGAGCTTGTTCGCATCCGTCACGCTCTGCAAATAGGCGCTTCCGTCCGAGAGGACAAATTCGTCGCAGAGCACGTCCTTGTTGGACGGGCTTTCGTACGGACAGCCCTCATTGCTGCGGTCGGTCCGGCTGAGGATGCCCGCAATATGCGTAGAAAGGTGGTAGAGCTTTCCGTCCTTTCTGCACATCGGCCAACAGGCGACGCCGAGCTCGTCCGCAATGGCTTCCTTTGCCGAGATCGCCGCCGCAGGCGTAGCGCCGGAAAGGTCGATCAGGGCAATGGCGCGGAACATTCCGTTGATGCCGCTTGCCTTTTCCTCCATGGCAGCGGCAACGGCGGTGTCCGAGGAATAGCCGGGTGCGCAGATGATGTCGGGGACGCAGTCCGCCGACGCCATGCACAGTTCGATCTTTTCCAGGCCGCCCGCGACCGTCGCGGCCGTCACCTTCGTCACGTCGACCTTGCTGTAGGCGACGTTGAGCTGAGAGACCTCCTTGCAGGCGCCACCGTCCAGCACCGTAAGAATGAGGTTCTTTCCCTCGGCGTCATAGTGCAGCGTGTAGTCCGTGTCGACGACGTATGCGCTGCCCGTGCCGCCCGCGCTCTTGACAACGACGGTCTGTGCCATTGCCTCAAACGGCAGCTTGATCTGCTTGGCCGTAACGTCCGTGTCGGCAGCCTGCACGGCAGCCTTATCCTTGGACGTATCGAGCACGCAGCAGAAGATGACGGGGCTGCACTGATACAACGTAAACTGTGCGTATGCGAACTCGCACAGCGGGTACTTTTCCCAGTCGTCCGAGTAGCCGAAGCGTTCCGTGAACTCCTCAAGGCTCTCGCACTTGACAGGGATGCCGACCGACGCAGGCTTCGCGGCGGCATGGATGGGCGCGACACCGATGGCAAAGGGAATGCCGCTCGTCGCGGCGATCGGTGCGCTGGTTGCCTGCTGACCGGCAACATAGATTCCGTGCTTCATAGGGTTTATTCCTCCTTTGTACGGGAACGCATTGCGGCATACTTCGTATACAGCAGCGTCCCCGGCGTTTTGATTGCTTTCCTTGCGTCGGCCAGATCCCGCCCCGCGACGATCAGATGCCGAAGCTCAGGGAACCGTGCGCTTTCGTCGGTCATGGCTTTCAGCACCGTGTCGCGATTTTCGGGATAGATCGTCCCACGCTGCACGATGCCGCGAACGGTGGGACCGAGATATACGCAGAAGTCAGTCGACGCGTCCTGCCTCTGCGGTTTTGCTTTCTTTACGGCCAATTTGGCACCTCCATTTCGACTGCCGGAAGTCTCCATACCGACACCATTTCTCCGACGTAGTACGGCGCGGTATCTTCGGGGTAGATCAGAGTCTCCACCCCGGCTTCTCTGTCCGGCGCATACCGGCTTTCGATCGCGTGTTGCCGCAGCAATGCGATCCGCACCCGCTCCATCAGCTCCAACAGCAGCATCCCGCCCTCCTGCTCGTCGTCACAGTAAACGCAGAAGATCGTGCGCACGGTCACGGTCGATGCCGTCCGTTTGTCGCCCGGCTTCTGCTGATCCTTGCCCGTGACGATCTGATGCAGGATGTAGGGCGCTTTCTTCGTCGCGGATTTCGAATCGGGCAGGCGCATTTTGTAAACGTCCGGCGCTCTCGGCACCGGTGTGCCGTCATCGTCGCGCTGACAGCGCACAGGAAAACGGCAATCCTCCACAATGCCTATCGTGAAGCGCTGCAAGCTGTTCAAAAAGTCTGTGCGATCCATGATTTACCCTCCGTACCCGTTGAGGATCCGGAGGATTTCATGATCGAGCCGTTCCTCAAACTTCTGCATTGCTCCTTCGGCAAGCCGCTGGGCGACCTCCTCGTTTCCTACCATCTGCGGCACTGAGGAGCCCATAAGCTCCTTGATTTCGTCTCTGCCGCTGGACGTTTCGCCGCCCGTGCGCTCAAAGATGCCTGTGTGCCCCGATGCAAAGTGCGCGACGAACGCATTTGCAAACTTTGTCGGTGCGGTGGAAACAAGCTGATGCCCCGCAGCGGCGACGCCGGGGTGCACCTTGCGCCAGTTGCCGTTGAGGATCGCGTTGACCGTTCGCTGCTTGTCGAAGGTCGGAGCAGACGGGCTGCTGCCGTCGTAACGGAACAGCGGGATTTTCTGTCCAGAAAAATACACCTGCGCCTGTACGCCGCTGCCGTAGGAATATGTGACCTTGATGTTCTCCTCCGCCCGCAAAGCGGATGCAGAGATCGCGTAGCGCTTGCGGATCTCGCGTCCGGCGTTTGTGCGCAAATGCGCCGTCGCACGGGTCATTGCGCTTTTTACGGCGCGTTCCGCCCCTCCCGGAATACCGGCAAGCAAACGCTCGGCCTCGCTGAGTTTTTCCTTCCCTACCTCCGAAAATGTGACCCTCATTCGTCGATCGCCTCCAGCTCCACACGGAGCATTCCCAGCTCGCAGACAGAAGCGGCAACGTAGAACTCATCAAAGTATGCGCCGCCGCTTTTGCTGCTGATGCGTATGCGTGTGCCCTTCTCCGGCTGCTTGCCTCCGAGGTCTTCAATGCGGCAGTGCAGCACGGCGGTCACAAGGTACAGCCCCTGTGCATGGTCGGACTCTCTCCGTCCGCTGCGCTCCTTCTCCTTCAGACCAGAAAGGACGATCGGAATATCCGGAAACGTATCTCCGTCATAGATCACGGTGCGCAGCTCCGCAAACTCCGCCGCATTGAGGAAAACGCTTGCGTTGTCCTGCGCCACCATATCCTTAAAGCCGCTCATGCGCTCAAACGACCGGATCGAGCACACCGACGTCGGGCTGGGATTCGACCGCAAGCGCCGCACGCTGCGCCTCGGAGATCGCAAGGGCGATCTCTGCCTTTGAGCGCATCTTCCTGACGTTCAGCCCGAAGTCCGCCGCCAGCGCTCTCAGCTCGTCCATTTTCATGGCAAGCAGATCCGCCTCGCTCAGGAGCGCCGTTTCCTCGCCCTCTGCGGCGATTTCGCCGTCGACGGTGTCGACGCCCCGCTCGGTCGCGCTTGTATCGCTGCTGCCTGTTGCAACACCCGCTGCGCTGCTCTGCTCGGCAAGCTCGGCGACGCCCAGCGCGATCAAGCGGCTTGCCTCTGCCTCGGGAACGTCGCAGCAGCTCCCGCGCTCAATGGGGATCGGGTGTACGGCGCCGTCCGGATGATAGCCGTAGGTGCCGCAAATGATCTTGATGCTGACCATACCGGATGCTCCTTTCTGCCGCTTATACCACGTTGGCGGCGTAGATATACGGGCAGTAGTTGTGCGGAGCGGCCAGGGGACGTGCGCCGAGGCGGAGTTTGCGGGTGTCGGCGTCCTGGTTCAGAGAGAACTTGGGCACGCGGATCTTCGCATAGGATTCGAAGTCCGTCGCGCCGTAATCAATCTGCGTGATCTGACCGTACATCAGGTGGCCGCAGGCGGGCGCGGTGACCATGGCGGCGGTGGCGGGGAAATACCGCTGTTCCGTGCCGCTGTCGTCGACATAGGTTTCGTCGACGGAGATCAGGTTCAGCTTGAAGCCGCCGAAGTTCAGCGTGCCCATGTAGACCACGCCGTCGTAGCGGCTCAGTTCCTGTTCGACCGTTCCGATGATGATGCCGCTGTTGCGGTCGAGGAGCTTCTGCACCTTCTCCATGCCGAGAATGGCGTCGGCAACATCGGAGCCGACTACCAGATCGACAGCACGCAGGCCGCGCTTGGAGAGCTTGCGGCACATCGTCTTAACGTCGCCGAAGAAATCGCCGCCCGTGGCGTCCCACTTCGCGGCGACGGTGTAAGTATGGTCGCTGGCGTCGTCGTAGAACTTTACGAACAGCTTCTCGCCCTCGGTCTTGTCGTCGACGTAGGTCTGCATGGTGCAGGCGTTGTTGATCATGGTCTGTGCGCACATCCATTCCTCACGGCGGACGATTCGGCGATCCATATCCGTCAGGTCGTCGAGCTGGAGCCGCGCCGCGCGCTGTGCGGGCGTGCTGGCGGCATAGATCGCCTCGCCGAAGCCGCGCTTGCGCAGGTCGTCGAGCGTCAGCAGACGGGACGGCGCGATAAATGCAGGCTGGTATTCGTGGATCGCGTAGCCGCGGCGTTCCATGGGAATATCGCCCGCGCGTGCGGAGACGAATGCGGCCATCTTGCGGTCACCCTTGCGGTATTCGGTCAGTACCTTATCAGATGCAAAGATGTCCCCCGCGCCGGTGGGGAAATAGCGATCCTTGAAAAACGTCTGCTGCGGCACGATCTCTTCCGCGATCGCCATCAGCACATAGGTATCAAAAAAATTCAGTTCGGGCATTGTTTTACCTCCTTAGAGCGCAGCGGCGGCAGCCTTGAAGACGATGCCGCGCATACGCAGATTGTCCTTGTCACCGTCCGTGATACTGTAGCCGGAGGCGACGCTCACCTTGTCAGGGTCGAAGCAGCCGGCAGTGTAGACCGCCGTCTTTTCGTCGGCGGCAGTGCCGACCTCCACGTCGTCGCACAGGATGCAGTCGGGGGTGAGCGTTTCGTTGTTTGCCGCAGTGGTGCCGAGAACGACGAGCTTGCCGTCTCCGGCCGTTCCGGAGGACTTGGCAAGGATCGTGCCGCGCGTGAGCGTTGCGGCGGCGGTCAGCTTGCGGATCGTGCCGCCGCGTACCTCGGCAGCGGGCTTGATGTCGGTGATAAGCCCGTCAAGGCTCATTTCGCCGATTTTCTTACTCAGTTCCGTCATAGATTATTCCTCCTTTTTCTTCCCAAGCAGGTCCGCGACCACGCTTTTGGCAGTGTGCATACGGGCTTCGGGGCTGTTATCGTCCTTTTCTTCCCGCGCAGGGGCTGCGGGGACCTTTGCCGCGCCGGATGCCGATGCGTCGGCCTTCAGGTCGGCAAGAAACCTGTTGCCCTGCTTTACAGAGGCCTTCGCGGCCTCCATCAGCAGCTCGGCGGCGGTAGAGGGCTTATCGCCATATTTGGCCTGCTGCACGGCGGTCGGATCGAGCAGCGCGGAAATCTCGTCGATATCCCGCATACGGTCGCGCTCCGCTCGGATCGCGGCATTCACCGCGTCGGTGTGATCGACGGAGGCGCGGACCGCAGCCTCCGCCTGGGCGATCTCGTCCGGGTATGTTGCCCGGAGCTCTTCTAAAGTCATAGGACTTCCTCCTTTGTTGCCGGTGACCTCCGGCTGATTTGTATTTGCCTCAACCGAGGCAGGGACCTCGGGTGTGACCGTTGGAATGGAGTCCGGGGCGAACATCCCCGGTACAAGGTGGATCTGCTTACCACGCACAAACAAGCTGCGCCCGTCTGCGCTGGCAGCAATGTTGGTCGGCTCAGCGTCCTCGATCAATTCATCAGCAAAGCCTTTTTCGATGGCTTCTTTGCCTGTCATATAGGTCGTGTCGGCCATCATGTGCATGATGATCGCGTCGGACAGGCCTGTTTTTCGCTTGTAGATTTCCACCTGCATTTTATCCCATGCATCCTGCTGTTCGGCTTGCTCGCGCAGCTCGTCGGCGTTGTAGCAGCCCCAGAGGTGCACCCAGCATTTATGGATCATGATCAGGCTCGAGGGATTTACCCGCACGGTGTCGCAGGCGCACATGATGAGGCTGCCGCCGCTCATTGCCACGCCGTCGACGATGCAGGTAAGCTTTGCGCCTTTTCGCGCAAGCTCCCGCAGGCGGTTGTGGATCATGTTGGACACTCCGGCGTCGCCGCCGTAGCTGTTCATGCGGATGGTGATGCTCTTACAGTCGGAGATCTGCTTCAGATCTTCCAGAAACTCCGACAGCAGGATAAACTGTCCCTCGATCGGCTCGCCCCACCAGTCCGTGGGCTGCTGCTCGTAAATGTCGCCGTACATCGTGATCTCGGCGGAAGTGTCGTTCACCGCCGCCATCGTGTAGACGCTTTTCTTGATTGCTGTCTTGGTGCTCATTTCAATTCTCCTCGCTTCCTTGATCAATTTTTTCCGCGCCATCGGCAAGCGTGGCCACGCAGCCGCCTCCGGCGTCGCGCAGCAGCTCGTTCTCCCGCTTGAGCTGCTCCACATTGGCCTCCCAGTCGCCGCCGCCCATTTCGCGTGTGACCTGATCGTGCGACTTAATCGCGTGATCCGTGAGCAATACGGAGGCTTTTGCTTCCTTCAGCGGATCAAGCTGGCCTTGGATCGGGCCGATCCACTTTGCTCTGCACCATGCCTCGCGGATCAGCGGATCGCTGAAAAAGCCGGGTGCGTTGATACGCCCCAGCGCTACCGCCTCCGAAAGAAACAGCTCATATACCGGCTGACAGAAATCGTCGGCAAACCATCGGCGGCGCATTTTGAACGCTTCCCATGCCTCCAGCAGTGCGCCGCGGCTGGCGGAATAGCTGGAATTAAATTCCTTTACCAGCACATCGTAGGGCAGTTCCAGCGCCGAGCCGACCAGCCGACACAGGGTTTTCACGAATGACTCAAAGCCCGATGTTGGAATGTTGGGATTGCCGAACTGCACCTTTTCGCCAGGTGCCAGATGCGTCACCGTGCCCGGCCCCATTTCGTATTCGTTCCCGTCGTTCGAGATGTTTGCGGCGGACGCGCCAAGCCCGCCGTCCTGCATGGACGCACCGGCGATATCGCCTGCGCCGACCTCGTTAAAAGGCGTCTCGGACGGATCTGTCGCAGTTTCGATCCACGCCGTGAAAAAGGATTGCACCAGCGCGGCCATCAGCTCCGACTCCGTGTATCTGCGCAGCTGCAGGAGCGGTTCGATCACCGGCGACAGATACGGGACACCGCGATACTGATCCGGTCGCTCAGCGTCCATGATGTGCAGAATGTTCGGCAGTCCCGTGCGCTCGCCGTATGCGGCAACGCGCGTCCACTCCTGCTTCTCTGCCGAGAGCTGTCCGGGGTAAATGCTGCTGATGTAATACGCGGCGACGCGGCCGCTCTCGTCCACCTCCACGCCGTCATAAATTTTGTGCCCCGCGCCCGGATGCCCTTCCGGCACGCGCCCCTCCGTAACCCCGCCGAGCACAGCGCCGCCGCAGAAGGGCGCGGGCGTGGAAACACGGTCGGCCTCAATGATGTGCAGCCGCAGGCCGTACGGGTTCAGCGGCGTTGCGGATCCGTGCTTAATCAGCACAAATACATCGCCGGACAGCAGCCACGATTTCATCACAAGCTGCTGCAAGCTCTCAAAGGTGTTCAGCCCCAGTGCGTCGCAATTCTGCTTCTTCGCCCACAGGGAAAATTCAGCCTCCGTATTGTGCTGCCAGTCCTTCACCGCGTCGGGCGTCATGCCGAGCATATCGCAGTCGACCGTAGAACGAAGCGCCAACCCCGTGCCGATCACCTTCGTGCGGTTCGTGTTGATCGCAGACGTAGCCACCGGCGACGCCATGTAAAGCATCCGCGCCCGCTGCCGCAGGATGCTGTTGTTGCGGTTGATATCTTCGCTGGGTGCGCCGCTGGCCGGAATAAAGCCTCGCAATGCGCGGCGGGTTACGCTCGCGCCTGCCTCGCTGTAGCCCTTGGCCTGTGGGGCACGCTGTGTATTTTTGTCGTCCTTCATGTCTGTCTCCCGCCTCCAATCACCAGTCGCGCGGGATCACGCCCACGGCCTTACGGCGCGTTTTCCCGTTCAGCTCGGCCGTCAGCGCATCGATCTCGCTTTCCGCCGACTTGATCTCCTTCGACAGTGCGGGGAGATCAAACCGCGTCAGCTCTCTGTCGTCGATCGTATAGGATTTCACGCCGCCGTCGACCAGCGCCGTGTAGGCAGCATAGAGTTTTTCGAGCGCTTTTTCCCGAAAAGCAAGACGCCGCTCCAATGTGGTTTTGCTCGCCATGATTGCACCTACCAGTCGTCATAGAATTTTGCTGTTTTCTGCTTGCCGCTCCTCTTCGCAGGATGCGGCGCAGGGGCTGTTGCAACACCCGTAGCCGCATTTTTCCCGCCTGCCGCCTTTAGCTGCCTGTCGATCTCGTCCAAGTTCTTAGGGAGCGCCTTAAACGCCGCCAGCGCATAGTTGCGGCAGTCGAGCGCTTCGTTGCGTTCGTGTCCGGGGATCTTTTTCCAGATCCACGGCTGCTTCCTGTTGGGATCGTATATCTTCGTCTCGGACAGCAGGCCGTTGAAGTAGGCCTCACCGTAATCGTCCCGCTTTGGGAAGTGGCAATATTTCGGCCCCGGACGCTGCACCTTCAGGTTATCCATGATGATCTCCTTGCCGGAGTCGACGCCGAGCTGATACTGCCAGCACATCCCGACCGCGACCTGCCGGACGATGATCTTCTGTTTCTTCGGCGGGGCGGTAAACGGCTTGTCCGCACCCGATAGACCCTTGATGCAAAACACCTTCTTCGCCGTCCGTGCCTGACATTGCCGCCGAACGTCCTGCGTAAAGTGACCGCCCTCGTCTACGAATGACATCGACACGCGCAACCCGACGCCGTTTTCAAATCGCAGCACGCGGTCAAATACCAGCGCGTCAAGCGCCTGCCATGTTTCTTCATCGTCCGGCCGTCCCATGACAAGCCCTTTTTCAACGCCCCATGTCTCGCCGAATTTTCCGTGACCTACGATCTCGTATTCCATGCGGTCATCCTGCGTGTCGATACCGGCCGTCAGCACTAATATGCCGTCGGGCAGCTCCGCCGCATACTCCTCGCGCCGCGCAAGCAGGCTGTCCGGATCCTCCAAGTCGCCGCGATCCTCCCACGCCTCGCCGAAGCAGGTATTGAAAACCACCTGCATCTTTCGGCTGTTGCCGATGGCGTTCAGGTACTTGATGATGATAGATTTCCATGACGCCCATTGCGAAACAAAGGCATTCAGCCAAAAGGAGCGGCAGCCCAGCTCGTACGCGCCGGGGTTGTCAGCCTCCCACCGCGCCGGGGCGCGTTTCATTTCCAGCTCGGACGATACGCCGCCGCAGCCCGAGCAGACGTAATAGTACCGCTCGACCTTATAGGTCGTCTCTCCCGCGACGGGTATCTTTTCATACTCGAAGCGGATATCCGCCCATCGGATCTCGTGATACTCTCCGCAGTGCGGACAGCGCGATTTCCAGCGCTCCATCGTTCCGATCGCGTATGCCGCTTCGATCGCGCTGGCGTTGTGAATGGTCGGCGTCGATACCTCAACGGCCTTTGCGTTGTAAAAAGTGGTTTGTCTGGCCATTGCCAGATCCCACGGATTACCTTCATTGCCTGCGGACAGCGCCCAGCGGTCGCGCTCGTCGCCGAACACATAGCGGATCGGCTTGGACGCCAGCGCGTGTGCCTCGGTCGAGCCGCACATGGTCAGGATGCCGCCCGGGTATGCCTTCTGCAAGATCGTGTTCTCGCTGTCTCTGCTTTTGGGGTCGCTGACCTTTGCCTTGAGCGTGGGACAGTCGCGTATCATCGGCGCGATACGCAGCTTTGAATAATCCTTTGCGTCGATCGTGGTAGGGTGGATGAAGAGGATCGAGCCGGGGTCTTCGTCGATGATATAGCCGATCGAATTGTTGATAAACTCCGACTTACCTACCTGCGATGCCGCGACAAGCACGATATGCCGCACCTTCGGGTCGGTAAAGGCGTCCATCGGCTCACGCAGATACGGCGTGCGCTCATTGCGCCACAGACCCGGTTCTGCGGCCGTCTCCGGCGACAGACGCCGCTTGCGTTCTGCCCACTGTGAAACGGTAAGGTCGTCGGGCGGCAGCATTCCGGCCAGCGCTTTTTTCATTGCGCGGTTCAGGCGCCGCGCTGCTTTGCGGCGCTCTATCCGCTGCTGCTCGTCGGCGTCAAGAAGCTGCTCATTCTTCGTCATGCCCTGCGCTCCACCCCCGCCTCTCATTTGCCCGCTCGGCATATTTTTCCGGGTCGTAGTGGTAGTTGGCCAGCTCCCGCATTACGGTATGTATTTCCTTTCGGATGATCTCGGCGGCCTCGGCGGGCGTATTTACCGCCGCAACGTCGACGGACAGGCGGCCGGGCAGAGCCAAAAAGGCAGCGCGCACCGTGTAGATCAAGTCCGTGGTGAACGCTTCTACGTCTTCTGCACGGTGCAGCTTACCCTTCAGCTCGTCTGCCTCCATCTTTGCGATTGCGGCCTTTGACGTCTTCAACGATACCTCAGCAGCGCGTTTTGCCTTTTCTATCTTTTCTTCGTCTTTACTCATCTGCGGCTTTGAAAGAAAATTGATATATCGCTGAACAGCATCGCCGAGCTGAAAATACCCGCGCCGTACCGGCACGATCGTCCCGTCCTGCGCCATCTGCTGGACGCGCCTTGCCGTAATGCCGAGGATCGCCGCCAGTTCGGTCGTCGTAACCTCGGCGTCGGCATTGATTTTCGAATGTTCAGCCATATAGCAAGCTCCTTTCACTGTTATTGACGCTTCGCGACGCGCCGAAAACGCCCGCTGCATTTTCGCAGCACATTGAACGCGTCCGCTGCATTTTCGCAGCACCGCGCCGCAGAGCTGCACCGCAGCGCGGCACTCACATAGCGGCTTTGAGGGCTCACCGGAATTGCACCGGAGCACCCGCGTCGCGCGGGCGTGACCCTTACCCTCTTGTGATCATATAAAAGGAGAGCAAAACGCACGGTATGCCTCACCCGTGCGTTTCAGAAAGTATCGCGCAAACATGAGTTTGCGACGCCGTATCGAAATGAACCGAAATCCAATCCGGAAGCGCCGCTCCCTGCGCTGCTCGACGCTGACTGTGCCGTCGCGTGCCGCTCTCTGCGCCGGTTGCCTTTGCTTCCGGTGTGGATTTCCTTCCTGTGTATAGTGCTGATCTTGCCGTTGATTTAGGTATCGGCCTCGGGGTTGATTTTGATACCGATTTGATGCTGTTTTTGATGTCATTTTGGTGCTGTTTTTGATACCGTTTTTGATACCAATTGCAGCAGCATCGTAACGAAACCTGTCAAAATTCACCCCATTAACTGAGCGCATTTTGGGGTCGTCGCACCCGCAAGGGTCCTCCACGCCCTGTCACAGTACCTTTTTCTGTGCAAGGATCTCATCGTCCATAGCGGTCTCTGCGCATCAGTGTCTGCCATCCGGCAAAGCGATCTCGTGTAACGACATCCGGCGTACACTGTTTCTCGCATCCCTTCTTGCAGCGCATACAGATGCAGATGCATTTCCCTTGTTGGAAGTCGATATAAACTTTGATCTTCTCTTTTTCTACCATAATACCGACCTCCGATCGGATTTAGACTCGAGATAGTATTTCAGCGCGGCTGTACGTTGTGCCACGCGCCATCATGTTAATGAACTCTTCCTTCGAGAAATCGGATAAGCGGAATACTTCCTCAGGTTTCATGCCGAGCTGCTTGCCGATTTCCTTTGTTGATTTGCCCTCAGCCAGCAGCTTCTTAACGATTGCCTTCATGGGTTCAAGCAGGTGCGTACCACGCGCACGGTTATGGGTTATCGTGCCATACATATCTTCTGCTGCGTCTGAGTGCGCGACGATTACAACAGGCACTTTACCTCCGAGCTTCGTATGCAGCGGTTCACGCCCCGCGACAGTCCAACGATGAAAGCCATCAATGATAGTAAAATCAGGCCGGACGACAATAGGCAATGTCCATCCATTGGTCTCAATGGAGCGAATGAGAAGGTCGAGGTTTTCTTCTGATACCTTGTTGGGGTTATAGTCATTGGGCTTGAGCTTATCGCGGTCTACCCATTGCAGCGATCCCAGCGGGGCAAAGATATCAATATCAGCCATGCGTTTCACCCCCTTCCACGCGGAACTTCTTGGCGTATTCAGCGTAGGCGCCGTAGACGTTCTGATATACAGCGCGAAGGGTCCGCAGTTTGGGATCTCCCGCAACAAGTGCATCGTGCATTTGCTTATAGTCGCGTGGACGGGCAATGCCGTCAACCTTTGTGAAGCATCGGCGGTACTGCTTCGCCACATTGCGCGTGGTTGCGTTGGTAAAATGGCGGCCAAATTCCTCGAAGAGCATTTTTCGAACCAGCTCTTTATAATCTCGAGTGTCATTCGCCTCATTTTTTCGTCGGGTGCGGGAGCTGCGCTTATACCATTCGGTGTCCCAATAGAGAAGCGTTAAGTACGCGTTCGGCTCGCGCAGTTCTATCCGGCGCCAGAGATCCGGATCTGTTTCAGCAACGTGTTTCAGGCCACGCAGAGAATCGCAGGCAAAGAAATTCGAAATACGCAGTGAGTGCCGGTTCTCGCCCGCTTGATAGATCCACAAATAGGCTTCGGGAATATCCAGATGGTTATCGCGAATATACATCCATACATCATTATCGCTCCAATCGTAGATCGGATAGATGGTATTCGTGCCGGTAATACCCTGCAAGCCAAGGTTGAGCGTGCTCATGTATTGAAGCCGTTGTACCGATTCTGCTGCACGAACGCCGGTAAGCATGATGCCGTCCTTCGTGATGCGCGGAAGAAAGCTCTGATAATTCATGCTGCCCGCTTCGATTATGTACGGGCTGGACGTGATGGCAAAGGTGGGCGGTTTGCGCACCCACACATTCTCTTTGCCAGGCTCCCATGTGATCCAGCTCTCATCATTGGTGAGCTGATTGAAGCAGGATACCTGTTTCAGGGGCAGGCAATACCAGTTGAATTTGGCTCCGGCCATGAGGAACTTCTTTCGCCAGAATTTCATTGCGGCTATGGAGCAATCATAGATTGCTTCCTCGTCGACGAAAAGGCATGTGAGCTGTCGGGCGTCAATTTCTCCGCGCTGGATCAGCTTATAGACAACATCCGCCATGCAGATGGAATCTTTACCGCCAGACAGGCTCAGGTATACCCTGACGCCGTTGGAGAACACATTGCGCACCCGTAGACGTGCAGCTTCCACACAGCTCATAGAGCCTCTTGCGCGTTTTACAGCCATACCTTTTCACCGCATTTCGGGCAGACAACATATTTCCCGACAGGCTGCGCTTCTTCAGTGTTTGCGGCGCCGGCATCAGGAGCTGGCTCCGGCTGCGCGGCACGCTCGACTTCTGCCTTGCGGTACGTCTCAGCGGCATCGGCGATTTCCTCCTTTTTGTCCTCGGTGATCAGGCCGTAGGAAGACATCATCTCGTCGATCTCTGCTTCATTCGCAACCAGCGAGCGCAATAATTCATCGTCAAAGCCGGGCACATCCAGATCGTCGCCCAGTTCTGCGATAAATTCATCAAAGGCTTTCATGTCGTCAACGCCCAAATCAAAGATTCGGTTGTCGGCCAACATGAGCTTCTTTTTCTCGTTTTCGGTCAGTCCTTCGACCACATAGCAGTCCGCCTCGGTGCGCCCCATGGAGAGCAGCGTTTCATACAGGCCATTACCGGCGAGCATGACGTTGTTCTCGTCAATGACGATGGGGCGGATCTGGCCGAACATCTCAACCGAGCGTCGGAACTCAATAAGCTGCTTGTCCGTGTGCATACGCACATTTCTCTCCGGACGTTTCAGCTCGGAGAGCAGCTTTGTGACCGTTCTCATGTGCGCACCGCCTTTCGCTTCTCAGCGCAGTGCCAGACCAGCGCGGCAAGGATGCCAGCGCCGACGAAGTAGATGCGCACCGACGCCATCAGCGTCCACATTCCCATCACACCGAGCGGAATCAGAATGTGCCACGTCAGAACCAAGCCGAGATTGATGCACAGGCCGAACCGCCGCCCGAATGCGATATAAATGCTGTACATAGCACTCGACAGCGTAGATGTCCCGATTAGGGTAATCAGCACAGCTTTGAGCAAGCTCAGCGCTGGGGTAAATTGCGCCCACGCCAGCAGAAAAGTGATTGCCATATAGATGCCGAAGAACAGACCGCCCAGCGCAAAAGCACGCTGCGCATTCACTCTTCGCACACCCTCGGCGTTTTTCTCGTTATAGTCCAAGATGCGGAAGAAGTACGGATAAGTGAATGGGCCGGGCAACAGCAGGATCGCTTTCCAGATACCGGCTTTCATATTCTCCGGCTCAAGGCCGAGGCCTATCACATTCAGGTGTCCGCGAGAATGGATCAGCGCCGTGACCGTAACCACGACCGCCAACGCATAAACCGCGAGCCAGCCGAAGCCGTCCGTCAGAACGTTGCGGATCATACCAAAGCGGAGCAGGATAACGAGGAAAAAGATTGCGATAGCATATGCAATCCATGTTCCTCCGGATGTACCCAGCGCGGTATCAGAAAAAACGAACTGCATCCCGTTCATGGATAGCCACGACTGGAAGATGCACATGATACCGCAAGCCCACATCATAGGCTTGGAGCAGAACACTTTCCGCACCTTCGGGATTTTCAGGGCAACCAGCCCAAACAAGACGCAGGCGAAGGAGTTACCGAGCACCCAGATCAAGGACGGGATAATCCCGTAGGTTTGCGTCATGACCACACCGTTCATTAGTGAGCCAATGCCCGCCCACGTTGCACAAATGCTCAGTGCGTAGTATAGCTGGGGGTTGTTTTTGAATTTCTTTTTGATAGCGAAAAACATATCGCTTCCTCCTTTGTGTTTGTACCTGCCGCTTGCATCGACGGCGAACCGATACCAGCTCAGGCTTCCCTTGTGCAAAGGAGCAACACAAGGGCAAAACCTCCTTCCCCCAAAAAATGGCGACCCTCCGCAAAGAGGGTCGTCGGCTATGTAGGATTTTTACGATTATAACCATATCACGCTTTAGGGGCGACATCAAGCGTCACGGGGCGTCACGGCGCGTCAGAGGGTTGCAACTTTCCGAGTTGGCGGTAGCACGCCGACTTAACGCCGTCCTCCGTATTCATGCCGCCGATCGTAGAGGCTACTTCTTTCCAAGTCATACAGTGGAGGTACCTTAAGCGAAAATACATCCGCACCTGATGATCATCTATTGTTGCTATGTAGTCGACGATCTCCTTCTCGTCAAAGGCAACTTTGGCCTTTAGTTCATCAACCAAATCTTCCATTGATGCTATCTCAATCGCCAGCATTCCGACTTTATCGTAAATGTCATTTCCACGGGGCATTCCTGTAAGCGATTGCCCCCCTGGATATGCGCGATCGCGGAGGGACCGCAGAATTTCAATATCTGATAGAAGCTTATTCCTGAGATCAAAATGCTGCTGTAAGCGCTCTAAGGTCATGTCTACTCCTCCAAGGGACTAAATCATTTCTACGCAATCCCGTACTAATAGTCTTCATCCGGAGCGTCCAAGGCGATTTGCCCTGTAGCGTATGCTTGGTAGAGTGTTTTGCCGGATTTATCAGTAAGATACGGAAAAACACTTCATCAATCTTTGCGCGTCGTGCGCGCGACCCGTTCCCACTTCTCCCCGTGATAGAGAACGCTGTCCGGCATCGTGAATGCGTATGTACTGCTGTTTCCGACAAGGTTATTAAGCAGACTGCGGAATGCGGAGTCCGCTTCCTTCCGGTCTGCATATCGCCCAATCGTAACAGCGCGATCTGCGGAATAGCTTGCGACGACCAGACAGGCATCCGGCTTTTCAACGATGCAGAAGCGTTCAACAAAGCTGGAGTCAACGATGCTCTTTCCGTCGCTGGTCAGAATATACATCGGCCCCACCCTCACTTCCTGAAAGCGCCCGCCGCACGGCAGCTCCCCCAATGTGGAGCGAAGCCGACGCCGGTGGCCTTGTGCGGATCTTCGGTATACTCACAGGAGATAACCTCGCCGTTCGGTGTCACGATCTTCTTGCTGCCGGAGCGGGGCTTTTGAATGTAATACTCAGGAGTAGCGTTGCAAGGCATTGATTTCCCGCTGGGGGTTAGAATCCACACAATCGCCGCGCCACATCCTCTACAGGTTCCGCTTCTCATAACTCACACCTTCTTTTTGTTTCCCATAGCCGCATTTGCGGCAACTCAAAATTGCACCACAGAATCTCGGTGCGCCTATCCGAATTTTGATTGTAAGATTTCCATTCCACAACATCCCAGCCGCGTAGAGTGCTATCGTACATATCGGAGTGGTAGCCCGATAGCATTACCGTTCCCTTGTGCTTCAGCAAGGCATCCAGCAGCTCCTCGTGATCGGCGTCCGTCATTTCACACCGATACTGTTTTCCGCCGCGCGTTTCCAGCAGATACGGCGGATCGGCGTAAATCAAAACGTTACTGTGGTTGAATCGCCGAATCAGCTCAACGGCCGGACGATTTTCGATTTGCACCTCCTTCAGGCGCTGTGCCGCTTCGAGCAGCCGCGCGGGTGTAGCATTCCACTGCGATATGCAGTAGGCCGCTTCCCGAGCGAACACATCAATCTTAAAGCCGGTTTCGCCGTAAGTTTTGAATCCATGCCCCATACGACTGCGGATAGCGAAACGATAAGCGCGCTCGAAATCACTGTCGCCTTTGTTTTCATGCGCATCATCAAACACGTCACGCGCATATGGCGTCAGCGCGATCTCCCGCGCAAGCCGTTCCGGCTCGCGGCGCAGAACACGAAAGAAATTGACGATATCGCCGTCCAGATCGTTTATCGTTTCGATCTTGGAGGGAGGTTTGTTGAACAGCACTGCGCCGCTGCCGAAGAACGGTTCCAAATAGGAATGATGCGGTGGCATCAGGGAAATGATCTGCTGTGCCAACCCCCATTTTGCTCCGGGGTAATTAAGAATTGCATTCATGATTTCTCCACATAGCACCAGCTTTGGGGTGGGCGCTTCAGATATAACGCAGAGTTGCCGCAGCCCTCTGTTCTCTCGGTGTATAGGGCGCAGCTCTCGCACTGCCAGACGTTTGTACATCCCCGCCGAAACTCGCTCAGTTCTCGCGGCCTATCGTAGATTTCGAGAGCGGAGATGCGCCAGCCGTAGATCGTCGCGCCGTTTCCGTAATCCCACAAAGCCCCATTTGCAAGGCAAGTTTGTATTACGTAATCGTCGTCAACGTCGTAGATGCCATACGGCTCAGTTGCTGGGACAAGCGTGTCCATTCGATCGCAAATGAATGATGCGAACACCTTGCCGTTCCACACGTCAACAAGACCATTGGTCTGAGCGTGCAATTTCACATATAGGTGGAGCGGCATGGCCTTTACGCTGCTGCAATAGACGTAGGCGCGAAATGGCGGTTCCAACTTCGGACGTGTTTTGCGTACCTCAACAGCCTTTTCACCACTGGCAATCTTTACGCACCACTCAGGCCGGATGCTAATAAGTACAGATTTCATGGCAGGTACGCTCCCTTCGGTGCATCGGGATACGGCATCCAATAGCCAATGTAATCACCCTCGGCATCCTCCGGCTGAATAAGTGCATTAACATCGAACGCCGCTTCTTCCTGTCCAGCGTGCCAGATTTTCTGTTCCGTATCGAACATGGCAGGTGCAACGAACTTGTATTCTTCCGCTTCTCCGTCATAGCGGCTATAGACACGTGTTGCTAAAACGGACACGATACAATGCACCCATGAGCAATCGCGGCCATCCTCTCCTTTCTTTGGTAGCCTTTCTTCTACCGGAATCCAACGCGGCAGCTTTGCTTCCAGTTCCGCGATTTTCGCCGCCTGCTGCTCAATCAGTGCTGCTGCAACATTAAGGTCATTGACGATTGTGGGCGGGACGTCCTCGTAATGCGCGATACACCAATCGGCATAGGCTCGAAGGTCGTGGGCCATAGCCTTTGCGGTCACTGCCGTTCACCCCTATCGTCAATATTTCCAGAGTGGGTAAACAGCCTATGTGTCCCGTTCTGGAGGCCTTTTTCATCGTCGGACATCTCATAGCCCATAAGCTCCAACCATGCGTACAAGGCGTCCAGCATAAGATTTTTCTCGTGCTTTGGCCATTCAGCCAAGTAAGAAGAGTGGTAGCCATTTTTCTTACTGTCCTGAAATTGAGCATAAATGATTGCAGGCGCCAGATCGTTGTTGGTCAAGGACGTCGCTGCGCTTACCGCCCCATCTCGCGTTTCGTCCCATTTCCCATCCGGGTCGATGCCCATCATCTTGATCAGGGCGTTGCGGTCAGGGGATTTATAGAGGGTTGCGGCCGCGACAATGCCTATCGCGGCGCCGCGGAGGATAAGCCCGATATTCTTCTGCGTAACCGTCAAATTCTGAATGAATTTCTGCCGCAGATCGAAGGCGATTTCTTCTTCCTCTTTTATGGCTGCGTGTGCATCGGCGATGGCCTTTTCTTCCTCAATCTGAGCCTGAGACTTTTTCTCCGAGGCGGCCCGTTTGCGCTTTCTGTAGAAGGAAAGGGTGCCCCAGTTGTCGATGTAATACAGAACCCCGTCTGCATTGCCAAGCCGAAAGCCGCTTTCAGGTTCCCAATTGTCAAGGTTAATGCACTTCACGGACTCGTATTTTGAACTATACCGATCCCACTCGGGGATGAGCTTTAACCCCAAGTCCTTAATCTGCTTTTTCGCCTCCGGCAAGACTTTCTTCCGGTGTTCTTCCCGAATGGCGCGAGAGACTGCACCGTCAAAGTTGTAGGTGCCAATATCCTTTAGGAGCTTGTTTCGCGTTTTGATATCCTCAACCTGTGCAAGCTTATCAAAATCAGACAAGGATAACTGGCGTGAGGAAACCTCTTTCAGCGTATCGGCATCCAGCTCGGCCATTTTCAGTCGACGCCGCACAGTTGCTTTCGAAAAGCCGGATTTTTCTGCAATCTGCTCCACGCTGTCACCAAGGTCAAGCATCATCTGGAACCCCTGCGCCTGTTCATAGACGGTGAGGTCGCTGCGTTGCATATTCTCAACAAGCATGGTTTGCAGCTGCTCCCGCGCATCCATTTCCACTACGATGCACGGGAGCTCGGTCAGCCCAGCCAACTGCGCGGCCGCATGGCGCCGGTGGCCGATAATGATCGTGTAGCCCTCCACCACGGTGTGGCGATTGACGATACGCCGGCCTTCCTCCGTCGGGTTAGCGCGGTATTCGGCACATGCTGTGCGGTATTCCTCGTCGGTCATATCCCGCAGTCTGGGAACAACGGTAAGATTTTGAAGAACGCCGCTGGCCTTGATGCTGTCGGCAAGCTCGGCCAGATCGCCGAGATCCTTGCGGGGATTATCGGGATGAGGGAAAAGCCGATTGATAGGTATGTTGATGATTTGAGGCATGATTTGTTCTCCTTTTCAAAACAGTGTGAGCTGCCCGTCCGTCGCCTCTTTCAGCGCCACTGCGGGCGACTCTGTAATTTGCTGCAATTCAGCTTTTTCAGGCGTGATTGCCGCTTCAGTCCTTGCCACAGAGGGAGATTCTAACTTGCCGGTAACTTGCTCAGGTTGCTCACTGACAGACGAAAACAGCAAATCCATCTGCGCACCGATGCGGCGATACTGCCATATATCTCTGAAGTAAAAAGGTGTGTACCAGATGTTCTCCCCCGGCCGGGGAAGAAGCCCCCGGCGATCGAGAGAGGTTTGTGGATTAGCGAGTGTATCTGCAATGGTGACGTAACCGGGGCAGCCAAGAATGCTGAGCTGCAGATAGCACATTAGGCCAACCGTATAGTCAATGTCCTGCGCGATAAAGAGCACAGAGGTTTGGAAGTTCACGTTTTGCCTGCTGCATTCGTTTGCGAACGCAACCAGAAGCGCCCCAGCCCCACACGTCGGATCATTGACAGAAATCCATTTGTCTCGCTCAATTCGAGCCTTGAGATCGGTGGCGGTGATTTCAGACATACATTGGCAAACATTATAGGGAGTGAAAAACTGTCCGGCACGGACGTTTCCCAGCCCTAATGACATATACAACTCACCAAGAAAGTCTTGAGCCGGATTTACATCCATACCGCCTATGACAGCGGCCAGCATTTCAGAAAACTGCCTGATCTCGGCAGGCTTGTATTTGCCCGCGATTTTCATATATGTCTCTTCTCTGGCTTTGGCGTTGGCTCGGTCGACGGTGTTAGAAATGGCGATCGCTGACATAACCACAAAATCAGACCATATTTCCCAGCGGCTAAATTGCCTGCAAAGGCTGTCGAAGATCTCGCAAAATTGTTTCTGCCTTGGGTTTCGAACATTACGTATTACACTCTTCATTTTTGCGTGGTACCGTGCTTGCCCTTAGGCTTCTGCGTCACTTCGCACTTGCAACCATATCGGCGCTTGCCGCAGTTTTCGCAAGTGATCTTTTCACGCCGGCCATGTTCGGCAACATCGAATGCTTCACGCAGCAGGATCATACACTGCCCGCATAGGTATGTCGTTTTCATTTTTCGACCCCCGACGCAGTAACGGCAGCCCGTTCAATCTCGCGCCCTTTTTCTACGCCCTTTAAGTAGACCTTGAAGAGATGCTCTGTGAGCGTGGCGCGATCCATGCTCTTGATACGCTTGTAGTCTGCACGACAGATCGGCGGGATTGTAGGGGTAGCAGACGGCTTATTCATGTGCATCCTCCTCTGCGGGGACATCGGACGGAAGCACTTCGCGCGGCTCGGCTCCGGCGTACGGCCCGACGATTCCGGCATCTTCCAAGGCCTCAATCAGTCGCGCAGCCTTGGCATAGCCAATGTTCATACGTCGCTGCAACAGCGCGGGAGAGGCTTTGTTTTCCATTCGAACAATCCGCGCGGCTTCTGCCAGCTCTTCATCTTCGGCCGTATCTGTGCCATCGGAAGCACCGTCCGCCTCGTCGAGAACCTCTTCCGGCATATCGTCAAGATCTTCGGCCTCATCCGGGGTGCCGATACCATCGAAGTCTTCGGCATCGTCCTCGTCGATAACCGGCATGAGCCCGGAGCGGAGGGCATTCTTTTCGAGAACATCACGGAAAAAATACTGCTGCCAGTAATTGATCATTTTAACCAGCACGGATTCGATCTTCGTGCGAAGCGTCTTGCTGATGGTGAAGGTGCCGCCTGTTACCTTGGTTTCAAGAACCCCGTCTCGGAAGATCCACATCATCGAGGCATCGGGGCTGATATAGCCGGTGTCCTCAACGGCCTCCAGCATGGAGAGCTGGGCGTCCATGCCCTGAATGGGCCTGATAATGAGGCGGATGGGGTAGGTATCCTTGACAAAACGGTATGTAAGATCGTGCTCGTCACAAAGCCCCTGCAGTTTCTTTTTTTGGGCTTCATACATGGAAATTTCGCTCATTTTTTACTCCTTTCATTTTTCAGTCCAGCAACATCAACGTGCCGTTCCATGCTGTCTGGACTTGATACGGTTCCAAATCAGCTTCGGTAACGTACTTCCGACCGAAGCGCTCCTTCATGCGGGACCAGATATCCCACGGGATACGGTAAACATAGCCGGAGCTGAATCCGGCAACTACAAAGCATCTTGCACCAAGCGCCTGATGGCGCGCCATGTAGTCCTGCTGGGTCTGGAGAACGCGGCTCTGCTCCATGCGGTCAGCGGCGGTGAATTTCGCCTCGAACATGACCGTGCGGCCACCCTTGATCGTGCCCTTGTAGTCCGGTTGTGCCTGCTTTACGTAGAAAGCGATGAACTTGCCGTTTCCAAGGCTTTTTGTAGGACGCATAGGCTCAGGCGTTTTTTCGATGATCGCATAGCCCCGCTGCGCATAATAGGCAAATGATTCGTCCAACCGCGCTTCAAACTGTTGACCTCTAACCTTGGCAATCTTGCCGAGCAGTTGGCGCTTTGGGTCTTTCTGCTGCATGGAGATCACCGCCGCTTACGAAACAGCTCCAGAACGGCAAGCACCGCGATCAGCGCCGGAAAGACGGCAAGTATCGGCGGGTACCAGCACAATGCTACGGCAGCAACCATGCTGCAACAGGAGGCCACCATGCCACACAGGAAAAGCCATGCCTCGCGGACGGCTTTTTTTACTGCCCGCTGCTTGTTGCGAAGCACTCTCTGCACATCCCTGCGGGCGGCCGCTTTAAGCTCCGCACGCTGCCGCTCCTCGGTGCGGTCGGCAAAATACCGAAATTCTTCCTCCTCGTTAATTCTTTGGGTGGGCATCGGCATAAGTTCGGTTGTCATTTTGAAATTTCCTTTCTCCTTTGTGTTTTGTCTGGTATTGCTGTCGGGGATTTGGTGCGATGCAGAAAGCGCTCGTAAGCCGTTTTGAATGCTGCATAACCGTTCTGCTGAAGCAGTTTTTGTGAACCGCCCATAAGCGCTATCACGTTTGAAACATCCGATCGAGGGTCGATTTCCGCGATTGCGCGGTCAAGGCCGTACAGTCGAACATTCTGCATCAGAAAATTCCACTGGAACTTGATTTTAACGTCAATTTCTGCCTTGATTTGCCCTGCTTTTTCTCGAAAATCGGCAATCGTGGGAGGGAATTTGCTTTCGAGGATCAACCTCATCGTTGTTTGCTGCCCAAGCCACAGGTCGATGTCCGGCAGGCAACTGCTCCATAGATTGGCGGTAAGCTCTATCGCCTCCATATTGCCCTTGAATGTCGCAGCGTTGGGGTAAGCCAAAGCCAGCGGTGCGAAGATCTCCAAGATTTCCGCCGTGGTCATCCTGATCCCTCCCCGCTGTATTTTTGATGAAGCTGCTGTATGGTGCCTAATGCCGTACCACCGGCGCTGGGACGCTGCATCGAGCTTTGCGGCGTATGCCGCATGCTTCCACCCTTATCCTGTTCCCCGGCAAGCCAGTTGTTGATGAAGCGCCGGATGCCCGATCTCGTTTTGCGCTTCTTTCGGTTGGCATCACACCAGCCGACCATATTGCGAAGCTCCTGCATCACATCTACGGCCGGATACAGAGTCACCCACTTGTTGTAATCCTTGGCAGAAACGTTGAAGTATGTCCCGTCGTTGAGGATGAGGGATGCAACACACTCCTGCGCATGGGAAGATTCTTCCGTATTTCCTACTTCTTCCTTTACATCTTCATCTTCATTTTCAATTTCATTTTCATTTTCAGAGTTTGATGCTGTTTTTGTACCAACAAAATCAGCATCAAATCCATCAACAAAATTGTTACGGGCCTGATTTTTTCCTTTTCCACGACGCGCAGAAGACCTGATATCACTGAGTTTCCCGTCTTTCACCATGCGCTTTTGGTAAAGCATATCGCCATCTATCCGAATAACGTTTTCGTCGAGCAGCTCAATCAAAGAACGCTCGATTACTTCGGCTGTAAACGGCATTTGACGAACAAGCTTTGAAACAAAATTACAAATTTTGTCCTCGCTTTGTTTATCTTTTTGTTTCAACAAAATTGCGCCATACGTTTCAGACTTGTGCATGAGGCACATCAGCCGTATGTATACACCCGTACTTTCTGCGCTGCATTCCGCAAGCCGCTCATCGCAGAGGAAATCCTGCACGTAAAGCGGAAGATAAGGCTGCCCTCTGAGTGCCATTGTTTACCCTCCCTCAAAATGGTAACTGTCCGTCATCGTCGTCGATCAAGACATAGTCCTGCGTGCATTCCGCGGCATATCCTGACGGCTGCTGATAAGCGGCCTGCGGGGTGTCTGCCTGCGGATAGGCGAACTGCTGACCAGTGGTAGCATCGTCGCGCTTGGAATCGCCAAAGTAGACGTTATCGGCGATGACCTCGGCGCTGCGGCGCTTGTTGCCGTCCTTGTCGGTCCACGGTCTGATCTGGAGCCGACCTGCGACAACCGCCATGCGCCCCTTGCTGAAATACTTGCTGACAAACTCAGCGGTGCTGCGCCATGCGACGATGTCGATGAAATCCGTCTCGCGCTCACCAGTCTGACTGTTCGAAAAATCGCGGTCGACGGCGAGCGTGAATGCGGCCACCGCGATGCCGGAAGTTGTGCGGCGCAGTTCTGGATCGCGCGTCAAGCGCCCCATCAGGATGATCTTATTCAGCATGGCCAGCCTCCGGGGGCGTGTCGGGCATAATGAGCGCACGCGGCACGCCGATGATAGGAGCAAGCATATCATGCAGTTCCCAGCTCTTCCCCGCACAGCTTTGAAACAGGGCCTCGCAAATACGCAGCCGTTCTGATTCACGGATAAGAGCTTCCAGATCGACGTCCAGAACGATGCCGGATTCGGCGGTTCTTTCCTCGGCGCACAATACATGCGGTTCACAGTTGTTGATCATTTTCAAATCCTCCTTGGTGGATAATATCGATTACTTGCTGGCACTGCCGTTCGTCAAACATTCCGATATGGGTCTGCTTGACGGGCAGTGCCATTTTCCCGGCCAGCCATGCATAGACGGCTCTGCGACGGCCACGGAACGGCCCACGCTTCCAAAGCGGGTCAAAGGCGGCGTGCGCCGCCTTTTTCCACCTGCGGAGCTGTGCGTTGGCAAGACGCCCCAGAGGCTTGTCCGAGCGGCCATGGCGGCCCACATACGCGCCGCAGTTCCGGCAGAGATAGGCGGTGTGCCCATAGCTGCGGCCGTAGATTACTGCATCATCGACCAACTTGGCCCGATGTCCGCAGTAATCACAGTAAATAGTCATCTGTTCCATGCCTCCTTGTATCTTGCGATCATTTCCGGAGTATCCGTTTCTATGCCGATTTCACGACATTCAGAGACGATCCCGTCCAGAAAAACGCTCATTTCTTTGGTAGAATATTCGCTTGTGCCTTTGATCGCACGATAATGGATGAACTTCTTTCCGGCAATATAGCCGACGCCGATTTCTGCGTAGTGACGTGCCACCAGTGACGGTGGCACGCCATCCTGCAAGGAGAACAGCACTTTGCATTCATTACCGGCCTCGTCGGTATAGCTTTCTCCCGTACCATAGCGGCGCAGCATTTCTTCATAGACAGTGTCCTTGTCCGACTTGATAGCAGTGGCCAGCTTCTCAATGAGGCTCCACGCATAATTGTTGGCGTTGAGACTGCGCGGCGTGACACGCTTTTTGATGGAAAATGTAATTTCCTGTTCGCCAAGCGTGTCCCACAGCCTTTTGCAGCTTTCGCGGGTCGTGATGGTCAGAACACTTTCGCCGCTGCGGGAAAACGACCAATCTTTCAGCGTGCCGTTCATAGCGAAAGCCAATGCTTTTGATATACAGGCATCAGATCAACCGCACGCAACCAATTGAGGAAATCGGAGATCGTTGGATAAATGCTGGGAGTGTCTTCACGGAGATATGATTCGTGCCAGACCTCAGAGCCGTTGCTGATGACGTAGGTGAACTGTTTTGCTTCGGGAATCAACTCCATGTAAACGGGATGCTGTGTGCTGGTGATGTATTTGCCCCGGTCGTAACTGCCGGAGAACTTAATGTCGATAACGGATCCGGCTTTCAGGCAGTCCAGCCGACCGTAGAGCAACAGCGGAACGCCCTGAACCTCGATCGGCTTCTTTGCACGGTATTGAAGCACTCCCCCGCGCACATCTGCCGCGACGATATTGGCTGCGTCATACCACTTGTTAGAGCGATCCCCGCGACCGACAACAATGTCGGTCACAAGGTTTTCAAAATCTATGCCCTTCTGCATGGCCTCTGTGGTAGGAGTCGGGTCACGGCGGAGCGTTGCCATGAATTCGGCCATAGGGTCACGCTCCGTAGTGGCATCCTCGTAGGGGTTGCCCTTGAGCGCGTAAAGCCACGAGGAGAGCAGCGAGTGGGTCAGCAAATAGCGCTCCATTATTTCGCCCCCTGCGGCTTATCTTCCGGCATCGGCGTGTAACACTTAAGCACGCGATCGTAAAACAGGTCGCAGTCCTTTACCTTTTTGTTCCATGCCACCGACAATTCCGCCTCGGATGTAAGCGCGTGCTGGATTGCCTTAAAGTGCGGCATTGCTTCGTTTGCGGTATCTGCGTCCTTGATAGCTGAGATGATCGACCTGCCGGTTTCCATTGCAGCCTCATAAGCCGCCTGATCGGCAGCATTCTGAGCAACTTCGGCAGCGGCCTTGGCGTTGTAATCAGCAAACAGTTTGGTCAGGAAATCGTTCTGACTGTTCGGACCGAGTGCCGGAATTTTCCAGACGCCGTGAATGCCGCGCGTACCTTTTGCGAAATAGCGCTCACAGTTGGAAAAACCAATGGTACGATCGTTGCCGTAGATTTCTACAAAGCCACCCAGATCCATGGGTTCCCATACATTGTTCTTGGTCTGCCCCTCTACCTTGATGCGAAGCCGGGTGTTGTCGCCGTCCTTTTCTTCCACCGCGTGGAATACCACTACGATGTTCTTTTGAAGCTCATAGAAGCAGTAGTCCATGAGCCGGACGAACTCTTTTCCGACGAAGCCGTAGCCCTTGAGCGACAGGCTGCCGTCACGCTGACCGTATTTGGGATCCTGTTTGATTGCCCACAGGGACATGAGGGAAATGAGCTTGCCACCAGTATCAAACACCAGTGTGTCAAAGCCCTGCGTGTTCATGGGTGTCAGATCGTCGAGGATTTCCTGATAGTCCTTCGGCTGAATGTACGGAGCGCGATAGCGCGGCTCGATACGGTCGATGCCAAAGTCTACGTCGATGTGCAGGGGATTGGGGGCGGACAGCGCCAGAGTGGATTTTCCGATGCCGGGATAACCGGCGATCAGCATGCGGATTTTCTTCGCGCCCTCCTGGATGTCGTTCGGGTTTCTAATCATGGTGATAGCTCCTTTCAGTTGGTAGCGGCTTCGCGCCGCAGAGTGATGATTTCGTGGCACCGGAAACCGAAATTGCTTTCCCGGTACATTTCGGTCAGCTTGAACTTCTCCTCGTCATAGATGCTGGAGCAATTCACTAAGCCCTCGGTCTTATCGGGGTGATAGGCGCGGAACGCGGCACAGGCCGCGTGAGCGTCCGGTGCTTCGACCTCAGTCCAGCCACCGAAAAACGGCTGGCCGTCCGTGCCGTAGGTAAAATAGAACTTTGCCATTATCGCGCCTCGCTTTCCCACTTGATGCCGCCGCCGCTCAGACTGACGGCCATTGCGCCGAGGAATTTGACGTCGTCCTCGTCCAGCCCGATAAAGTCTCTCTCGCCAGGCGTGGTGAAGCCTTCTTTGAGAATCACGATGTTTCCGACAATGGGATTTCCGTGGCGCACGGTATCGTAGAGAATGCAGCCGAACAAATTGAGCGGCAGACCGTGCAGCAGTCCTTCCTCGTTGACGACCATGCAGAACGGACCGGGCAGGCCCTTCGGGTGTACGACCTCGATCCATCCGCCGACAGCCTTTCCGATGGTCTCATAGGCAGGCTCGTCGAACTCCCTGACCTGCATCTTGTTTTCGGTAGTGATAACCAGTCCTTTCATCAATGCTCCTTTCCGGGGAAGCACTCCGGCTCCTCCCATGCGTCGGACTGCTTGATGCAGATATCGCAGCCGACGATATTCAAATCTTTGTCTCTGAAAATTTCCTCGCACTCTTCACCACAGACGGGGCAAATCGGGAAGGTCGGCTCTTTGCCGTCTGGGTAACCGGTGCGTTCCATGTTCTGGATAACAGGATCGTCGGGGATGTCATTCCACATCTGGCCCTGCCTCCTTCCCTGCAAGATAGGCTCGGACAATGTCTGTAATCCAATCCTGCATAGTGGCGTACCCATCGGCGCGGATGTGCTGTTGCAACACCGAATATTCGCCGTCCTCAAGCCTTGCAGAGATTCTACAGGTCAACCGATGGTCAGGCTTTTTCGGCTTACTGCGCGCCTCTAAAAGCTCAGGAGCAAACTCGGCATAAACAGCGTCGAGCGCGTCCGGCTTGATCTCCACGCCGTATGTATCGCCGTTTTCGCATTTGCTAAGCGCCACCTTGTCATATTTGGGGTATAGCCGCTGGATAACAGCAACTATTTCCTTCGCAGGGATTTGCTTGGTACGTCGCAGCTCACGGAGTTTGTCGCTCATTAACAATTACCTCCGTTTGCTTGACTTTCAAGCACTTGTTTGATAAACTGATCGCGGATGCTTGCATCTTCTGAGGTCGTTCCCGTGGCAGCGGGTGCGGCCTCAACTCTTTGTCTCCGGCAATCGCAAGGCTCTCCCGGATCAAGGTAGCAACCGCAATCGGGACAGACTCGATAATACGCCATTGGTATCACTCCCCTTTCGTTACTTATAGCAAGCCGCGTTCCCGCAGCTCAGCTTTCTTCTTTTCAAGCAGCTCTCGACCGTCAGGACGCTGCAAAAAACGAAGCAGCAAGTCGACGGTCGCATAGGAAATCTGATAGATTTTCCCTGGATGCAGTGCGCTGACATCTGCGCCTTTAACCTTTTCGTCCATTGTAATCACTCCGAGTTGGCTTTGGTGGGAGCCTTTATGTTCTCTCAGACTGTCTAAATATTTAGACACCATCATCAAAAAAAAGAGCGGCCACCGTAGTGTCAAGAGCCTTAGCAATTTTTGCAAGCGTCTTGGTTGTTGCGGCTTTTCCATCATTGTTCTCAATCATGGAAATTGTTTGACGGCTGACACCGCTTCGCACAGCGAGTTCCTCTTGCGACATCCTCTGCGCTTTGCGGAACTCTCTAATTCTGTAGCCCAAAATTCTCACCTCCACTGTCTAAAGTTTTTGACAAAACGATAATACACCTACCATCAGTGCTTGTCAAGTTCTTTTTACAGATTTTGTCAAAAACTTTTTGCACAGGCCTTGACAACGACAATGCATTACTGTAAAATCTTTTTTACAGAAAAGGGGGCAATCAAATGACACTGGCTGAACTGATAGCAGATTACAGAGCGTCAAACAATCTCTCGCAACGCCAAATGGGGGCGCAATGTGGCTTGTCTACTGGATATATTTCTTTAGTTGAAAAAGAAATAAACCCTCAAACTGGAAAGCCAATGGTTCCGACGCTGACCGTCCTTAATAAACTTGCAAAGGGCATGAACATGACTATTGATGAACTTATCTCTATTTGTGATGATATGCCTGTAAACATTAACGAAAAGACCGCTCCCATCCATGAGAGCGGTCTTGAAGAAGAAATAGACCTTGAACTTGCCAGACTCATTCTATCCTTGTCACCGGCCCAAAAGCAGGCTGCAATGACCTACCTTCACTATCTTGCAGAACACAAAGATACTTGACGAGAGTATTCTTTTCCTCGGCACTCAGTTTGGCAAGAAGGCGCAACACCTCCAGCAACTCTTTGCTTGACATTTTGTACGACCTCTTTCTATTTTGCTGCCGGCGCAAGCTTATTATAACGCAAAAACGCCTGTATGTAAAATAAACGCTAGAAAATAACACAAATTGTATTGTATTGCTTTTAATGCAGTATGTGTTCTTGCGGCTTTTTCATTGGGATGCCGATTTTAATTAATCGAAGCATGAGGTGGTTACTGTGAGTAGTTTTTCTGATAATCTCGTTTACCTTCGACAGAAAAATGGAATGTCTCAGCAAGATTTAGCAGACCGGTCCGGTTGCTCAAGAAGCGCTATTGGTATGTATGAAACGGGCAAGCGTGAACCGGATATTGAAACATTAGAGGCGTTTGCTGATATTTTTAATGTCGATATGGATTTCTTAACTGGGTGCGGAGCGCCAAGAGTACCCGTTGTTTCTGGCGAACGTAAGGAACTTATTGACATTATACCCCTACTACCGGATGACATTGTACACGCTTTACTGACTATCGCAAATCAAGTTGTGCAACAGAGATAAGACCATCAATAGAGGAAGGATATGAAGGATGAAAAGATTTGCTTTATTTTTGCTAATCGTTGCATTGCTTATGGGCGTGGCGGCTTGTTCGCCTGCTTCCAAAGCCAGCCAGAAAGGGCAGTCCGTAGCAAAGCAGGCAATAGAAACACTTGATGATTATCTTGACGGTAACACAACGTTAGATTCTGCGCGAGAAAAGCTCTTTGATCTTCATGACCAAATGTCATATACAAATGAGTATGCCGGAAAGGAAAAAACAGATGCCCAACAAGAGGACTGGTTTATTAGTCACCATCTTCTGATGGCCGCACTTGCTGTCGATATGGACAGCTATAAGGGCAACGCAGATACATATGACGATATTATCAAACAACGAAATGAGCTTGCTGCCCTTGTCGGAATAAAGAAAAGATAACCACGCTTATCAACAAGAAGGTGGTGCTAAAATGAACGATCAATCTACAAAAGGCGTCCTCTACTGCCGGTACAGCTCCCACGCCCAACGCGACGTTTCCATCGACCAGCAAATTAAAGAATGCGAAAAATTTGCAGAGCGAAACAACATCGACATCATAAAGGTTTATGATGACAGAGCCATGAGCGGGACGAATGATCGTCGGCCGATGTTTCAGGCTATGCTTGCCGAGGCGGCAAGACTGGATTATCAATATATCATCGTTTACTCCCTCGACCGTTTTGCCCGTGACCGCTATGACAGCGCAGTCTATAAGCGGCAGCTTAAATCCTGCGGGAAAAAGGTCTTGTCCGCAACGGAAAATATTAGCGACGATCCTTCGGGCGTCTTGATGGAGTCGCTGCTTGAGGGGCTTGCCGAATACTATTCCAAGGAGCTTTCGCGGAAAATTCGGCGCGGCATGGACGATAATGCCGAGCGGTGTATGGCCAACGGATCACTCCCCTATGGCTACCGCCGCGGAAAAGATGGAAAGTATGAGATCGTACCGGATCAAGCCGCCGTCGTCCAAGAGGTATTTCTGCGCGTATCAAATGGCGAAAGCATGGTGAGCATCTATAATTCGCTCAACGCCAGAGGCTTGCGCACCAAAAGAGGCCATATCTGGAATAAAAACAGTTTTAATCGCCTGTTGTCCAATATCCGCTACACCGGAGTGTATGTCTATCGTGACAAGCAGATTCCCGGGGGCATTCCGGCAATTATTGACAAGGAGCTGTTTGATGCCGTGCAACACCATCTACATACAAAAAGCAATCCGCGCATCTCCGGCGATATGCCAACACGGCGCCGACGTGAGAACAGCGTCTATCTCTTGACGGGAAAACTCTTCTGCGGGAAGTGCAAAAGCCCGATGGTCGGCATCTCCGGCAAGAGCGGTGTGCCAACGCCATATTACTACTATGCCTGCAAGGCCCATCGGCAGACAAAGCTATGCGATATGAAAGCGGTTCGCCGAGACGCCATTGAACGCGAAGTCGCTGCGGCAATCAAGCGATATATCCTTGTTGATGATACGATTTCACAGCTTGCCGATTATGCCGTAAAGGCACAGAATGAAATGGCAAAAGATACAGCTTTGGACACGCTGCAGGAGCAGCTAACTGCAACGACCGCCTCCATCGGGAATATTGTCTCTGCGATTGAACGTGGCGCTTTCTCGGAAGCTATGCAATTACGCCTGTCTGAACTCGAGGCGGTAAAGAAATCCTTGGAAGAGGAGATCGCCTACAGCAAACTGCGCCGTGCACCGTCCTTTACCCGCGATGACTTTGTTGCTATGCTGCATCTCTACAGGGACGGCGACATAGATGATAAGGATTATCAGGAAAAGCTGATCGACACTTTTTTGATTGCTGCCTATGTTTATAGCGATCATCTGCATCTGGTATTTGACTTCGGGCAAAACGCAATGGATCACGATATAGATATCGCCCTCGTCCAAAACGCCGATCGACAGGCAGACGAACAAAATTTGTTTAAGGGTTGCAAGGCTCCACCAAACGAGGTTCGGACGAACACCTATTTTTTCAGCGGCGGTTTCGCCGTGACGTGTTCGCTCTGATCCGCAACAGAAACGCGCCGTCTTGAAAGTGATTCCGAGACGGCGCGTTTTTGCTATCTGCATATCCAATTCCTGTCCTTTGCTCTTCTAAAATGATTGCAGAAAGCGAAAGGCGAAACTATTGTACTTTCAAAAATCCGGATTCAAAGGCATTTGGGAAAAGAAAGCGCTTATCGCCTTGCTCAAAGCTGACGGTCACATATCCGCTGCTCAATTCGATCACCTTGCCGGTGCCGAACTTACCATGCGTTACGGCCGCACCGACTGCAACGCCGGAAACATCGACCTTTGGCTTTTCGGGTTGATCAGGTTTTGCGGGAATGATCGGTGATTTCACGCCGAAAGCAGCAGTGACAAAATCCGTCTTAGCCGGTGGCGTCCGAGTTGGAACGGGGGCTTTGGGCGGCTCCGGCTCCTCGTCCGCTTCCGGAACATCGGCTTCGTCGATTTCCGGCGCATCCATCGTGGACTGCTGATTATAGAACAGTAGCTCATACTCCTTGCGCTTCACAACGGTATCCCAGCCGCCGACATCCTCGTTTTCGTGCTTGTCAAGGCCGGTATAGGAAAGGCTGGAATCCTCATAACGTTTGAATTTGAAGATGGCATCGTTCATCAGGCTGGCGTTGAACACATTCAGCTCCACCAGCAGGTTGAAGTCCTTCACATCTAAGCCTGTCACTTTTTTGAAAAGTCCCGGCTCCAGCTGCGTGATCACATCCTTCAAAGAGCGCTCCCGGTAATCCGTCAGATACATAAAGATCGGCACACGGGTGGCAAACTTGATAAGCTTCTCCTGAATCTGCTTCCGCATGGATTTGTATTCCTTTTCTTCCTCGGAGATCTCCTTTTTCTCTTCCTTGGTGAGATCCTTGCCCTTTTCCTTCTTGGCCTTTTTCACGCTCTCCGACTTGTTAATGATGGTCTCAATATCCGAGTTCAGGCTGCGGAAGCCCTCGATTTTCATCAGGGCCTCCATGGCCTCCTTGTTCGCCATCAGTCGCCGGAGTGTGTCATTGTCCACATTGACCAGCAATGCGGATTCCCAGCGCTTGGCCAGCAGCGTGGCCGAGGTACCGGCCATGGCGATATCCAGAATGTCCTGTGCGTCGATCTGCTTCATGCTGCTGCCGTCGTAGGCCAGCACCGGCAGGAAGTTGATGAATTCCGCCACCTTCTTTTCCGGGTTGCTCTCATTCACATTCAGGCGGCAGGAATAATCCGAGATTTGCTTGAGGGCACGGTCCAGCGCAAAGTCAAAGACATAGCACTCATACTTCATGATCTGATCGGTGCCGGAGCCGGTACGCACCGTCCACGGGGACTGCACCCGGAACGCCGCTTGGAAATAGGTCTCTGGGCTTTTCAGATTCCGCAGCATAAAGATGCCCGTCCACGGCTTGACCGTGACGCCGGTGGTCAGCTTGCCGCAGGACAGCGTGATGGTCTTAGTGGTCAGCGGATCACCCATGGATTTCTGCACCGGCTCCAGCGCATCCACGCCAATGCCCGCCTTGGTCCCGGCGCAGACATTGATGCGGTAATCGTGGTAAAAGCTGTTCTGCTTCTGCTGAAGCAGATTGTACATGGCGTAGCAGCTGGCCACATTGGGCAGAAACCAGAAGGTATGAGACAGCACATTCAGCAGACGGGTATCGGAAAACGGCATGGGCGGGCGCTTGTCCTGACCTAGCTTCATATCGTCCACGCTGGCGGGGAGATAGGAGCCGCGAATCAGATCCAGCCACTTCTGCACCTCGTTCTCATAGACAAAGCGGGCTGTCTCCGGCTTGCTTTTCTCGCCGTATTTGGCGGAGAAAAATACATTCAAATCAAATTCGTCGAACTGCCCCTGCATAGCGATCTGTCGGATGCTGTCCGGGATGCGGTAGGTCATCATCACCATCCGGGGCAGCGCTGCATAGGGGTTGTCCGCAGCCCCGTCCCAGTTTTCCTTGGCCCGCTGTTCGTCGGAATAGGTCCAGTTGTAGATTTGATCCTCGATAAATTCGCCGCTGTTGATGGCCCGGAACGGCGTGCCGGACAGGAATAGATACTGAGATGTGGTGATAGGCAGGAAGGTCTCGTTGTAGGCGTTGTCGGCCTCGTCCTTCTTGTACTTCTCCATATCGAAGTCGTAATCCTCGTCCTCGTTGTCCATTTCAAAGAGCTTTTTGGCATTGTCCCGCCACGCGCCGAAATGGTATTCGTCAAAGATCACGATGTCCCAGTTGGTGGTATGTACCCATTCGTTCTTTGCCTTGATGCCGCCGCTCTCGTTGGTGCCGAGATAGTCTTGGAACGAGCCAAAGCAAACAATAGGGCGGGACAGGTCGGCGTCCTCGTAGCGCATTCCGTCCCGACAGATGAATTGCCAGCCCTCAAAATCCTTGTGGGTCATGAGATCTTCCTCCCACGCCGCCTCGACAGCGGGCTTGAAGGTCAGCACAAGCACCTTTTTCAGCCCCATTCGTTTGGCCAGCTCATAGGCGGCGAAGGTTTTGCCGAAGCGCATTTTGGCATTCCAGAGGAATTTCGGTGCACGGTCCGGCGTATCCAGCTTGGCGGAACGAAAATAGGCGATGGTCTTGTTGACGGCCTCCTCCTGCTCCGGGCGCATGGCAAAGGTACGGGTGCGGTTCTCCTCGTTGAGGGTGTCGGTTTTCACCGCCAGCACCGCCGCTTCCAGCTCATCTACCGTGCAGCGGAACCATTCACCGCCCACGCCGGTGATTTTCCTGCGGCGGAGCATACGATGCACATCGTGGTCGGTAAAGCAGGAGCCGTCCTCCCGCATGGCGGAGCTGTGGTACAGGATCTCATAAGGGAGCTTGCCGTCCGGACGCTTGGTGGGGTACTGCTGCGCCACACGCCTGTCCACATCCTTTTCGGTGTAGCCCACCTTCAGCAGGCCGTCATAATCCGGATTTAAGTCCCGGTAGGCATAGATCATCGGATGGACTTCTGGGCGCTGGGGGAAGAAATCCATTTGCGGCATTATTTCTCACCTCCTGTCAAAGGCATTGTGCTTTGGGAAGTGGGGATGTTGTCTTTACTTCCACTGTTACACCGCAGCGAAGTTGTAGCTGGTGCGGTCTGGACTGCTTTTAATGGGTTCGTTGGAGGAAGTGGCGTGTTTCCCGTCCTGCCTTTTTGTGATTGTATAGGCGAAGATCGCCGATCGACATTTTCATTTGCCATAGATTGTCCTCCTTGCACTATATAATTTTAATGATCGCTACGAAAAACCAAAGAAAGCAAAGTGACAGTGCGACATAGAAGCAACACATTGAACATTGAATGTGAGCAAAACGTTTGTTGTTGATGGTCGCAAGAGAAGATTGTATTTCCTCGTATGTTTCAACAAAGTATTTGCTTCGTTGAGCAGGAGATTCAAACGACTTATAATTATCGACCATTTTTTCGTGTATTTTTGCTACCGATGGAAAGTCTGCCCTTTTAGAACGATATTGCGCCATCGTTGCAAACAAAAGACTCAACAACAATGTAATGAAGATAGAGGAAAATGCCATCAAAAGAAATGTTTTTGACAAAGGAGGGCAGGCATTTTCAATCAAAATGGGGACCAACATAAAAAGAGCAGCGGTCAAAAAGGAAAATGCCGCCTGCATATGACTGGCCTGAAGAATGGCAGAGTCATGCCGCCGCTCCTCATTTTTATAAATTGTCTCCGAAAGCCGTTCTATGTATTTGTAGATATCATCCGCTGTTGCCTGATTGTTATGTGAATGATTTTTTCTGCCCATATTTATCCCTCATTTATATATTGCTTATGTGTATCTTAAGAAGTTCAATCATTGCTCCCCAGCTCCATCGGGCGGATCATTGATTCAATAAAGGCGATTTCTTCATCGGTAAGGTCATACTTGGCATAAAGCTCTGCATCCGTCCACGGCTTGGAAAAGTCCTGTTGAGGAACTAATTGATAAACACCCTTTGCAGCATTTTGCGAGTTCTTTTTCTGCAAGACAAGAAATCTGAAAAATCTTGTGGCTATGTACGACATCACATTTTCACATTCCTGTTTGTCTTTGAATGGCCCAATAACCAAATAGCTTTCGTTGCAAACTGTATCAGGGGCCCCGTAAAATGGTTTTGGAAGGATAGGGTGCGGAAATGAATCGCTGCCGCTTCCTGCCTTTGCAATGTACACTTTGTGCCAACCAATCATTTCGTTACCACGGGAAATTACATCCTTTGCAACATATGCTGCACTTCCACGCACTTCCCTGTCGTTTCCGCTTACATATACCAACAAATCAAAAGGCGAATGCTTGATTTTGTTTCCCTTGAATGTATTTGGAAGGCCAAACGGAAGTCTGGTGCTAACCAGCTTTTCCATCGACGGTTCATTCTTTGCCATTACCTTGTGAATAACACTGACGGCTTCGTTATAACGGATGAAGGTGTCGCAACCGGCCTCAAGCAGTGGCCTGACAATCGGCCCTTGTACCGTATCGCCCTTATGTGAATACACGGAGCAGTCACCGTGTCCGTCCCGATCCCACAGGAAATAGCAAACACCGCCCTTGATTTGAACTCCAGAAAAGCAATCAGAAGCTTCGGGATAATCGTGTATTACTCGTATTCTATCATCGTTCAACATTCGGTCACGAAATTCATCTAATCCTTTGCCACCGGCAAACCATCTGGACGGAATTATCATAGACAAATAGCGGGGGTTCATTTTTTGCGCTTGCTGTACGAATAATTGGTAAATCGGTTTTGCACTTGCTCCGTTACCGCCCCCGTCACTCAACTGATACGGCGGGTTACTGATGATCACATCGAACTTCATCTTGAAAATATCCTCCGGCTTGGTGGTATGGATCAGCTCATAGGCGTGGGTCTCCAGCGCCTCGTCCCG
>USIH01000002.1 GCA_900554705.1 uncultured Eubacteriales bacterium
GCGGTCGCTTACGCGCAGTCGCTTGGGCTTGCCTTCCAGATTCAAGACGATGTGCTCGACAGCGTTGGCGATGCCAAAAAGCTGGGCAAGGCGGTCGGCATGGACGAGCACAAAAACACGTTTGTCCGCCTGTACGGTGTGGAACAGTGCCGCAGAATGGTGCGCTCGGAAACAGAGCGTGCGGTTGCCGCGCTTCAGGCGATGCCGAACGCGGAATTTTTGACCGGCCTTGCAAATTCGCTGGTCGATCGGGAAAGTTGACATAGGGACTTGCCGCCTCCGAATAGGCTGAATCGGAGGTGGTTCTATGCTGGGAGCAGCGGTGTGGCTGATGCTCAGCAGCATCCTGTATTCCCTGCGCCTGTCAAACGGCGGAGGTTCGTTTCCAAAGCCCCTGTCTGCAAAAGAGGAACAGCACTATCTCGCGCTTGCCGCGCAGGGCGATCTGGAGGCGCGCAATGTCCTGATCGAGCGCAACCTGCGGTTGGTCGCGCACATTATGAAGAAGTACTACGCGCAGACGGCCGACCAGGAGGATCTGATCTCGATCGGCACGATCGGCCTGATCAAGGGAATTTCCACATTTGACGCGACGAAGGGCGCGCGTCTTGCGACCTATGCTGCGCGCTGCGTGGAAAACGAGATCCTGATGTACTTTCGGGCGCAGCGCAAAAGTGCGTCCGACGTCTCCCTGTCGGACTATATCGAAACGGGCAAGGACGGCGCGGCGCTCTCGCTCATGGACGTGGTGTGCTCGGACGAGGATCTCTTCGAGCGCATGAGTGACAAGGAGATCTACGCACGACTGTACGAAAAGATCGACCGCTGCTTGGATGAGCGTGAACGGCAGATCATTCTTGCCCGCTACGGGATCGGCAATCGAAAGCCACTGACGCAGCGAGAGGTGGCCGATCGGTGCGGCATCAGCCGCAGCTATGTCAGCAGAATAGAAAAAAAGGCGCTGAAAAAGCTGGAAGCGGCGCTGGAGGAATAGAAGGATAATACGAATGAACGTTTGCAAGCATTTTTGCACGATCACAAAACATCGCCATGTCGTATGCCGCGACTGCTTCCGCGTTGGTCTGTACTGGCGTGGGCTGGTGCACGACCTTTCGAAGTATTCGCCGACAGAGTTCTGGTCGGGTGTCAAATATTATCAGGGCACGCGAAGCCCTAATTCGCGCCAGCGCGAGCTGATCGGCTTCTCGACCGCGTGGATGCATCACAAGGGGAGAAACAAGCATCACTACGAGTACTGGACGGACATTGACCCGAAAACAAAACACTACCGTCCCGTCCCGATGCCGCGCAAATATTTGGTCGAGATGGTCATGGATCGAATCGCCGCCTGCAAGATCTACCACGGCAAGACCTACACCGACGCCGACGCGCTTGCATACCTGACCGGCGCGATCGAGACGCGCGACGAGCTGATGCACCCGCAGACCATGCGGGAGTTGGTCTTCCTTTTGACGATGCTGCGCGATCGGGGCGAGAAGGAGACCTTCCGCTTTATCCGTGATGTCGTCCTGAAGGGGAAACCCTTTGCCGAATAAAAGAAAGAACCAGCCGGGGAACAAGTCGTTCTCCGGCTGGTTGATTTTAGAATGTGGCAACCTCTTGCGCAGCGGGCTGCGCGGGCTCTACGCGCAGAGCCGTCAGAACCGGCCCAACGCCGCGGTAGAGCGCGTGGAAGCGGACATTGACCGTTGCCGTGACCATGACCCAGTCGCGGACGTGAAGCTGCTCTGCCTGTTCATACTTACAGGGAATCCCCATAAACTGTATGTCTTCGACACAGCAGGTCATGACAAATCGGCCGGGGGCGAAAAAGCCGTCGCGTTCCTTCCGCATCCGTGCGACCTGCGCCTTGAAACGGACGGTCTTATCCTTGTACTTCTTTGGCTCTTCGCTGATGTCCCGATACCAGATCGCGTAGTCCTCGTCCTTGATCTCGATGACCGGCGCGTTCAGATCGAAGGGCAGGGGGTCGACGATCTCGTCATACTGCGTTGTGCTGTCGGTGTATTCATACATGATGTTGACGCGGCGGTTCACGGCGCGTGCCAGCTTGTGCAGCGGCATGATGTCCGTGTTCGGCGCAACACGGTTAAAAACGACCATCTCACAGCCGCTGAGCTTGTCAACGACAAGCGAGCGCATATTCGCGTTGTACGACAGGATCGTCGAGCCGTCGGCGAACATGACCTCCTGCGCGATCTGCCACTGCTCCGGCAGCTTCTGATAAAACGGGCCGACCTGAAGCATTCCGTTGAGCTCAACGACGACGCGTTCGGCTCGATGCTTTCGAAACAGCGCCTCGAGCGCTTCCGTCGTGACGCTCTCTTGGTTAATCACCTCAGGGTAAACGTGCTGGTAGGGATAGGCGGAGATGTCATATTCCTCCTCGCCCTCCTCGCAGATCAGAAGCAGCGTCCGTTCGCCCGCGTTAAAGCGGCGATCGCAAAGGGTGCTTTGGATGAATTTTGTTTTACCGGCATCCAGAAAGCCGGTAAAGACATATACCGGTACAGGCATTTTCTCACACTCCGAACAATTCTTTGAGCGCGTCCTCGTTCAGCTTCGAGCCGATGACGCACAGACGGCCGGTGACGGCAGCGCTGCCGGAACGGATGTCGATCTCGCCGGGCACATGGTCAAAGTGGATCCACGTGCCGTCCGTGTTCGGCACAATGCCCTTGGCGCGCAGAACGATGCCGTACTTCTCTTCGTCGAGCGCCGTGAGAATGGCGCGCAGCCCTTCCTCCGTAAACTTTTTGGGTGTCTCCACGCCCCAACTGCCGAAGACCTCGTCCGCGTCGTGGCCATGATGATGGTGGTGATGATGCTCGTGCGCATCTTCGTCGTGCTCATCATGCTCGTGTTCGTCGTGTTCATGCTCGTCATGGTCATGATGGTGATGATGCTCGCCGTCGTGATGGTGGTGGCAGCAGCAGTCCGGATCGTCGCATTCGTCGTCATCGTCATCCGCCTCATGCTCGTGGCGGATCATCTCGGCAAGCTCCTGCGTCAGGGTGTCCTGATGGCGCATTGCCTCGAGGATCTGCTTGCCGGTCAGCTTGTCCCACGGGGTCGTGATGATGACGGCGTCGTAGTTATGCTCGCGCAGCAGCGCCACCACGGCCTCCAGCTTGTCCTGCGCGATGGTTGCGGTGCGGCTGAGGATGATCGTCGAGGCGGTCTCGATCTGGTTCGTGTAGAACTCGCCGAAATTCTTCAGGTAGACCTTGCACTTCGTCGCGTCTGCCACGGCGACAAAGCTGCCGAGCGTAACATCGGAGGAGGCGACGCGCTCAACGGCTGCGATGACGTCGCTGAGCTTGCCGACGCCGGACGGCTCAATGAGGATGCGGTCGGGATGGTAGGACTCGATCACCTGATGCAGCGCCTTGCCGAAGTCGCCGACCAGAGAGCAGCAGATGCAGCCGGAGTTCATCTCGTTTATGCGAATGCCCGCGTCCTGCATAAAGCCGCCGTCAATGCCGATCTCGCCGAACTCGTTTTCGATCAGCACGATCTGCTCGCCGCAGTAGGCTTCTTTGATCATTTTCTTGATGAGCGTGGTTTTGCCCGCGCCAAGAAAACCGGAGTAAATATCAATCGTTGTCATGAATGCTTGTGCTTCCTTTCGTTTGCGGGAGGTTCTCCCGCTGTTTTGCCCTATATTATAGCACCGCTTGTAAAAAACGGCAAGTCCCTAATCGGCCTTTCGTGTCACATAAAAGGAAAAACAGAAAATGACTTGCATTTTTTCGACAAAATGCTATACTATTAAGACCAAATAAAGTGGGTGAACTGATGAAATCGTTTTTCCGAAAAATGAGACCGGACTGGTCGCGCAGCAGCTACCGCACGCTGCTTTTCTATCTCCTCAGCGCGATAGGGATCGTGCTGGTCGTCGAGATACTCTGCCGCCACTCGCTGACGCAGGCACTTTCGTTCCTCGTTTCGTCGCCGGCCGTCTTTTTCTATAATGCTTTACTGGTGCTCTTCACGCTTTCCTTTTCGCTGCTCGCGCGCAAACGTGGCTTTTTCTTTTTGCTGATCTGCTGCGTCTGGCTGGGACTTGGCATCACGGACTGTGTGATCCTGACCTATCGCTCCATGCCGCTGACCGCCTCGGATATTTGGCTGATGTCCTCGGTGCGCGACATTTTTGAGAAGTACCTTTCTCATGCCATGCTCGTCGTGATCGACTTGGGCATTGCGCTGGTCGTCGGCACGCTGTGCTTCCTTCTGCTGCGGGCGAAAAAGTACCGCGCGATCTACAGCTTTGCCCTTGCGCACATCCTGCTCTTCGGCGGCCTGCTTTTCCTGCTGACGAAGCTGTTCCTCTCGGCCGGTATCCTTGCGGACACCACCAAGTTTTCCAATTTGCCGAACGCTTATGCGGACAACGGCTTTGTTTATTCGTTTTCCACGAGCCTCGTAACGCGCGGCGTCGGCTGCCCTAAGGATTACTCACGCAAGCGGGTCGAGGGGATCGTTGAGAAGCTGCCTGCCGTGCAGACGACGGAGACTCAGCCAAATGTCATCTTTGTGCAGTTAGAGTCCTTTTTTGACGCGAACTATATGAAGGAGCTGACGCTGGAGGAGAACCCCGTCCCGAATTTTGAGACGCTGAAGGAGAAGTATTCTTCCGGCCTGCTCTCCGTGCCCGCCATCGGTGCAGGAACCGCAAATACGGAGTTTGAGGTGCTTTCCGGCATGAACCTGACGCATTTTGGCGTCGGGGAATATCCCTATATCACCATTGTCGGCGAAAAGTCCGTCGAGACGATCTGCTATGCCATGCGCGACCTCGGCTACGCTACGCACGTGATCCACAACAACAATGCGACCTTCTACGACCGTGATGTGGTGTATCGCAACCTCGGCTTTGACACCTACACGCCGCTGGAGTATATGAACGACGTTACCTTCAACCCGCGCGGCTGGGCAGAGGACGCCGTCCTCACGGGTGAGATCCTGAAGGCGCTGCGCGCGACGGACGGGTCGGACTTCATCTTCACCATCTCCGTCCAGCCCCACGGGAAGTACCCGACCAAGCCGCTGGAGGATGCGGAGGTCATAAAGATCAAAGGAATGCAGCGCGAGGGGCGCAAGAACGGATTTGAATACTATCTTGGTCAGCTCAAGCAGACCGACGCGTTCGTCGGCGCGCTTGTCGCGGCGGTAGAGGCGTTTGAGGAACCGACGGTCGTCGTTTTCTACGGAGACCATCTGCCCAGCTTCAACATCCAGCCGAGCGAGCTGAGCTATGGCGACAATCAGACGACGGAATACGCGATCTATGCCAATTTCCCGCTGGAGCGCGAGCAGCGCGACCTGCAAAGCTATCAGCTCGGCGCTTATGTGCTCGAGCGCTGCGGCATTCGCACGGGAACGGTTCTGCGCTACCATGTCGCCTCCGGCTTTGCGGCCGACAGCGACGAGAAGTATCAGGCCGACCTGAAGGAGCTGGAGTATGATATGCTCTATGGCGAGAGCTATTATAACGGCGGCGCGGGCGCTCCGGAGAGACCGGAGATGCAGTTCTCCGTTTCGCCTCCGTCCGTAACGCGCGTTGCGCAGGATGCGGAAGGATGGTACGTGGAGGGCGAAAACTTCACGCCTTACTGCGCGGTCATGCTCGACGGGGAGCTTTGCGAGACGGAGTTTGTCTCGCCGGAATGCCTCCGCTTCTCGGACGAGCCGACGAGCGGCGCGGAGCTTGCGGTCGCCGTCATTTCCGCCGCCAGCAATGGACGCGCGCTCAGCTCGACGGAGCCTTATGAATTGGAGTGAAAGACCATGCGATCTTTTTCGAACGATGCCTTTGCGGCAAATACACAAATTGAGATACTCGAAGCGGCCGACGGCGTCGCACTGTGCCGGATGCCGATCCTGCCGATGCACCTAAACGCGCACGGTACGGTGATGGGCGGGGCAATCTTCACGCTTGCGGATTTCGCTGCGGCCATTGCCGCCGCCACGGTGCAGAAGGATGATGCCGACGTGGTTTCGCTCCATGCCGACATTTCCTTCCTGCTGCCCGGTACGGGGACGGTGCTTTTCGCGCGCGCGCAAAAGGTGCGCCACGGGGGAACGACGACGCTCTACGAGGTCGATGTGACAGACGAGAGCGGAAAGCTGATCGCACGCTCGGGCGTGACCGGCTTTATCCTGAAGAAGCCGGAAAAAAGCTCTTGACTTTATCCATTGAAAGTGATAAAGTGTCCGTAATAGGACAACGCGATGAAGAAGCCAAGTAGTCGAATGACGGTCGCGGCAGAGAGCTGCCGGCAGGTGAGAGGCAGCGACGACCGGTTCGGTGAATACCCTTCGGAGCGGCGCCGCTGAACGGAACTTTAGGCGGCGACGGTGTGCGCCCGTTACCGCGCGGAGCGTTTTTTCGCCCATTGAGACCCAATAGAGGTGGTACCGCGGGATCTTCTCGTCCTCTGCATTTGCAGAGGATGTTTTTTATTTGGAGGGCATTATGGTTATTACAGAATTTCTGGAGCGCAACGCGCGCCTGTACGGCGAGGAGACCGCGCTGGTGGAGATCAATCCGTCCGAGGAGCGTGACAACGCGCGCACATGGCGCGATTTCAGCCTGATCGAGAACACACGGCCGGATCTTCCGTACCGGCGCGAGATCACATGGGAGCAATTTGACGCGAAGGCGAACCGCTTTGCCAATTTGCTGCTCAGCCGCAACGTAAAGAAGGGCGAAAAGGTCGCGATCCTGCTGATGAACTGTCTGGAGTGGCTGCCGATCTATTTCGGCATCCTCAAGGCGGGCGCGATCGCCGTTCCGATGAACTTCCGCTATTCCAGCGAGGAGATTGCCTACTGCGCCGATCTTGCGGATGTGCAGACGCTTGTGTTCGGGCCGGAGTTTAAGGATCGGCTGGAGCCGATCCTTCCGCAGCTTTCTCGTGTGTCGCGGATGTTCTATGTCGGGAAAAATGTACCGGCATTTGCCGAATCCTATCTCACGCTCGTTAACTTCTGCGCACCTACCGCGCCGCCCGTCGCCTTGGCACAGGAGGATCACGCGGCGATCTATTTTTCCTCCGGAACGACAGGGTTTCCAAAGGCGATCCTGCACAACCACCGTGCGCTCGTCAGCGCCTGCCTGACGGAGCAGAATCACCACGGGCAAACGCATGACGACGTATTTCTATGCATTCCGCCGCTGTATCACACGGGTGCGAAGATGCACTGGTTCGGGTCGCTTGCCTCCGGCAGCAGCGCGGTGCTGCTGCGCGGTGTGAAGCCGGAGTGGATCCTGCGGGCGGTCACGGAAGAAAAGTGCACCATCGTCTGGCTGCTGGTGCCGTGGGCGCAGGATCTGCTTGACGCGATCGAGAGCGGACGGATCGACTTGCAGCATTACTACTTAGAGCAGTGGCGGCTGATGCACATCGGCGCGCAGCCGGTTCCGCCATCGCTGATCCACCGCTGGCAAAAGTACTTTCCGAACCACAAATATGATACGAATTACGGACTTTCCGAGTCCATCGGCCCGGGCTGCGTCCATCTCGGCTTGGAGAACATCCACAAGGTCGGCGCGATCGGCAAAGCGGGCTTCGGCTGGCAGGCACGCATTGTCGACACGCAGGGGCGCGCGGTCGAATGCGGACAGGTCGGGGAGCTTACCGTGAAAGGCCCCGGCGTGATGCTCTGCTATTACAAGAACAAAGCGGCGACCGACGAAGTTCTCAAGGACGGATGGCTCTATACCGGCGACATGGCAAAGTATGACGAAGACGGCTTTATCTATCTGGTCGACCGCAAAAAGGACGTCGTGATCACCGGCGGCGAAAACCTCTATCCGGTGCAGATCGAGGACTTCCTGCGCGCGTTTGAAAAGATTAAGGACGTCGCGGTGATCGGCCTGCCGGACGCGCGTCTGGGCGAGATCGCTGCGGCGATCGTCGAGGTCAAGGACGGTGTTTGCTGCACGGAAGAGGAGATTAGTGCGTTTTGCAAGGCGCTGCCGCGCTACAAACGTCCCCGCAAGATCATTTTCGACCGCATACCGCGCAACCCCACCGGAAAGATCGAAAAGCCTGCGCTGCGGCAAAAGTACTGCCACGGCAGGCTCGTTGAGGCGCAGACGACGAATTAACGCTTGCATTGCATCGAAGATTGTATTAAAATACAGAAAAATCAAATGGAGGACAGAGCGTGAAACAGTTGATGCTGGGCAACGAAGCCGTTGCCCGCGGGTTATATGAGGCGGGCTGCGCCTTTGTTTCGAGTTATCCGGGCACACCGAGCACGGAGATCACCGAATGCGCGGCGAAGTTCCCTGAAATTTACGCGGAGTGGGCGCCAAACGAAAAGGTCGCGATGGAGGCGGCGTTCGGCGCAAGTCTTGCCGGAAAGCGCAGCTTTTGCGGCATGAAGCACGTCGGCCTGAATGTCGCGGCTGATCCGCTGTTTACCATCGCTTATACCGGAGTGAACGCGGGTATGGTGATCGCCGTTGCGGATGATGCGGGGATGCACAGCTCACAAAACGAACAGGATTCGCGCAATTATGCAAAGGCCGCGAAGCTGCCGATGCTGGAGCCGTCAGACTCCGCCGAGGCGCTTGCGTTTGCAAAGAGCGCCTATGAGCTGTCCGAACGCTTCGACACGCCGGTTCTGCTGAAAATGTGTACCCGCGTTGCGCATTCCCAAAGCGCTGTGGAGCTGTCCGACCGCGTGCAAGCGCCGGAGCGACCCTATGAGAAAACACCGGAAAAGTATATCATGATGCCCGCTTTTGCAAAGAAGCGGCATCCCGTTGTGGAGAAGCGGCTTGCCGCGCTGGCGGATTTTGCCGCGCAGACGCCGCTCAACCGCTGGGAGCACGGCACGGAAAAGAAGCTCGGCATCATCACATCGAGCACCTGCTACCAGTATGTGCGCGAGGTCTGCGGAGAGGAGGTCAGCGTGCTGAAGCTCGGCATGGTCTGGCCGCTTTCTGCCGCGCTTCTCAAGGCCTTCGCCGCCTCGGTCGAACGCGTCGTCGTCGTGGAGGAGCTGGACGGATTTATCGAAGCATTCTGCAAGAGCATCGGTCTTTCCGTCACCGGCAAGGAGCTGTTTTCCAACGTTGGCGAGCTTTCTCAAAACAAGGTGGCAGCGGGGCTTGGGAAAGCGGTTGACCGCGGCGTGTCCCTCGACGAACCGCTCCCGCCGCGCCCGCCGGTCATGTGCGCGGGCTGTCCGCATCGCGGCCTGTACTATACCCTCAAAAAGCTCAAGCTGACCGTCATCGGTGACATCGGCTGTTATACGCTCGGTGCGGTCGCACCGCTCCACGCCGTTGACAGCGTTGTGTGCATGGGTGCTTCCGTTTCCGGCATTCACGGATTCCTCAAGGGCGGCGGTGACCCGTCGCGCACGGTCGCCGTGATCGGTGACTCCACGTTTATGCACTCAGGCATGACGGGGCTTGTCAACATCGCCTACAACGATTCCAAGAGCACGGTGATCATTCTGGATAATTCCATCACCGGCATGACGGGACACCAGCAGAATCCGACGACCGGCTTTAACCTGAAGGGCGACCCTGCGGCGAAGGTCGATCTGGAGGCGCTTTGTCACGCGCTCGGTATCGGGCGCGTCCGCGTCGTCGATCCCTATGATCTGGCGCAGTGCGAGGCGGTGCTTCGGGAGGAGCTTGCGGCACCGGAGGCCTCCGTGATCATTTCCCGCCGCCCCTGCGCGCTTTTGAAGTATGTAAAGCACAAGCCGCCGCTCCGCGTGGATCCGGAACAATGTGTCTCCTGCCATGCGTGCATGAAGATCGGATGCCCCGCGATCAGCCTGCGGGACAATAAGGCGCGGATCGACAAGACGCAATGCACCGGCTGCGGCGTGTGCCGACAGCTCTGCAAGTTTGGTGCGCTTCGGGAGGGTCAGGCATGAAAACGAAAAATATCATGATCGTCGGCGTTGGCGGGCAGGGAAGTCTGCTTGCAAGCAAGCTGTTGGGACGTTTGCTGCTTGCGCGCGACTATGACGTCAAGGTTTCGGAGGTACACGGCATGAGCCAGCGCGGCGGAAGCGTCGTGACCTATGTGCGCTACGGAGACCGTGTGTGCTCGCCCGTGATCGACGAAGGTGAGGCGGACTTCATCGTATCTTTCGAACTGCTGGAGGCGGCGCGCTGGGCGCATTTTTTGAAGCCGGATGGCGTGATCGTTACCAATACGCAGCGGATCGATCCCATGCCGGTCATCACGGGCGCAATGCAATACCCGCAGGCGCTTGCCGAGAAGATGCAGGCGGCCGGACTGCGCGTAGACGCGACCGATTGCCTGACGCCTGCGCAAGAGGCAGGCTCTTCCAAGGCGGTCAATCTTGTGCTGCTGGGAAGGCTCTCCCGATACTTTGATTTTCCCAAGGAGGAATGGCTCACGGCGATCCGGCGGAGTGTGCCGGAGAAATTTCTGGCAATGAACACGAAGGCCTTTTTGCTGGGAGCCGAGGCATAAAATGGAACGATACTATCAACCGCAGATCGAAACGGCATCGCGCGAGGCGCTGACCGCGCTCCAGAGCGAGCGATTGGTCGCGACGGTGCGGCGGGTTTACGACAATGTGCCGTTTTACCGACAAAAGATGGAGCAGGCGGGTGTGACGCCGGAGGACATCCGTTCCGTTGCAGATCTTTCCAAGCTGCCGTTTTCCTACAAGAGCGATCTGCGCGACACCTACCCCTTCGGCCTCTTTGCCGTAAAACTCAAGGATGTGGTTCGCCTGCACGCTTCAAGCGGCACGACCGGAAAGCAGATCGTGGTCGGCTACACGCGCCATGACCTTGAGATCTGGAACGACTGCTGCGCGCGCGCCCTGACGGCGGCCGGATGCACCGACGAGGACATCGTCCACGTCTCCTACGGCTACGGCCTGTTTACGGGCGGCCTTGGCGCGGACGGCGGCGCAATGCGCATCGGTGCGACGACGGTTCCGGCATCCACCGGAAACACACAACGGCAAATCACGCTTTTGCACGATTTCGGCGCGACGGTGCTCTGCTGCACTCCCTCTTACGCGCTGCACATCGCGGAGGTGATGCGCAAGAACGGACTGAGCAAGGAAGATCTGCACCTGAAGGCGGGTATTTTCGGCGCGGAACCGTGGACGAACGAAATGCGCCTTCAGATCGAGCGGGAGCTTGGTCTGCGCGCGTTTGACATCTACGGTCTGACGGAAGTCATCGGCCCGGGCGTCGCCTTTGAATGCAGTCGGCAGGACGGAATGCACGTGAACGAGGATCATTTTATCGTTGAGGTCATTGATCCGGAGACCGGTGAACCGCTGCCGGACGGCACGGAAGGCGAGCTGGTCCTTACCTGCATCACGAAGGAGGCCTTCCCCGTGCTGCGCTACCGGACGCGCGATATTGGCGTGGTGCATCGCGGCACGTGCGCCTGCGGCAGAACGCTTGCCAAGATGACAAAGCCGAGAGGCAGAACGGACGATATGCTCATCATCCGCGGCGTCAATGTTTTTCCTTCGCAGATCGAAACGGTGCTACTCGCACAGGGCTACACGGCGAACTATCAGATCGTCGTCGACCGCGCGGATCATTTCGACAGCGTCGAGGTGCAGGTCGAGATCAGCGAAGAAGTCTTTTCCGACACGGTGCGCGGCCTTGCGGATCGTTCGCGCGCACTTTCCGAGGCGCTGAACTCCCTGCTGGGCATCCGCGCCAAGGTGACCTTGCTCGAACCCAACACACTGCCGCGCTCGGAGGGCAAGGCGGTTCGCGTTGTGGATCGGCGCAAACTCTTTTGAGATGGGTGAAGCAATATGATATTACAGTTATCTGTCTTTTTACAAAACAAATCCGGAAAGATCGCCGCGATCACGCAGGCTTTGTGGCAGGCAAATGTCGACATTCGCGCGCTTACCATTGCCGACACGACGGATTTTGGGATCCTGCGGATGCTGGTCAGCGACGTGAATCAGGCAAAGGAAGCGCTGCGCCGGATGAACTGTGTCGTCAGCACAAACGAGGTGGTCGTGCTGGCCGTGCCGGATGTGACGGGCGGCCTTTCCGAGCTTCTGACGCTGCTGGCGCGCGAAAACGTGGACATCGAATATATGTATTCTCTGGTCGTGCGCGGAAGCAGCGACGCCTATATGGTGCTGCGCGTTTGCGACGAGACGCGGCTCCTGCAAGTGCTGGAGCGCAGCGGGATCAGAACCGTCTCTCCGGAGACGCTGCAAATCAAAATGTGAGGGAATTGCCATGCAGGAAATGAGTAGAAAATGTCAGCATTTTACGGACTCTGTGATCCGGCGCATGACGCGCATTGCCATAGCGAACGACGCGATCAATCTTGCGCAGGGGTTTCCGGATTTCGATCCGCCGAAGGAATTGATGGATCGGCTGGAGGAAGTGAGCCATCAGGGGCCGCACCAGTATCCGATCACCATGGGCGCGCCCAATTTCCGCCGTGCGCTTTCCAAAAAATGTGCCCGCTGGATGGGGCGCGCGCCGGATCCCGAGACGGAGATGGTCATTACCATCGGCTCGACGGAGGCAATGGTCGACACGCTCTTTGCCCTGACCAATCCGGGCGACAAGGTGATCCTGTTTTCGCCGTATTTTGAAAACTATCGCGCGCAGGCGCTGTTCGCAGGCTGTGAGCCGGTGTTCGTCCCGCTGATCCCGCCGACATTCCACTACGATGCCAATGTGCTGGAGGATGCGTTCCGCAAGGGAGCGAAGGCGATCCTCATCTGCAATCCCTCCAACCCGAGCGGCAGGGTGTTCACGCGCGCGGAGCTGGAGGAGATTGCGGCGCTTGCGATCAAATACGACACGTATGTGATCATGGACGAGGTCTATGAGCATATCGTCTATGCGCCCAATGTGCACACCTATATGAGCACGCTGCCGGGGATGTGGGAGCGGACGGTCTCGTGCAGCTCGCTGTCCAAGACATATTCCATCACGGGCTGGCGTCTCGGCTATGCGATCGCTGCGAAGCCGATCGTGGATCGGATCAAGCAGTACCATGATTTTAACGCCGTCGGTGCGCCTTCGCCTCTGATGGAGGCGGCTGTCGTCGGGCTGGAAATGCCAGACAGCTATTACGAAGCGTTTGGCGCGCACTACGCGCACATGAAGAAAATCTTCACTGAAGGCCTCGACCGGCTCGGCATTGCGTATACCGACCCGCAGGGCGCGTATTTTGTCCTTGCCAATATCGGTCAGTTTATGAAAAAGGGGCAGACGGACGTGGAGTTCTGCGAAGAGATGACGCAGAAGGTCGGCGTCGCCGCAGTCCCGGGCAGCTCGTTCTTCCATGAGAATGTTCCGGACATCGTTCGGCTGCATTTTGCCAAAAAGGACGAAACGCTTTACGAAGCGCTCAACCGCCTGTCCGATATGAAGAGCAAGATGGCATAAAGAGAACGGGTCTGTTGCAAGTGACTGCAACAGACCCATCTTTTTTACTTCATGGAGCGCTCGTAGGACTCGATCATCTTCTTGACCATCTGACCGCCGACGCTGCCGGCTTCGCGGGAGGTCAGGTCGCCGTTGTAGCCGTTCTTCAGGTTGACGCCAACCTCGCTGGCCGCTTCCATCTTGAACTTGTCCATCGCATCACGTGCTTCGGGAACGTTGATCTGATTGCTGTTCTTCATTTCATCCATCTCCTTTTCATAATAGCCATCGCTTTCTGTGATGACCTTGTTTGTAGTGTTACCTCTTTTTCCGACTTCAATCTGTTAATTTTTGATAATGCCGGAGGACGTGACAGACGCGATAAAAACCGGACAAAAAATGAATACCAGACGGGGAATGAAAATGAAGAATTCCGTTAAAAAATTCGAAATTCAAACGATTTGACGACTTTATTACAAAATACAATCGCTGTGTGTTTTCCCTTTCCTGATTTCAGGGGAAATTGCCTCTTGAATATTTTCTTTGCGTATGGTATGATACGCACTGGTGGCGCTGTATCCTAGTCAAAGCGCGCAGATTTCGAAGAAGGGCCTAAAAATCCTTTAAAGGGCACATCGATGAAGTCCCTTGTGCTTGCTTTTTTCGCCCAGATCAGGGTGGGTGCTGGGGGTTAAGGTTTTCGGGCGAGGTGTAATGGCATATACCGACCGACCCGATCTCCGTGGAGACCTGCTATTGTGCGACAGCCGTACCGCAGCCGTAACCGACTGCCCGGACTGCGTACGAAACAGGGATGAACCTGCAAGGCGGTGCACAGAATCGTGTGCTGCGTGCAGTGTAGCCTGCCTTGCGTGGATATGTGGGAATAGGGGAGCGACGCGCTTTTTGCTGCGGCCACGGCAGAAAGTGATATTGCCCCTTGAAACCTTATCTGCAAAAGAGGATAGAGTTTGCGCGCGATGTTGTGGAAATCACCTAGGCGGTCTGAATAAGGGCAGATAGCGGATTGCAGTGCGGTCTAAGTGGCAATCGGGTATCGGATGCGGCGACGCTCCGACGAGACTTCAAACGGAAACGGCCTTCCGGTAACGGACGGTAGTCAAAGGGGAAAGCCGACCCGACCTAAGCCGTAAGATTTACGCTATTTGCTGCCACCATTTTGATTACATATCTGGAGGGAAATGTCGCCTTATGAGCGATCCAAAAAAGAAACAAAAGCAGACGAACTATCGCTGGATCATTACGATCTTTTTCGTCACCATTGTGATCTCGGCCACCATTTCGTTTACTTCCTCTGTTATTATGGAGCGCGCAGGACTGGTGGAGGCATTCCTCGTCCTTCTTTTTATTGTCCTTCTCGGCATTGTTTTTGACATCATCGGCGTTTCGGTCATGTCCGCAAAGGAAAAGCCGTTCCACTCCATGGCTGCGAAGAAGGTTGCGGGTGCCGCAGAGGCGCTCAAGCTCATCCGCAACGCGGAAAAGGTCTCCAACTTCTGCAACGACGTGGTCGGAGACATCTGCGGCGTCGTCTCCGGCTCCGCCGCCACGGCGATCGCATTGCAGGCGCTGCGTCATATGCAGTCGGACGTTTTGCCCAATCTGATCATGTCCGCCCTCGTCGCGGGTCTGACCATATCCGGAAAAGCGTTCGGCAAGAATATTGCAATGACGAAATCGACGCAGATTGTCTTCCTCGTGGCCAAACCGATATACTATATAAAGTCGCTGTTCAAAAAGAAAAAATAGCGGCGATCGACAGGTTGTGTAAGTTTTGTCTTTGCTCGATACGATCCATTCAAGAGAAGATCTCCGCGCGCTGAATGCGAAGCAGCTCGTGCAGCTTTGCGAAGAGATCCGCCAGTTTCTTGTGCTCAATGTTTCCAAGACTGGCGGTCATCTTGCTTCTAATCTCGGCGTTGTGGAGCTGACGGTCGCCATAGAGCGCGTCTTCGATACCTCGCGCGATCGGCTGCTCTTTGATGTCGGGCATCAGTCCTATGTGCATAAGCTCCTGACGGGGCGGCGTGACGCGTTTCGGTCGCTGCGCTCATTGGGCGGGATGTCCGGTTTCCCAAAGCCGTCAGAGAGCGAGAGCGACGCGTTTGTCGCGGGTCATGCTTCCTCCGCCGTCTCTACGGCGCTCGGCATGGCGCGCGCCCGAACCCTCCTGCATCAGGATTATCGCGTCATCGCACTGATGGGTGACGGCGCAATGACGGGCGGCCTTGCCTACGAGGGCATGAACGATGCCGGTGAAAGCAGCGAGCCGATGATCGTCATCCTGAACGATAACGGGATGTCTATCACGAAGAACGTCGGTGGTATCTCCCAACATTTGTCCATTCTGCGCACCCGCTCCGGCTACTTCCGCCTGAAAAAGATCTACCGGACGGTGACCTCACACCTGATCGGAGGAAAAGCGATCTATCGCTTTTCTTACCGGTTTAAGGAACGGCTCAAGCGGATGCTGCTCGGCTCCACGCTCTTTGATGAGATGGGCTTTGATTATTACGGTCCGATCGACGGGCATGACCTGAAGCGGCTGGAATATATGCTCAATCTCCTGAAGGACTGCCAAAAGCCGGTGCTGCTGCACGTGATCACGCGAAAAGGCATGGGCTACGCACCGGCGGAAGAAAATCCGGACGTGTTCCACGGGATCGGGTCGTTTGATCCGATCAGCGGCAAGGCGCTGCATAAGTCGCTGCTGCCCACGTTTTCCGATACGTTTGGGACGACGCTCTGCGCGCTTGCGCAGGAAGATCCGCGCGTTTGCGCGATCTCGGCGGCGATGCTCAACGGGACGGGAATGAAAGGCTTTGCCGCGCGGTTCCCGAATCGCTGCTTTGATGTCGGCATTGCCGAAGGACACGCGGTCGCAATGGCCGGAGGCCTTGCAAAGCAGGGGATGATCCCCGTTGTTGCGATCTATTCTACCTTCTTGCAGCGGGCGTACGATATGCTTTTGCAGGACGTTTCGATGCTGAATCTGCACGTCGTGTTTGCAATCGACCGCGCAGGCCTTGTCGGAGAGGACGGAGAGACGCATCACGGCGTTTTTGACATCAATTACCTCCGTTCCGTGCCGCATATGCAGGTGCTGTGCCCTGCAAATCAGGAAGAGCTTGCGCAGATGCTCCGGCGCGCAGTGTTTGAAATGACGGGGCCGGTCGCCGTGCGCTATCCGCGCGGCTGCGACGGCGCGTTTACAAAAGCGGCGCAGGACGTTGTGATAAGAGAGGGAAGCGACGTTACGCTCCTGACCTACGGAAAACTTGTCAATCAGGTGCTCGAGGCGGCAGAGCTTCTGTCGCGTGAACATATTTCTGCGGAAGTGCTGAAGCTGCCCAGCGTAAAACCGCTTCCGATGCAGCCGATCCTTGCCTCGGTGCAGAAGACCGGAAGGCTTCTTGTGGCGGAGGAGGCGGTGTGCATCGGCTGTGTGGGCAAGGAGATCATTGCTGCAATGCCGCAATATCCGGTGAAGCTCTGTAACCTCGGAGACCGTTTTGTAACGCACGGGTCGATCGAGAGCCTGTACGCGAAGCTGGGATTGGACGCGGCGTCCATTGCGAAGAAAGCCAAGGAACTGTTATGAAAGAAAAAGAACGTTTGGATCTGCTCCTTACGGAAAAGGGTCTGTGTGACAGCCGCAGCCGCGCGCAGGCGATCATCATGAGCGGCGAGGTCTATGTCGACGGGCAGAAATGCGACAAGGCGGGCACCGCCGTGGATCGGAACGCCGTGATCGAAGTGCGGGGCAATAGCTGCCCGTATGTCAGCAGAGGCGGATTAAAACTGGAAAAAGCGATGCGTGACTTCGGCATCGACCCGACGGGTTATGTTTGCAGCGATTCCGGCGCCTCGACCGGCGGCTTTACCGACTGCCTGCTCCAGCGCGGCGCGAGCAAGGTCTATGCGATCGACGTCGGATACGGCCAGCTTGCGTGGCGCATTCGAACCGATCCGCGCGTCGTCTGCATGGAACGGACGAACATACGCTATGTCACGCCGGATATGATCGGTCAGCCGCTGGATCTGTCCGTGGTCGACGTTTCCTTTATTTCGCTCAAGCTCGTTTTGCCCGCGATCCAAGCGCTTCTCAAGCCGACAGGGCAGGTCGTCTGCCTGATCAAGCCGCAGTTTGAGGCGGGGAAGGACAAGGTCGGCAAGAAGGGCGTCGTCCGTGATCCGGTGGTTCACGCCGAGGTGCTTCAGGCCTTCCTTGCGCTTGCGCAGTCGCTCCACTTCACGGTGAAGAATCTGACCTATTCGCCCGTAAAAGGACCGGAGGGTAATATTGAATTTTTGGGACACCTTTCGATGTGCCCCGAGGGCGGTATTGTGCCGGACGTTCCGGCCATCGTTGTCGCCGCACATGAAATGCTATGAAAAAAGTTGTAATGACACCCAATCCCTATCGGGATCGCAATTTTAAGTTTGCAAACCTCGCCAAGTCGATGCTGCAGGAAGTCGGCATTGAGACGCGTATTTGCCTTGCGTTCGACGTGGATAAGAATTTTGAGCTGCCGGAGGACGTGGTGCTCCATGACCTACAGCGCGAGCTGAAGGACGCGGAGCTGCTGATCTGCTTCGGCGGCGACGGGACGATCCTCCACGCCTCAAAGGCGGCGACGCGTGCGCACATTCCGGTGCTTGGCGTGAATATCGGAACGATGGGCTTTATGGCGGAGCTGGAGAGCAGCGAACTGAAGGAGCTGCGCCGCTTAGCGACGGATGATTATACCGTCGAGGAGCGGATGATGCTCCATGTCCGTGCGGAACACGAGGGACAGGTCGTGTTAGAGGAGGATGCGCTGAACGACGCAGTGATCACCAAGGGTGCGGTTGCTCGCGTTGTGCAGATGACAGTTAGTTGCGACGGCGTTGAAATGATGAGCTTCGGCGGCGACGGGCTGATCGCCAGCACGCCCACCGGTTCCACCGCCTATTCCATGTCTGCGGGCGGCCCGATCGTGGAGGCAACGGCGCAGAACATCATCCTTACGCCGATCTGTGCCCACGATATGAGAACCAAGACCGTGATCACCTCACCGAACCGTGTCATCGTGGCGGAGATCGGGCGGATCGGGCGCAAGAACGCTTTTTTGTCGGTAGACGGCGGAAGAGCGCTTCGCCTGAGCGCGGGCGACCGGATCACGATTACCCGTTCGAGCTATGAGACGCGGCTGCTCCGGCTGAGCGATCGCAGTTTCTACGAGATCGTAAAGAATAAATTTAAGTAGGTGCCGAAATGAAAACGAACCGACAAAAGAGAATTTTGGAACTGATCGGCGAGAAGAATATTGAGACGCAGGAGCAACTGCTGCGGGAGCTGGAGGCAGCCGGCTTTAAGAGCACGCAGGCGACGATCTCCCGCGACATCAAGGAGCTGCGCATCATCAAGACGCTGGACAGCTCCGGCGAGTATCGCTATTCCGTCCCGCACAAGGTGGAGGGCAGCAAGTTTGACGCGCGCTTCCGCGTGATTTTCCGCGAATGCGTGACCAGCCTTGACTGTGCGCAGAACCTGATCGTTATCAAGACGATGCCGGGACTTGCTGCGGCGGCCGGTGCCAACATTGACGCGCTGCATATGTTCAACGTTCTCGGGACACTCTCAGGAGATGATACGACGCTGATCATCATGCGCGATAACGAATCAGCGCTCAACTTCTGCGAAGAGATCCGCAAAATGCTCGACTAAGGAGGCAGGGTCATGCTCCGTCTGCTGCATATCGAAAATGTTGCCGTGATCGAAGAGGCGGAGATCCTGTTTGAGCGCGGCTTCAATGTCCTGACAGGCGAGACCGGTGCCGGTAAGTCGATCATCATCGACGCGATCTCGGCCATTTTGGGCGAGCGCGCCTATCGGGACATGATCCGAACCGGAAAAAACAAAGCCACGGTGCGGGCGATCTTCGATGAGACGCCGCACCTTGCGTGGTTTGAAAACAACGGCGTGCCTTATGAAGAAGAGCTGACGATCGTGCGAGAGATCCATCAGGACGGCAGAAACGTGTGCCGCGTCAATACCGTTCCCGTGACGGTGAGCGCGCTGCGAAAGCTCGGCCTTCAACTGATCAATATCCACGGTCAGCACGACTCAGCCATGCTGACCGACGAGGCCTATCACCTGAGCTTTCTCGACGGCTTTGCCGAAAATGAGGAGCTGCGCGCAAAATATCAGGAAGAGTACCGCGACTATCTTGCGCTGCACGACGAGGTCGACAAGCTCTTCATGGACGAGAACGAAAAGGCGCGCCGTTTGGAAACGCTCAACTATCAGATCGAAGAAATCAGCCGCGCCAAGCTGACGGTCGGCGAAGACGAGGCGCTGGAAGCGCGGCGAAAGCTCTTGCAGAATGCGGAAAAGCTCGCCGACGGGATGTATGCCTCCGTGACGGCGCTCGACGGGGACGACGACGTGCAGGGAGCGACAGAGCTTCTTTCGCAGGCGGCGCGCTCACTGGAGCGCCTCTGCCGTTATGCGCCGGAGCTGACGGAACTGCACCAGACGGTCAGCGACCTTTCTTATCAGGTGCAGGATGTCGCGGGACAACTGAAGGATCGCTTGGACGCGCTGGCCTACAGCGAGGATGAGCTGGAACAGATCGAGCAGCGGCTCGACCTGATCCGTCGGCTGCGCAGAAAGTACGGAAATACCTGCGAGGACATTCTGCAATATCTTGAAAAGGCGAAGGAAGAAAAAGAGCGCATCGAATTTGCCGATGAGCATATGGCACAGCTGAAAAAGCAGGAAGCCGAAGCACTGGAGAAGGCGAAGAAGACGGCGCTCGACCTGCGAACCAACCGAATGTATGCGGCGCTCAATCTCAAGGGCTGCATTCTGCGCGAGCTGTATATGCTCAATATGCGGCGCGTTCAGTTCTCCTGCGAGTTCCAGCCCACGGCGCTGACACAGACGGGCTGCGACAAGGTCGTGTTCCATATGTCCGCGAACCTCGGCGAGACGCCGAAACCGATGAACAAGATCGCCTCCGGCGGCGAACAGGCGCGCATTATGTTGGCGCTGAAAAACGTCTTTGCGGAGAAGGACTGCGTGCAGACCATGATCTTTGACGAGGTCGACACCGGCGTGTCCGGCCGCGCGGCGCAGTGCGTCGCGGAGAAGCTCCATGAGCTTTCTAAAAAGAGACAGGTGCTCTGCGTGACGCATCTGCCGCAGCTTGCGGCGCTTGCGGACGTGCATTTTCTCATTGATAAGGAAGAGCACGACGGGCGCACCTTTACGACCGTTACGCGACTGGAGCATGAAGGACGGGTGCGCGAGCTTGCGCGCATCATCGGCGGCGCGGAGATCACGGAGACCACGCTGCAAAGTGCCGAAGAGATGCTAAATCATGCTTGACAAGCCCGTGCGGGTCTGCTAAAATAAGCGAAAATGCGATGAAGGGAAGAAGTACCCGAGCGTATCCGCGCGAAGAGAGCCGCCGGTTGGTGTAAGGCGGCGGGGATATTCGGAGAAATACCTCCCGGAGCAGCCTGCTTGAACACATGAGTAGGGCAGGCCGGGTTGCGCCCGTGATCGCGCCGGAGTCCACGACTCCCTAAGGTCATTCCCGCGAGGGTGTGGCAAAGCAGAGGTGGTACCGCGTAAAGATTACGCCCTCTGTTCGGAAAGCCCGAACAGAGGGCGATTATTCTATCTTTTGGAGGAAAAAATGAAGGTTTATGACGAACTGGTCGCGCGCGGTCTGATCGCGCAGGTGACAAATGAAGACGAGATCCGCGAAATGATCGACAACGGCAAGGCAACGTTTTATATCGGCTTTGACCCGACTGCGGATTCGCTGCACGTCGGCCACTTTATGGCGCTGTGCCTGATGAAGCGGCTGCAAATGGCCGGTAATAAGCCCATCGCGCTCATTGGCGGCGGCACGGCGATGATCGGCGACCCGTCCGGACGCACGGATATGCGCTCGATGATGACAAGAGAGACGATCGACCACAACTGCGAGTGCTTCAAAAAACAGATGGAGCGCTTCATTGAGTTTGGCGAGGGCAAGGCGCGCATGGTCAACAATGCCGATTGGCTGCTCGACCTGAACTATGTTGATTTCATCCGCGACATCGGCGCGTGCTTCTCGGTCAATAATATGCTGCGTGCCGAGTGCTTCAAGCAGCGCATGGAAAAGGGACTGAGCTTCCTTGAGTTCAACTATATGCCGATGCAGTCCTATGACTTCTATTACCTTTTCCAGCACTATGGATGCAACATGCAATTCGGCGGCAACGACCAGTGGAGCAATATGCTTGGCGGCACGGAGCTGATCCGGCGCAAGCTCGGCAAGGACGCGCACGCGATGACCATTACGCTCCTGCTGAACTCCGAGGGCAAGAAGATGGGCAAAACCGCCAAGGGCGCGGTCTGGCTCGACCCGCAGAAAACGACGCCTTACGATTTCTTCCAGTACTGGAGAAACATCGACGACGCGGATGTCATGAAGTGCATTCGTATGCTGACCTTCCTGCCGCTGGAGCAGATCGACGAGATGGATCACTGGCAGGGAAGTGGGCTGAATCAGGCAAAGGAGATTCTTGCCTATGAGCTGACCAAGCTCGTTCACGGCGAAGAGGAAGCGGAAAAGGCGCGCGCTGCCGCACGCGCTTTGTTCTCCGGCGGTGCGCAGGCGGAAATGCCGACGACGGAGCTGACCGAGGCACAACTGACCGACGGGAAGATCGCGGTTCTTGACCTGCTGCTTGCCTGCAAGCTGGCACCGTCGAAATCCGAAGCGCGCAGACTGGTGCAGCAGGGCGGCGTGTTTGCCGACGATGAGAAGGTCGCGTCCATCGACGTGAGCTTCACGGCGGAGCAGCTAAAGCAGGGCGTAAAGCTGCGCAAGGGCAAGAAGGTATACCACAAGGCAGTCCTTGCATGAGAAAAAGATCGCAGTGAGCACGATAACTGCTCACTGCGATCCTTCTTTTTATACACCGGTCATGGATTCCAGTACCGTATATTCCTCCATGTCCATGCCCTTGTGTTCGGATAGGCCTTCGTCAATGTCGACGTCGCACATGGCGCCGTTTTTGATGCAGATGATGCGGTTGGTCGCGCCGCCTGCCAGAAGGTCGACCGCATGGTAGCCCATGCGCGTCGCGGTGACGCGGTCGCGCGCGGAGGGTGTGCCGCCGCGCTGGATGTGGCCAAGGACGGTCACGCGCGGATCCAGAGCGATCTCGGCCTTGATCTTCGCCGCGACGTCAAGGGCAGAACCCGCGCCCTCTGCGACGACGACCATATAGTGCGTAAAGCCGTTCAGGCGCGCGCTGCGGATCTTTTCGATGACCTCGCTTTCAAAGCTGCCCTTGCTCTCCGGAACCATCACCGCCGTTGCGCCGACCGCAAGGCCGACATACAGCGCCAGATGACCTGCGTGACGCCCCATGACCTCCACGACGGAGCAGCGCTCATGGGACTGCATGGTATCACGCAGCTTGTCGATGCACTCGATCGCGGTATTCGCCGCCGTATCGAAGCCAATGCAGTAGTTTGTGCAGGCAATGTCATTGTCGATGGTGCCGGGAATGCCGATGACGGAAATGCCGTATTTGGAAAGCGCCAGCGCACCGCGGAAAGTGCCGTCGCCGCCGATGGCAACCACACCGTCAAGGCCGAGCAGCTTGCAGGTGTTGACGGCCTTCTGCTGCCCTTCCTCAGTCATAAACTCCTCGCTGCGTGCCGTATAGAGCATGGTGCCGCCGCGATTGATGATGTGAGCGACGCTCTTTTCATCCAAACGGGTGATGTCGCCGTTGATCAGGCCGTTCCAGCCGCGTCGGATACCGACGACCTCAATACCGCGGAAGATCGCACTGCGGACGACGGCGCGAACCGCTGCGTTCATGCCGGGGGCGTCACCGCCGCTGGTCAGAACGCCGATCCTACGAATGCTGCGCATTGTTCAAACCTCGCTTTCGGTTTCAAAAGTTCGGTCTTATTTTATATCGTTTCGGTCGATTTGTAAATAGACTCAGTTTATAAATTTTTCTACCGAGCAGTTTTGCTTGCAGGACTTGCACTTGCCACAGCAGTTGCAACGGGATTTATGGCACAGGATCCAACACACGGAGAAGCAAAGCCACACGGCGATCCCAAGCAAAATGATAATATCTAACACATTCATATCAAACGATCAGAGAGACGCAGCGAAAAACCGCCAGCGCCATCAACCAAGCGACGGTGCATTGAAACAAGGAAACAACGATACCGCGCCAGCGGCAGCCAAGCTCCCGACCGATCGCACCGAGCGCCGCGACGCAGGGTGTATAGAGCAGCGTAAAGGTTAGAAAGCTTATCGCGGAGGCGGCGGAGAAGAGAGTCGGTAGCGCCTGTGTCAGAGCGGCGGTTGAATTTGCGTTCATAAGGACGCCCATTGTACTGATCACTGCTTCTTTTGCCGTAAATCCCGTGATCAATGCCGTTGAAATACGCCAGTCGGAAAAACCGAGTGGCCGGAAGATCGGGGTGAGCCAGCGGCCGATCTCTGCAAGGAGGCTCTTTGCGCTGTCTTCCACGAAATTCAGGCGGGCATCGAAGGATTGCAGGAACCAGATCAATAGCGTTGCGACAAAAATAACGGTGAACGCACGCTGCAAGAAGTCTTTTGCCTTTTCCCACAGCAGCATCATGACGCTCTTAACGGAGGGAAGCCGATAGTTCGGCAGCTCCATGACAAACGGAACAGGCTTGCCGCGAAATACAACATGGTTCATCAGCAAGGAGATCAAAACGCCCACGAGCATACCGCCAAAATAGAGAATACCCATGGTCAGCGCGGCATATTTCGGGAAAAATGCTGCGGTAATTGCGGCATAGATCGGGATCTTTGCTGAGCAGGACATGAACGGCGTCAATAAAATGGTGAGCCTGCGGTCGCGCTGGGAAGGAAGCGTGCGTGTTGCCATCACGGCGGGCACCGTGCAGCCAAATCCGATGATCATTGGGACAAAGCTGCGTCCGGACAGCCCGATCCGCCGCAGGAGCTTGTCCATCACAAAGGCGACGCGCGCCATATAGCCGGTGTCTTCCAAGATGGAGAGGAAGAAGAACAGAACAACAATGATCGGGAGAAAACTGATAACGCTTCCAACGCCGGCAAAGATGCCCTTTACAACAAGGCTTTTAACTACGGGGTTCATTCCGTAGTCGTTCAGTGCCCGTTCTACAACTGCACCAAGATGATCAATGCCGGAAGCAAGCAGGTTTTGCAATCCCGCACCGACAACATCAAAGGTCAGCCAGAAGATCAGCAGCATGATACCGATGAAAACTGGAAGTGCCAAGTACTTATTTGTCAAAACACGATCAATGCGAATGCTGCGAATATGTTCACGGCTTTCGCGGCACTTAACAACGGTCTTCGCGCACAGGCGCTCGATGTAATCATAGCGCATCGAGGCAATTGCCGCGTTGCGATCCAACCCGCCCTCGTCTTCCATTTCAACGATACTGTGCTCCAGAAGTTCCAATTCGTTTTGATTGACATTCAGGCGGGAAATGATGTCTTCGTCTCCCTCGATCATCTTGGTAGCCGCAAAACGTCGTGAGATTCCGGCACGTTCGGCGTGATCTTCGATCAAATGAGAAACCGCATGAATACAGCGATGCACGGGGCCGTCGTCGCAGAAATCAATTCGCTTCGGAAGCACTTTTTCGCGGGCGGTATGTACGGCACAGTCGATCAATTCGTCAATGCCTTCGTTTTTTACCGCCGAGATCGGGACAATCGGTACGCCAAGCTCTTCCGACATTTTCTGTACGTCGATCGTTCCACCGTTTCCGCGCACTTCGTCCATCATATTCAGCGCCAGAACCATTGGAATGTGTAGCTCCAGAAGTTGCAGCGTCAGATAGAGATTGCGCTCAATGTTCGTCGCGTCCACGATGTTGATGATACCGTCCGGATGCTCATTCAGGACGAAATCACGTGTGACGATCTCCTCGCCGGTGTAGGGTCGCATGGAGTAAATGCCGGGCAGATCCGCAACGCGGCAGTTTTTCGCTCCGCGCAAAAGGCCGGTTTTGCTGTCAACGGTCACGCCGGGAAAATTTCCGACGTGCTGATTGGAACCGGTCAGCTGATTAAAGAGCGTCGTTTTGCCGCAATTTTGGTTGCCGACCAATGCAAAAAGAAGCTCTTTCATTTCACATTCTCCGGTTCAATTTCGATTTTTGCGGCGTCTTCCAACCGGAGCGTCAGTTCGTAGCCACGTAGACGCAGCTCCATGGGGTCTCCCATTGGTGCGATTTTCACCACAGTGATATGTGTGTGCGGAAGTAAGCCCATATCCAGCAAACGGCAGCGCAGAGTCCCTTCCCCTCCAACAGAGGTGATCGTTCCGCTGCTGCCAATTTTCAGATCCTTAAGCGTCATGTTTTTATCTCCAGTGCGCTTTTATTTTTTTTCAGTATATCGCCGTGCGCCAAAGTTTGTCAAGGCTAACGAAAAAAGAAGTTTTCCGGTCTACCGGAAAATGAAAAGCAGTTTCTTGCTTTTGGGGATGGAAAAAAGAGAGCGCGTGTGCTATCATAAAAAAGAAAAGGAGGCGGCTTTTGTGAGCTTTCAGGTAGAAAAGGTAACGGAGGACATTGTCCGTTGGATCAAAGAGTGGTTTGAGAAGAACGGCAAGGACTGCAACGCGATCGTCGGCATCTCCGGCGGAAAGGACAGCTCGGTCGCAGCGGCGCTCTGCGTCCGTGCGCTGGGTGCGGAGCGTGTGATCGGTGTGCTGATGCCGAACGGGGAGCAGAGCGACATTGCCATGAGCCACTTGCTGGTCGACCATTTGGGCATTACTCATTATGTGATCAATATTCAAGACGGCTATCAGGGACTTTTGGGTGAAGTCAAGCGCGTGATGGGGCAGGTCAGCCGTGACACGGAGATCAACCTTGCGCCGCGCCTTCGCATGGCAACGCTCTATGCCGTCGGTCAGAGCAACAACGGCCGCGTGGTAAACACCTGCAACCTCTCCGAGGACTGGGTCGGCTACTCCACGCGCTATGGCGACAGCGCGGGGGATTTTAGCCCGCTTTCTATGCTCTGCGTCCGCGAAGTTAAGGCGATCGGAAGATACCTTGGTCTGCCGGAGAAACTGATCGAAAAAGTTCCCATCGACGGGCTTTGCGGACAGACGGACGAGGAAAAGCTCGGCTTTTCCTATGCCGTGCTCGATGCCTATATTCGGGACGGGGCAGAACCCGCGCCGGAGATCAAGGAAAAGATCGACCGTCTGTATCGCCTGAACCGTTTTAAGGTTCGCTTTATGGACGTATTTCCATATGAACCGGAAAAATAAAAGGAGAGACACCATCATGGAACAGATCATTGTCAATGCGATCGGGGACGCTTGCCCCATTCCCGTTGTAAAGGCGACCAAGGCACTCGACGCGATGAAGGCGAAGGGCGTTGTGGAAGTGCACGTCGATAACGACACCGCTGTGCAGAATGTCACGCGGCTCGGTACGCATCGCGGCTTTCAGGTCAGCAGCGAAAAAGTAGACGAAAAGCATTTTGTTGTCCGCATTGAGGCCGATCGCGCCGAAAACGCGCCTGCCGCAGCGCCGCAGATCGTCTGTGCACCGGAGGGAAACACGGTCGTTGCCTTCGACACGAACTGCATGGGACGCGGAGACGATGCACTGGGCGCAACGCTGATGAAGGGGTTTATTTACGCGCTGTCTCAGTTAGAGACGCTTCCCAAGACGCTGCTGTTTTATAACGGCGGCGCGAAGCTCACGACGCAGGGCTCCGCCGCGCTGGAGGACTTAAAAAGCATGGAGGCGCAGGGCGTTGAGATCCTGACCTGCGGCACCTGCCTGAATTTCTACGGCCTTACGGAGCGGCTTGCCGTAGGCTCGGTCACGAATATGTATTCCATTGTCGAAAAGCTCAACGGTGCCGCAAAGGTGATAAAGCCGTAACGGGATGATCTATCTGGATAACGCGGCCACGACGCTCCATAAACCGCCGGAGGTCGTCCGCGCGGTGACGGAAGCGATGTGCAGCATGGGAAACTCCGCTCGCGGCTCGTATAGCAGCGCGCTTGCGGCCTCGCGCGTCATTTATGACGCGCGCTGTCGTGCTGCGGCGTTTTTTGGCTGCGCGCGGCCGGATCATGTCGTGTTTACGTCGAACGCAACGGAGGCGCTGAACATTGCCATCGCGGGTGTGCTGCACGCCGGAGATCATGTGATCTCGACGGATCTGGAGCACAACTCTGTCCTGCGCCCGCTATACCGTCTGGAGGCGGAGCGTGGGGTTTCTCTCAGCTTTGTTCCCGCCGACCGCACCGGACGGATCGACTATGCGGAGTTTGAGCGGCTGGTCCGCCCACAGACCCGCGCGATCGTGTGCACGCACGCTTCCAACCTGACCGGAAATCTCCTCGACCTGACCCGCATCGGTGAAATTACGAAAAAGCACGGGCTGCTTCTGATCGTTGACGCCGCGCAAACGGCTGGCTGCATCCCAATCCATATGGAGACGATGGGGATCGACATCCTCTGTTTTACGGGACACAAAGGGCTGATGGGACCGCAGGGAACTGGAGGCCTGTGCCTCCGCGAGGGCGTGGAGATCGCGCCGTGGAAGGTCGGCGGTTCCGGTGTGCACTCCTACAGAAGACAGCAGCCCGCGCAGTACCCGACCAGACTGGAGGCCGGAACGCTCAACGGCCACGGGATCGCCGGCCTATCTGCGGCGTTTGCCTATTTGCAGAAAGCTGGCCTGACGGCTGTGCAGGAGAAGGAAAACGCGCTGATGCGTCGCTTTTATAACGGCGTGAAGGACGTTGACGGCGTGAAGGTTTACGGCGATTTTTCGGCGCGGGAGCGCGCCGCGATTGTTGCGCTCAACATCCGTGACTACGACTCCGGCAGCGTCGCCGACGAACTGTCGGAGTGCTACGGTATTGCGACCCGTTCCGGCGCGCACTGCGCGCCGCGGATGCACGCGGCGCTCGGTACCGTGGATTCCGGCGCGGTGCGCTTCAGCTTTTCGTGGTTCAATACCGAGCAGGAGGTCGAGACGACGATCCTTGCGGTAAAGGAGATTGCCGTGCAATGAGAGAAAAACAACTGCGCCTTGTTGTGGCCTTTCACACGACAACGGCGGCGATGGCGATCGAGCGTTACTGCAACGACAATCAGATCGCCGGTCGGCTCATTCCGATCCCGCGCGAGATCACGGCGGGCTGTGGGCTTGCGTGGAGCGCACCCATCACGGCAAGAGCCGATGTCGAGCGTGCGGCAGCGGCTGTCGGCGCCGAGATCGACGGTTATTACGAACTGATGCTGCCATGAAGAAGTCACAGGCGGGATGCCTGCGACTTCTCAGCGTGTCGAAAAACTTTTTACGGTACACTGGGAACCTGCCAAAAAGGTTCGGAAGACGAGCAACTCACGCCTGTCGGCGTATAGAGATACGCTAAGGCGCGAGTTGCGAAGCAGGTCAAAATTCTTGCAAAGCAAGCTGGTCTCAATACTATATAAGTTTGAAATTGTATCTTTCTTCCGTAATAAAGAACTCACTGTCGAGCGTGCCGACAGGCGCAGCGGTGAAAACTGCAAACTGACTTGCGCAAAAAACACAGGCGCGGTCTTCGGAAAAGTCCGAAGACCGCGCCTGTTTTATTCGGATAGAGACGATGAAAACCAATACTGCCGCATACGCCTCAAAAAATCCTCTGTGATCGGATAACCGCTATATTCGCCGATAATTGAATCAACGCCGCAATATGGGCATATCGCGGTGCCGGATGCGTCTTCGATCCAATCAACGATCTCTTTCGGGTCAAATCGTTTTAGGCAATAAAAGCATCCGCACGTTTTATCATTTCGTAGCAGCTCCCGATTGTTGGATGAAAACCGGTGCGTTTCAATGTAATCAATCATACACAAACCTCAACGATCGTTAAGTCCGATCTGTTCGACACAAAAATGAAAGTGCCGCCGTAATTCCAATTACGGCGGCACGATGGCAAAGAACCGTAATTTTGATAGAAACCATTAAAGGGGGTGCAGCTTCGGTTCAGAGGGGGGTGCAGTTCTCCATTTAAGGGGGTGCATTGTTTTTGACAACTCCACTGCCACTCCACGTCAAACTGGAGGTTATCGGCCTAATATCAGAATACCTGCGCAATCGGATACTTGCATAAATGAAAGTCCCGGTAAATCTTTTCTCAGTTCTTCGGCAACAAAATAGATTTCCTCGTCGTCCCATGCGCCCCCCGCAGCCAGCCTGCACCGCTCCAAATCCTTTCGTGTTTCAAAGGCAACATCGCCGATCATAATTTTTCCGTTTTCTTTTAGATGGTTGCGCAATTCAGTAAGAAATACGCTTTTTTGTGCATCTGTCAGGTGATGCAGAGAGTATGTCGCCACGATATAATCATAGCGCCGGTTTTGAAGCGGCTCGACAAGTCCCGTTGAAAAGTCCCCTTGATATAAATGTGCATTTGGCATTTTTTCAGATGCCAGCGCAATCATTCTTGCCGAGAAGTCCTGCCCATAAATGGAGCAACCCTGCTCGTACAGTTTCATTGTTAATGTGCCTGTTCCAAATCCTATATCCAATACAACGGCATTTGTGGTTTCCATGATTGTCTTGAAAATGAGCCCAAGCACTTCCTTATAACCGGCAAATGGATATGTGCTTTCCTCATCGGAAATACCGACAGTTTTGTCATATCCATCCGCCCAAAGGTCAAACCCCTTGCTGTTCAGCATGCTTTACCTCCATCAAATTCCGATTTGTCTAACTCATTATAGCATAAAAATCCACCGTAATTCTATCAAAATTACGGTGGACTTATGGTCGGAGTGGCGGGACTTGAACCCGCGGCCTCTTGGTCCCGAACCAAGCGCGATACCAAACTTCGCCACACCCCGAAAGCATGGTTATTATAAGCACTGTTTTGCGATTTGTCAAGGACAAAATTTGAAAAAGGCATAGACCGAAGCGCAACTTTATGATATACTCTGAAAAAATGAGGAGGAAGATATGACAAAGATCCTGTTTGTATGCCTCGGGAACATTTGCAGAAGCCCGATGGCGGAATATATCATGAAAGACCTTGTGAAAAAGGAGGGCGTAGCAGGGGAGTTTTTCATTGCGTCCGCAGCGTCCTGCTCCGACGAGATCGGAAACCCCGTCTATCCGCCCGCGAAAAAGAAGCTCGCGCAGCACGGCATCGACTGCTCGGAGAAGCGGGCGCGCCTGCTCACACGTGAGGACTACGATTCCTTTGACCTTTTGATCGGAATGGAAGAGAGTAACCTGCGCCGGATGCGAAACATCTGCAACGGCGATCCGGAAGGGAAGATGCACCTGCTGCTGGATTATACCGACCGACCCGGCGGGATCGCCGATCCTTGGTACACGGACGATTTTGATACGGCGTGGAACGACATAGAGCTTGGATGCCGCGGCTTGCTTGCCTTCCTGCGCAGAAACAGAGATTGACTTTTTTTCAAAATGCGCTACTATTAATGATAGAATGGAGATGAGGCAATGTCGAAGCTGCGCCGCTTTCAGGATTATGCCGTGCTGATCTTATGCGCCGTTACTTTTGCGTTTACCTACGCGCTGTTTATCTATCCCAACCAGTTTGCGCCGTCGGGTCTTCCGGGCATCGCAACGATCATCGAGCACCTGACCGGTATCAAAACCGGTTACTTGATCTTTGCTTTTAACGTCCCGCTGGTCATTATTACATACCGCATCGTGGACAGAACGTACGTCATTCGTTCCACGTTCTTCACGGTCGTTTTTTCCGTCATGCTCGTTGTTTTTTCCGAGATCGACCTTTCTCGCATTGCATACCATACGCAAAACGGAACGAGCACGATTCTCGCGCCGGTCGCGGCCGGTGTGGTCTGCGGCTTTTCCTACAGCATTGTGATGAAGCGCAATTCCTCCACCGGCGGCACGGATCTGATCGCCGCGTGGGTGCATCACTACCATCCGGAGATTAACCTTCTGTGGATCATTTTCTCCATCAATGCGCTTGTCGCGGTCGCCTCCTACTTCGTGTATGATTTCCAGATCGAGCCGGTGATCCTCTGCCTGTTTTACAGCTATATCTCCAGCAAGGTCGGCGACGGAATGCTGAAGGGATTCAAGGAAGCGGTCAAATTTGAGATCGTCACCGACACGCCGGAGGAGCTTTCGCAGGCACTCATGAGCGCGCTCAACCACGGCGTGACGGAGCTTTCCGCGATGGGCGGCTTTACGCACAACGACAAAAAGCTGCTGATCTGCATTGTGAACAAGCGTGAGATCGTTCAAGTGCAGAAGATCATTCAGCAGTTCCCGACTTCGTTTGCCTACCTTTCCAGCGTGAAGGAGACCATGGGCAATTTCCGAAGATAATGAAAAAGTGTCTCGGTGGTTTGCACCGAGACACTCTTTTGCTTTATTTCCCGCAAAGCTCTGCGGTGTCCTGCGCGATCATCAGCTCTTCGTTGGTGGGGATGACCCAAACCTTCACGCGGGAGTCGTCGGAAGAGATCAGTGCCTCTTCGCCGCGCACCTTGTTGCGCTCCGCGTCGAGCTTCACACCGAGGAATTCCAGACCCTCGCAGATCGCGGCGCGGTTAGTAGAGCCGTTCTCGCCGACACCGGCGGTAAAGACAAGGCAGTCAAGACCGCCGAGCGCAGCGGCATAGGCGCCGATGTACTTGCGGACTTCATAGCAGAACTTATCCAGCGCAAGCTGGCACGCCTCGTCGCCGTTCTTCGCGCCCGCTTCCAGATCGCGGAAGTCGGAGGAAACACCGTTCGACAGGGCAAGGACACCGGACTTTTTATTCAGCATCGTCAGGCACTCGTCAGCGCTCATATTATGGTTGTCCATAATGTACTGCGCGACACAGGTGTCAATATCGCCGCAGCGCGTTCCCATGGGGACGCCGGCAAGCGGGGAAAGACCCATCGAGGTATCCTGACACTTTCCATCCGCGACGGCGGAGAGGGAGGAGCCGTTGCCAAGGTGGCAGACGATGATCTTCAGCTCGGAGGCAGGCTTGCCCATCAGCTCGATCGCGCGCTTGGAAACGTAGCGGTGCGAGGTGCCGTGGAAGCCGTAGCGGCGCAGGTGGTCATTTTCATAGTATTCCGTGGGGATGGCGTAGCGGTATGCCTTCGGCGGCATGGTCATGTGGAATGCGGTGTCGAACACGGCGACCTGCGGCTTGCCGGGCATGGCTGCCTCGCAGGCTTCGATGCCCTTCAGATTGGCGGGGTTGTGGAGCGGGCCGAGCGGAATGCAGTCACGGATCGCTTGCTTGCACGCCTCGTTGATCACGCAGGAAGCGACGAATTTGTCGCCGCCGTGCAGCACACGGTGACCGACCGCGTCGATCTCGTCAAGAGAGGCTACCACACCGTACTCTTTGTCGGTCAGAATGTCCAGAACCGCAGTGATTGCCTCGGAGTGAGTGGGCATAGGAATCTCGCGCTCTACTTTAATGCCCTTGTCGGGAACCTTGTGAGTCAGCCGACCGTCGAGCGCGATGCGCTCACAGAGTCCCTTCGCGAACACCTCTCCGGTGCTGGGATCCATCAGTTGATACTTTAGTGAGGAACTGCCTGCGTTGATAACAAGAATTTTCATGGTTGCATCTCCCAATTCAGTATTTCTTTTTCGAAAAATTCGTGGTACTATAATCACAAACACATCTATTTTATACTACTTTCCGCTTTGTGGCAAGTGCAAATTTGCCTTCATGAGGTTTTTTATGAAAAACATCGGAATTGTCTGCGAATATAACCCGTTTCATAACGGACACGCGCACCAGGTCGCCGTGCTCAAGCCGCAAGGCGCGGTGGTTTGCCTGATGAGCGGCAACTATGTCCAGCGCGGCGAGCCTGCGATCTTAGATAAGATGACGCGCGCCGCTGCGGCGCTTTCCTGTGGTGCCGACCTTGTGCTGGAGCTTCCCGTTACCTGTGCGTTACGCTCTGCGGAGGGCTTTGCCTCCGGCGCGGTGAAGATATTTGACCGGATGGGCTGCGTGGACGCGCTCTGCTTCGGCAGCGAAAGCGGGGACACGGGACGGCTCCTTTCCACTGCGCGGCTTCTTTTGACCGATGCCTTCCGTGCCAAGCTGCGCAGTTCGCTTGCAAGCGGCGTTTCCTTCCCGCGCGCGCGGGAGAATGCGGTGCGCGCACTTGGAGGCGATGCAGAGCTGCTGTGCCAGCCGAACGATATTTTGGGCGTGGAGTACTGCAAAGCGCTCCTACGTGACGAAAGCGGTATGGTGCCGATGACGATACGTCGCGACGGTTCTTATCATGACGGGACGGACCCGCAATGCCCCTCAGCCGCGTTTTTGCGCCGACGCGCGCAGTGGGATGGATTTGTCCCGCAAAGCGCGCTGGAGGTCATGACGGGGCAGACACGGCACAGCTTGGCGGCAGGGGAGCGAGCCTTCCTTGCGCGCCTGCGCGCGCTGAGCGAGACGGAGTTTGCAATGCTGCCATATGGAGGCGAAGGCCTGTGGCGCAAGGTCATGGCGGCCTGCCGCGAAAAAGGAGGCCTTGACGAGATCGTCGAGGCAGCCAAATCCAAGCGCTACACGAGGACGCGCATTGCACGGCTGCTTCTTTGCGCATTCCTCGGCATAGACGAGGACACGCTCAATGCACCGCCGCCCTATGTGCGCGCGCTTGCCTTTAACGACCTCGGCGCCTCCGTTATCCGAAGGGCGCGGGAGGTCGGGACGATCCCGCTGATCCATGCGGGACAGACCCCGCCGGACGCAAGCTACGGAGAGCTTGAGCGCAGAGCAGCCGACCTTTACGGCCTGTTTTCCGACACTGCCGCGCCGGAACCGGCCGGAACGGAACGTGCGCTGCGGGTCTGTTATAAGAAAAGCGGAAAAAGCTGAAAAAAAGACTTGCAATTTGCAGAAGAGTATGGTATTATATCGGGGCGTTGAAAAAAATACGGGGCTTTTCGCCCTTTTACCACAGAAGAAAGAGGTGAATGTGATGAAGGAAGGTATCCATCCGAAATACGAACAGACGACGATCCGTTGTGCTTGTGGTGAGGTCATCGAGACCGGTTCCACCAAGAAGGACATCAAGGTCGAAATTTGCTCCAAGTGCCACCCTTTCTATACCGGCAAGCAGAAGCTGGTCGATACCGGCGGACGTGTTGACCGCTTCAACAAGAAGTTTGGCCTGAAGTAATGATTAAAGTCTGCATCGTTATATCGGTGCGGACTTTTTTCATTCTTTCGGGCGTTTTTTCGCGTTTTTGGAGAGAGTATGGAAGAAAAGATCAGGATAGAAAAAGCGGTTTTGGTCGGCTTGAATGCGGACTGCTTTTCGCCGGAGGAGACGGCGAGCGACGAGTCTCTGGACGAGCTGGAGGCGCTGCTGGAGACGGCAGGCGGCGTTTGTACGGCGAAAATGCTGCAAAACCGCCATACGCCCGACCCACACAGCTTCATCGGCGAGGGAAAGGCGGAGGAATTAAAAACCCTTTTGGAAAACACGGATGCAAATATGGTCGTTTTTGACAACGACCTTTCTCCGTCACAAATTCGCGCGCTTGAGGAGCTTACCGGCGCGACCGTGCTGGATCGCAGCGCGCTGATCCTCGACATCTTTGCGCAGCGCGCAAAGACGGCGGAGGGGCGGCTACAGGTGGAACTTGCGCAGTACCAGTATCTGCTGCCGAAGCTCTCCGGTATGGGAAAGTCGATGTCGCGGCTTGGCGGCGGCATCGGAACGCGCGGCCCCGGCGAGACAAAACTTGAGATGGATCGCCGCCACATTCGCCAGCGGATCGACAAGCTCAAAGAGGAGCTTGCGCAGGTGCGCAAGACCCGCGCCGTCCAGCGCGAGCGGCGGATCAAAAACGCGGTTCCGGTCGTTGCGCTCGTCGGTTACACGAACGCCGGTAAATCGACGCTTCTCAATCAGCTCACCGATGCCGGTATTCCGGCAAACGACCGCCTGTTTGACACGCTCGACACCACAACGCGCAAGCTCAGGGTGTCTGATCATCTGGAAGTGCTCCTGTCCGACACGGTTGGTTTTATCGCAAAGCTGCCGCATCATCTTGTGGAGGCCTTTAAGGCCACGCTGGAAGAGCTGCAATATGCTGATCTCCTTCTGCACGTGATCGACGCCTCCGACCCGCAGTGTCAGGCGCATATCGCCGTGGTCGATCGTCTGATCGCGCAGCTTGCAAGGCCGGAAACACCGGTTCTGCGCTGCTATAACAAGGTCGATCTTTTGGAGGATATGCGCAATTTCCCTGTTGGAGAGCAGAACATTCCGATGTGCGCCCGCAACGGTGTCGGCATGGATGAGCTTCTGTTCCGGATCGAACAGACCCTCACCGGCGCGCTTCACCATGTGACGCTGCTGCTGCCTTATTCCGAGGGCGGTGCGATCGCTGCGCTCCATGAGCAGGCGCAGGTTCACCGCGTCGAGTATCTTTCGGAAGGAATTGAAGTTGAATTGACCTGTAACGACGAGCTTTACGGGCGCTACCGCCGCTTTGCGAAGGAGGCGTCATGAAGCCGTATCTCGTTCCGAGCAAAATTGCCGACGCGGAGTTTACGGAGCGGCGCTCCCGCTTTATCGGCCACATTTTTCCGACCGATACGGAGCAGGAGGCGCTTGCCTGTCTAAAGCGGATGCGGGAGACCTATTGGGACGCGACACATAACGTTTATGCCTATATCATCCGCGACGGCGCGACACGCTTTTCGGACGATGGCGAGCCGGGCGGCACGGCCGGAATGCCTGTGTTACAGGTGTTGCAGCGCGAGGAAATTTTTAATGTTACCTGTGTGGTCACGCGCTATTTCGGCGGTATCCTCTTGGGCGCGGGCGGCCTTGTCCGTGCCTATGCGCACAGCGCAAAGCTGGCGCTCGATGCTGCGGGTCGATCCATAAAACAAGTCTGGACGAAGATCTATCTGCCGTGCCCTTACAGTTGGTTTGAACGCGTCAAATTAGAGGTCGCTGCTTTTGGCGGCGTGATCGAGGGAACGGATTTCGGCGCGGATGTGAGCTTTGATCTGCTGCTGCCGCAGGCGCAGGCAGAGCCGTTTCTTGCGCGTGTGCTCGATATGTCCGCCGGTACCATCGAAGGGCTGACCGGCGACAACGTTTATCGGGCGTTTCCGCTTGGAGGAGAACACGCATGAATTACCGACTGATCGAGGAGAAGGACATTTATCCGCTCGCGGAGCTTTTTACGCATTATTTTAACACGCGGGAAGGCGACGATTGGACGGTTCAAAAGGCTTACCGCAGACTGCACCCCGTGTGCACGCGCGAGGACTCTCTGAACCTCATTGCGGAGGAGGACGGCAAGATCGCGGGCTTTGCCATCGGCGGATTTACGCAGTATGACGACCTGAAGTCCTATGATCTGTTTGAGATTCTGCTCGACGCGGAATATCAGAAGCGTGGTGAAGGAACAAGGCTGATGGAAGAGGTGTTTGCGCGCGCCCGCGAGAGGGGCGCGGCAATGGTGCAGCTAATAGCGGTCAACGACGCTATGCACGAACACTTTTATGGGAAGCTCGGGTTTTATACGGCGAAAAACTTGGTCTTAAAGGCGAAAATGCTGTAAGATTTCTGAGATAAAAAACGCTGTCCTGTGCGGCAGCCAAACGTTTAAGGATGTGGTCGAAATGACGATACGTCAGCAGCTTGAGCAGTGCGAACACCTGACCTTGTGCGACAAGGCGCAGTTTTCCGACGCCACCCGTGGAAGGCTCCGCGAGGAAGCGCCGACGGAAAACGATATGCGTACCTGCTACCAGCGCGATTGCGACCGCATTTTACATAGCAAATCGTTCCGGCGGCTGATGCACAAGACGCAGGTGTTCCTACAGCCGGAGGGCGATCATTACCGCACCCGCATGACGCACACGCTGGAGGTCGCGCGCATTGCCCGCACGATCACGCGCGCGCTGCGCCTGAATGAAGACCTTGCCGAGGCGATCGCCTTCGGCCATGACCTCGGCCATACGCCGTTTGGCCACGCGGGCGAGGTGGCGCTTAGCGAAGTGACGGGCAAGGCGTTCCGCCACAATGAGCAGTCGCTTCGGGTGGTGGATCTGCTGGAAAAAGACGGGCAGGGACTGAACCTGACCTATGAGGTTCGCATGGGCATTCTCGGCCACAGCCGCCACAGCCGCCTTCCGGAGACGCTGGAGGGGCAGATCGTCCGAAAGTCGGATCAGATCGCCTATATCAATCACGACATTGACGACGCGATGCGCGCCGGAATCTTGACCAACGCCGATATTCCGCGCGAGATCTCCGCCGTTCTCGGCGATACCCACCGCGACCGGATCAATTCGCTTGTGACCAACATGGTCATGCACACGCTGCGCACCGGTCGGCTCGGCATGGACGAAACGGTGGATCAGACGATGGAAGCGCTGCGAAGCTTTATGTTTGAGCGTGTTTATAAGAATCCGGTCGCAAAGGGCGAGGAGTCCAAGGCGCAGCATATTTTACAGGAATTGTATTCCTATTACATTAAAAACCCGAACAAACTTCCGCCGGATTTCCGCCCGCAGCTGGACTTTGACGGCATGGAGCGCGTTGTGTGCGACTATATTGCCGGTATGACGGATAAGTACGCGATGTACAAGTTTGACGAGCTGTTCATTCCCATGGCATGGCAGGTGCGCGGATAAAAGAGGAGCACGTATTATGGCTTTTTCCCCCGCTTTTCTTGACGAACTGAATAACCGCAATCCGATCGAGGAAGTTGTTGGGCAGTATGTCGCGCTCACGCGGCGGGGCAGCAATTTGTTTGGCCTCTGTCCGTTCCACGGCGAGAAGACAGCCTCTTTCTCCGTAGCGCCGGAAAAGGGGATCTATTACTGCTTCGGCTGCCATAAGGGCGGCAGCGTGATCAATTTCATCATGGAAATTGAGAACCTTTCTTATCCGGATGCCGTGCGGTTCCTTGCAAAGCGCGCGGGGCTTGAGATACCGGAGGACGGACAGGATCAGGCGCGATACCGTAAAAAGGAGCGCCTGTGGGCACTTTGCAAGGATGCGGCGCGCTTCTTCCACGCGTGCCTCAAAACACCGCAGGCGGAGCAGGCGCGCGCCTATGCGCAGGGACGCGGCCTTGCGCAGGCGACGATCACGCGCTTTGGCCTCGGCTTTGCCCCCAACGCGTGGACGTCTCTGATGGACGCGATGACGGCGAAGGGCTACAGCAAGGAGGAGCTGCTCGAGGCGGGGCTTGTCCTGCAAAACAAGGACAAGGGAACGCTTTATGACCGCTTCCGCAACCGCTTGATGTTCCCGATCATCGACGTGCGCGGCAATGTTATCGGCTTCGGCGGGCGCGTGATGGACGACTCGACGCCCAAGTATCTCAATTCGCCGGAGACGCTGATTTTCAATAAACGGCGGAACCTTTTTGCAATGAATTTCGTCAAAAAGAGCAAGCTCGGCTATATCATCCTGACCGAGGGCTACATGGACGCCATCGCGCTGCATCAGTACGGCTTTGACTGCGCCGTCGCTTCCCTTGGCACCTCCCTGACGCAGGAGCACGCCGATATGCTCTCAAAGTATACCGATGAGATCGTTCTGACCTACGACGGCGACGCCGCCGGTCAGAACGCGACGCAGCGCGCCATACCGATGCTGGAAAAGACCGGCCTGCACGTCAGAGTCCTGCGGATGCGGGATGCGAAGGATCCGGATGAGTATTTGAAAAAATTCGGTGCGGATCGCTTCCGGCTGCTTTTGGAGGATTCCGAGAGTCAGGCGGAGTATCGCCTGCGCTCGCTGCAAATGAAATTTGATTTGACACAGGACGCACAAAAAGTAGAGTTCGCGAAGAAGGCGGCGGAACTTATTTCCATGTATTCCACACCCGTGGAGCGGGAAATCTACGGCGTAAGAGCCGCAGAAATGGCAGGTATTACACCGGAAGTAATGAAGCTGGAGATCACAAGGGCATTCAAGCGCCGCAAAGCGATGCAGAGGAAGGATCAGGAAAAGAAAGAGCTTGAAATTTCCGTTGCAAGGCAGCCGAAGATGCGCGAGGTGCGTTACGATAATCTGCGCAGCGCTATGGCGGAGGAAAGCCTTCTGCGTATGCTGCTGCGGCAGCCGGATCTGTTTGCGCGCTGCGAAGAACTCGATGACGACTACTTTTCCGTGTCGATGTTTGCTAAGGCCTTTTCCGCCTTGCGCGAACGCTGGAAGAGCGACCTTTCCGTGACGCCTGCGGCGCTCGCGGAGCTGCTGACTCCGGCGGAAATGTCGCATTTGACGTCTGTTCTGAACAAGCCGGACACGCTGCTTTCCGACGAAGCGTTTGACGACTGCGTCGCGCTTTTGCGGCAGGAGCATCGGACGGGCAGTGTCGACAGCACGCAAGCGCTGCGCGCCATGCAGGAGAGCCTGCGAAAGAAAAAGGGATATGGAGGTACATAATTCATGGAGGAAGTACGGATGCACGAGACGCTGCAAAAGCTTTTGGAAACCGCGAAAAAGGACAAAAAGGTTTCCTCAAAGGATCTGATTGATGCGCTTGACTCCATCGACGCCGATGAAAAACAGACCGACATGATCTACGATGCGTTGGAGGCCGCCGGTGTAGAGATCGACGTCAGCGATGTGGTGCAAATGCTCGCAAAGCCGGAGGAAATGCTTCCGAGTGAAGAAGATATTGCCCTTGTAGAAGAGGAAAAGCTGCTTGATACCGAAACGATAACGGAAGGCATTCAGGTGGGCGATCCGGTGCGGATGTATCTCAAGGAGATCGGCAATATTCCGCTCCTGACACCGCAGGAAGAGCTGGAGCTGGCAAAAAAGATGCACGAGGGGGACGAGGGAGCCTATCAGAAGATGGTGGAAGCCAACCTGCGGCTGGTCGTCTCCATTGCAAAGCGCTATGTCGGCAGGGGACTACCGCTGCTGGATCTGATTCAGGAGGGCAACCTTGGCCTGATGAAGGCAGCCGGAAAATTTGACTACCAAAAAGGATATAAATTCTCGACGTATGCTACGTGGTGGATCCGCCAGTCCATATCCCGCGCGATCGCGGATCACGCGCGCACCATTCGCATACCGGTGCACATGGTCGAGACGATTAACCGTGTCTCCCGCGCGACGCATGACCTTGTGCAGGAGCTTGGACGTGAGCCGTCGGCCGATGAGATCGCGTCGCGCCTTGAGCTTCCGCTGGAAAAGGTCGAGGAGGTCATGCGCGTCGGGCAGGATCCCGTCTCGCTGGAAACGCCGGTCGGCGAAGAGGACGACAGCCATCTGGGCGATTTCATTCAGGACGAGGACGCTTCGGAGCCGATGGATGCCGCGACGGCAGCGATCCTTCGGGAGCAGCTTGCAGGCGTTTTGCATACGCTGACGCCTCGAGAGGAGAAGGTGCTCTGCCTGCGCTACGGCCTGATCGACGGCAAAATGCATACGCTGGAAGAGGTGGGAGACGAGTTTAACGTGACCCGTGAACGCATCCGCCAGATCGAGGCCAAGGCGCTGCGAAAGCTGCGTCATCCGACCCGCGCGAGAGTGCTGAAAGATTTCCTGAATTGAGGGAATGAAAAATAACACTTGACAACGGCGAAAAAATACGTATCATATTCGTGTGGACAACTCCACCGAGAGATACGGAGGTTGGATTTGATGTACGATAGAATTGCAGCATACCTGTCTGAGCAGCTCGATATTCCTCAGGAGGAAATGAGCCGCGAGACCACCTTTGAGAGCCTGCACCTTGACTCGCTGGATATGGTGGAGATGCTGATGGATCTGGAAGAAGAGCTGGGCATCGACTTTGAGTTGGATGACGACGAGAAGCCCACGACGCTTGGCGATCTGGCAGATTACATCGATGACAGACTGGCAGAGGTAGAATAAGCGCACGGCTTTGACCTGTGGCAAGGTCGCACTAGTCGGGGAGATAGCGGTGCCCTGTAGCCTGCAATCCGCTACAGCAGGGATGAATCCCCGCACCCGGGTCGGTGATTTTGTTGCAGTCCGTGTAAGTGGTGTTGAGAGACCGGTCTTGCGCAACGTGCTCCCGTGAACCATGTCAGGCGGGGAACCGAGCAGCATTAAGCGGATCGGCGCGTGTGCCGCAAGGAAGCCGTTTTTGAGCTAACTGCACGATAACGGATGGGGTCGCCTGCCCAAATGCGGGTGTGCGATCTTGCCATGGGTCAAAGCAAGCGGAACTGCCGTTGGGCAGTTCCGCTTATACTGTCAAAAAAGTCCGCAACCGTCAAAATTGATTAATTTTTAAGAAAGCTGTCCGCAAGATTGCAATATAAATAGTCCAGTTTTTTGAATTTTTGCAAGTTGAAAGCTGATTGATTTATAATAATTTTGACTTACTTCGCAACTCACGCCCTACCGTATCTATATACGCCGACG
>USIH01000003.1 GCA_900554705.1 uncultured Eubacteriales bacterium
TTTATTTTATGTTTTTTAATGAAAAACATTGGAAAAGTGCAGCAGCGCTTCCAGCACACCGCCGCCGATGGCAAGCACCTCCGGATCGAGCAGGGAGATCACGTTGGCAAGTCCCACGGAAAAGCGGTAAGCGTGCCGGTCAAGCAGCGCGCAGGCGTAGGCATCTCCGCTGCGGATCGCCTCCGCCCAGTCCCGACAGGTCAGGGTTTCCTGCTGCTTGGCGGAGAGAACGCTTGCAGGCGGGATCTTTGCCTGCCGCAGACAATGCTCCACCGCCCAGCCGGAACACAGCGCTTCGACGCGCTCAGCCGTGTCCGCCGCGCCGACGGTGTAGCTCTGGCCGAATTCCATGCTGCCGCGCCCCTGCGCGAGATACAGCCGTCCGTTCAGCACCGCGCCGCCGCCGACGCCGCTTCCGATGTTCGTGTAAAAGAAATTTCGCGTCCCGCGTCCGGCACCGAGGCGGTACTCGCCCCAAGTTGCCGCGTCCGTGTCGTTGTAGACGCGCACGGGCAGGCCGGTTTTCTCTTCCAAATAGGCCTTGAGCGGGAAATCGCTCCAGCCGGAGATCTGCATGGAGCCGAGAACACACCCGCTGCGGGCGTCCACCGGTCCGCCGAAGCCGACGCCGATGCGCGCGATGCGCGCGCCGTTTTGCGCAGCCGCGGCGGAAAACAGCGGTACCTGCGCGGTGACGGCCTCCAAGATCCCCTGAAACCCCCGCTCGCGGGCGACCGAAAGCCGCGAGCGCCGCAAGATGCAGCCCTGCGCGTCCCCGAGGACGAATTGCAGCTTCGTTCCGCCGGTCTCAACGGCAAGAAAGAGGTCGTTCATATCATTTGGCTGCGGCGAAGCACTCCATATAGCGCTCCGACGCGGTTCCCACGGCGGCGCGCAGATACTTCACAAAGTCGCGCACGTCGCCCTTTTCGTGTGTTTGCGTGTAGGAATAGAGCGCGCCGACATAGGCGCTGCGGATCTCCGTTCCGACATTGACCTTGCAGATGCCCATGGCGATCGCACGGCGGATGTCCTCCTGCGGGATGCCCGTTCCGCCGTGCAGCACGAGCGGGACGGGGCAGCGGCGTACCAGCTCTTCCAGAAGGTCAAAGTGCAGCTTCGGCTCACCCTTGTAAAAGCCGTGCGCGTTGCCGATGGAAACGGCGAAGAAATCCACACCGCTCTCGCGGACGAAGCGCTCGGCCTGATCCGGATCGGTAAATTCGCTGAACTTGCTCTTCACGGGGCCTTCTTCGCCGGCGATCACGCCAAGCTCGCCCTCCAAAAGAACGCCGCGCTCGTGGCAGTAGGCGCTCAGGGAAGAGGTGATCTGCAAATTTTCCGCAAAGGGACGGTGCGAACCGTCGAACATCACGCTGTCAAAGCCGGCGTCCACGCACCGCAGCAAAAGCTCCTGATCGGTGCAGTGATCCAGATGACTGTATACCTCGATCGGGTAGGCGTCGTTGAGCGCCTGTACGAGCTTTACAAAGGTCTTTTCACCCATGAAGCGGGCGCAGCTCATGCTCGCCATGAGGATCAGCGGCTGCCCGAGCCGCGCCGCCGTTTCGCACAGCGCGACCATTTCGTCGTAGGTGTTGACGTTAAAGGAGCCTAAGGCATAGTTTCCGTGCTTTGCACGCAGTAAATAATTTTCCATCGTTATGTATTCTCCAAGGCGACCCAGCCGCCCTCTCGGGAGGACTGCTTTGCCGCGTCGATAAACTGACATACTTTATAACCGTCATAGAAGCTGCAAGAGACCAGTGACGGGTCGCCCAGCGCGACGGCGCGGAAGAAATCGCGGTATTCCACGCACTTCTGCTCCACATAGCCGATGCCGAGATCGGCCATGGGCCACAGTTCGCCGTTCGGGTGCTCCGGCCCCATCTTGATGCGGTGGAACCCGCGCTCGTCGGACGGATCGTTCGAGGAGTAGAACTCCAGCTCGTTCGGACGCTCTCTGGAGAAACGCGCGGAACCTTTGCTGCCGTAGATCTCAATGTCGAGCGAGTCCTCATGCCCCAGACAGAAGCGGCTGGACCAGAGCGTTCCGGTCGCGCCGTTCTCAAACTCGACCAGCGTTTTGATGTCGTCATCGACATCGACCGCCTGCGTGCCGAGCAGGGTAGAGGTATCTGCGCCGGAGAGCAGCGCGTTTGCGTAGATGTTGCGCTCCTTGACGAACGTCCGGCTCACGGCGCATACGCGGCGCACATCGCCCAGCAGATAGCGGCCAATGTCGATCGCGTGGGAACCGGTGTCGCCCAGCGTGCCGCTTCCGGCGCGCTTCTCGTCAAAGCGCCACTGCATCGGCTTGAGATCGCTCATGCCCCAAGACTGGATATAGCGCATCTGAATGCTGTAGATCGTGCCGAACTCACCGCGCTCCATAAGGCGCTTGATCATGCGCACGGCCGCCAGCGCGCGGTTGTTGTGACCGCAGGCGGCGACGACACCCATGCGCTCGGCTTCCTTGTACATCTCGTAGGCCTCCTGCGCATTAAGCCCCAGCGGCTTTTCGCAAAAGACGTGCTTGCCCGCGCGGATCGCCTCGATCGCGATCTGACGGTGCAGGTCGTTCGGCGTGGCAATGACGATGACGTCCGTTTTTTCGTCCGTCAGGAGCGTGCGCCAGTCCGTCGCGGCGCGCCGGAAGCCGAACTGCTTCATGCCTTCCTGTGCCGCCTGCGGGGTATGCCCGACGATGCACTCCAGACGCGGCTGCACATCGGACGGATAATAATAAATTGGATAGCTTCCGATGGAGAGCGTATGCAGCTTTCCCATGAAGCCGGATCCGACCATACTGATTCCGATTGTTTTCATGTTTTATACTCCCATAGCCGAGCCGCTTTATCGGGCGGCGGTCGTGTCGGTGGTTTTCAGATTCCGCGCTCAGCGCAGGGTCGCTTCGATCCCACGCAGGTATTCGATGGCACGGCGCGCAGCCGTGAAGGGCTGCTCGGAGCGCTTGGTGAACGCCGCTTCCATCGTCAGATAGCCGTCAAAGGAAATGTCCTTGAGCGCCTGCATCATGTCGGTAAAGTCATAGCCGCCGTCGCCCGGAGCCATCCGGTTGTAGTCCGAGAGGTGGATGTGCCGGATGTCCGCTCCGTGCAGCCGGACGTAATCCTCCGGCTGCTCCGCGCGGAAGAGCGCGTGCGCCACGTCGAACATCAGGTCAACGTTGTCAAGACCGCTCTGCGCGCGCAGCTCCTTTGCGTCGTCCAGCGTTTCGACAAGATTGGCGTCCGAGGGCGTCGGTTCGATCAAAAGACGGATGCCGAGCCGCTGCGCGTGCTGCCCGATGGCGGTCAGCGATTCGACCGCCCAGCGCCATGCGTCCTCTCTGCGCGTCCCATAGATGAAAAAACCGGGAACGTAGAGGATCTGACGGCACTCCAGATCGGCCGCAAGGTCGCAGATGTCACAAAGGTGCTTTACCGTCCACGCGCGCTCGCGGGCGTTGGCGGAGGCAGGGTTCGCGCCCGCCGCGACACCCGTCACGGGCAGAAGGGTGGAAAAGACCATGTTGTGCGCTTTCACAAAGGAGAGAAGCGCCTTGCGATCCTGTTTGTCCATAAAGTCCGGCCAAGCGTGCGGCGCCGTGCAGCCAAGCTCCACGGCATCGTAGCCGAGGACGGACAGGCGGCGAATGACCTCTTCGATCGGGTAGGCGGGCAGCCAATTCGGATAGCTGCTGAATGCCCATGTGTTAAAGGAATATTTCATAAGGAACCTCCGGTCGCGTGCGCGATCACTGTCTGGTCTTTCTACGTTCGGAAATGTTGTTGAGGGTAACGGCGACGATGATGATCAGGCCGCGGACGATCTTCTGCTGCGGAACGCCGAGGCCGCCCATGATCAGGCCGTTGTTGATCATGCCCATGAGCATGGAGCCGACAAAGGCGCCGACGATGCTTCCGGTGCCGCCGGTCATTGCCGTGCCGCCGAGCACGACGGCCGCGATGATGCTCATTTCATCGTTTTCACCGTAGGTGTACTTTGCAGCCTGCGTTCTGCCGGCGTAGAGCAGACCCGCGAAGGCGGCGCAGAAGCCGGAGAACATATAGGTGCGGATGAGAATGCTGTTGACCTTGATGCCGGAGTATTTTGCGGAGGTAGCGTTGCCGCCGACGGCCAGCACCTTTCTGCCGAAGGGACGCAGGCGCAGCAGAATGACGCCGATGATCACAAAGACGATCGTCCAGATGAGCAGAACGGGAATGCCGAACACGTCGCTGTAACCGAAGATGTGGTTAAAGGTCTTGTGGTAGATCGGGACGGACTTCGTGTCGCTGATCCACATGGCCACGCCCTTGAGCGCGAACTGCATACCCAGCGTCATCAGGAAGGCGGGGATCTTCATGTAAGTGATGAAAGCGCCGTTGATCGCGCCGATCAGCGTGCCGACCAGAAGCGCCACCGCGATGCCCGCGAACATATTGTCCGTCTTTTCCAGCACGATCGCGCAGAGCAGGCCGGAGATCGGCACGACGCCGGAGACGGTCAGGTCGATGCCGCCCGTGGCGATGACAAAGACCATGGCGACGGCCATCACGGAGATCATTGCGGTCTGTCTTGTGATGTTCAGGATATTCGTCAGCGAGAAGAAGGTGTCGCCCAGCCAGATGGCAAACAGGCCGATCGTGCACAGGAAGATGATGTATACCATGTACTTGGCAATGTCGACCCGTCCCCGTAGGTCGCGTAGACTGGTTTTACATTTGAACTGCATGCTGAAGCTCCTCCTCCGAGTGAATTTCGTTTCGCATAATGGTCTTCTGGATCTGTCCGTTTTTCAGGACGATGATGCGGTCGCAGATCGCCAGAACCTCCGACAGCTCCGAAGAGATGAAAAGAACGCTTTTCTTCTCCTTGGCAAAGCTGCGGATGATCCGGATGATCTCCGTTTTTGCGCCGATGTCCACACCGGCGGTCGGCTCGTCCATCAGCAGGATCTTCGGCTCCTTTTTGAACCACTTGGCGATGACGATCTTCTGCTGATTGCCGCCGGAAAGGCTGGAGATCGGGTCGGAGGGGCCGTTGGCCTTCACGCCGAATTCCTCGATCGCCTCGCTTGCGTAGCGCTTGACGTTGCGCGGGCGGAGGAAGAGCCGACCGCACAGCTTTTTCAGGTTGGGCAGCGATACGTTCGACTCCAGCGAGTGGATCAGCGTCAGACCCTGCCTGCGGCGGTCTTCCGGAATGAGCGCGAAGCCGTTTGCGATCGCCTCGGAGACGTTGCGGCTCTGCACAAGCTGACCGTCCACGTAGATCCGGCAGCCGCTCTGCTTGCGAATGCCGAAGAGCGTTTCCACGATCTCGGTTCGCCCGCTTCCGAGCAGGCCGACCAATCCGACGACCTCGCCCTTCTTTACATCAAAGCTGATGCGGTTCGGGTTCCCGTGCCAGCCAAGATCCTCCACGCGCAGCATCAGCTCCGGCGAGATCTCCTCGTCGCGCGGGATATACTGGAAGCGCGCGTTGCTGCCCTTGCCGATGATGTCCTCGATCAGGTCTTCCATTCGGAAGTGATCGACGGTGTCGTGGCGGACGATGTTGCCGTCGCGCAGCACGGAGATCTCATCGGCGATCTCGAGCACTTCCTTTAATCTGTGGGAAATATATACGATCGAAACGCCCTCCTGCTTGAGCTTGCGCATGATGGAAAACAGGTTCTGCGTCTCCTCCTCCGTCAGGGAGGCGGTCGGCTCGTCCATGATCAGAACGGAAAAGCTCGTGGAGATCGCCTTTGCGATTTCGATCAGTTGACAGACACCGACATCCAGGTCTGAAACCGTCTTCTTTACGTCTATGTCTACGCCGATCCGGTGCAGCAGCTCTTTTGCCTCGCGCTGCATCGCGGCGCTGTCCATGAAGCCGCGCTTCGTCTTCTCGTGGTTGAGGAAAATGTTTTCGGCAACCGTAAGCGTCGGAACCAAGCTCAGCTCCTGAAAAATCATTTTAATGCCCATTTCGCGGGCCACGTTCGGTGAGGTGATGTGTTTTGTTACGGAGTTTACGGTGATGCTTCCGCTGTCACAGCTGTATACGCCGCTCATGATCTTCATCAGCGTGCTCTTTCCCGCGCCGTTACCGCCGACGAGGGCATGGATCATTCCCTTTTGCAGCGTGAAATCGACGTTTTTCAGTACGGGCACGCCGCCGAAGCTTTTGCAGATGCCGCGCATCACAAGTACGTTTTCTGCCATTGCTCTTCCTCCAATTTGGTGGGAACCGGCGCAAGGCCGGCTCCCACCGTTTCTTTCTTTAACCGAGCGGAGAGGTCCAAGTGCCGTAAACCGCTTCCCAGATCTCAATGATCTTGTCAGAGGGGTTGACCTGATAGCAGTTTGCGTATGCGTCAAGTACGTTTTCGCGTGCAACGCCCTGCGTCGGGGTCGCAACGTAGCGGTCGGTCAGTTCCTTGTCCAGCAGCGAGTAGACCGTCGCGTAGGCGATCGCTTCGCCGTCCTCATAGGAGCGGGCAGCGCCGACAGCCTTGATCATGCCGTCTTCGGCGATGACACGGGCGGCATTGTCGCCGAGGTCGACCGTGGTAATGATCAGGTCATTGCGGCCGACGGCGGAGGCGGAAGCCATAACTTCCTCTGCCGGAACGTCCCACGTGGCGTAGATGCCGTCCACATCGGGATACTGCGCAAGGATCGCGTCGGCGCAGGTGCCTGCCTGCGAGACGTCCGCGAAGCCCTGTTCGCTGACGATCTTGATGTTCGGATACTTGTCCATGACCTTGCGGAACGCGTCGTCGCGCTCGTTGCAGGTCCAAACGTCCGCGTCATAGTAGACCATGGCGACCGTTCCTTCGTAGTTCAGGAGGTAAGCCATGTATTCCGCGGCGAAGCGGCCGGAGCCGTAGTAGTCGGTGGAGACCAGTGCGTAATAGTCCTGTCCGGAGACGAAGCCGGTCGGGGCGCATTCGAAGAACACCAGCTTGATGCCGGCGTCGCGCACCTTTTCAAAGATGCCGACCATGGCGTTGACGTCGTAGGCGATGGAGATGATCGCGTTGGGTTTCATGGCGATGACGGTCTCAAGGTTCGTGGTCATCTGCTCGACGGAGGACTGGCCGTCCGTGACGGCGATGATCTCAACGCCCAGATCGCCGAGGATCTTCTTGATGGTGTTGACCTTCATGACGTTTACGTCGTTGTCCATCTGGTGCATACAGATGGCGACCTTGTAGTTGCCTTCCTTGACGGCTGCCTTGTCCTCATCGGTGAGCGAGAGGGTGTTGGCGAGCGTCGCCTTCTGGCCTTCGGGAGAGAGACCGTAGATTTCATTGATGTTCAAAACGGGGGCGTCGACCGGCTGCGCAGGCTCTTTTGTCTCGATCGGGGCAGTCGAGTCTTTCGGTTCCTTCTTTTCGTCCTTTTTCGTGCAGGCTGCCAGCGTGACCAGCATTGCCAGCACAAGGAGAAGTGCTGTTAGCTTTTTCATTTTCGCGCTCCTTTGAATTAATTATTTATTTATACGGGCTTAGTCCCATACAAATACGACTTTTTGCACCTTGCCGGAGTCAAAAAGCTCGAAGGCCTCCACTGCCTCCTCCAGACGGTAGGTGCGCGTTGCGATCCGATGGATCGGTACCGGCGTTCCGGTCGCCTTTCCGGTCATGAAATCGGAGATCTCTTGCCAGTCGTTGCGGTTAAAGTACCAGCAGCCCTTCATGGTCAGCAGCTTGCGCATCATTTGCAGGCTCGGCGAGAAGGTGCTCTCGTTGATCTCTCCGATCAGGCCGACGGTGCCGAGCGGCCGTGTGGCATCCAGCGCGCCGTTGATGGCGGACTTCGCGCCGACACAGACGATCGCCGCGTCGCAGCCCTCACCGGTCAGCTCCCGTATGCGCTCGACCGCGTTTTCCTTCGTGCAGTCCACGGCGTACTGCGCGCCGTTTTCCAGCGCGGAGGCAAGACGCTCGGGGTTTCCGTCTACCGCGATGACCTTCGCACCCAGCGCGCTTGCGATGATGACGCCGCCCATGCCCATCGGGCCGACGCCGAAGATCGCAACGCTCGTGTCCTTCGTCACGCCCAGACGCTTGCAGGCCATGTAGAGCGTGCCGCCGACGTCGGTGGACAGCGCGGCCGTCACAAAGTCCATGTCATCCGGCATGGGCAGACAGCATTCCTCGGGGATGGTCAGGTAGTCGGCGTGCGCGCCGTCGCGGTCACGGCTGATCATTTTCAGATCGGGGCACAGGACAATGTTGCCCTCCTTGCAGTGACGGCAGTGGCCGCAGCCAATGGCCAAAAACAGTGCCACGCGGTCGCCGACCTTTACCTTCGTCACGCCTTCGCCGAGCGCTTCGACAACGCCGCTCGGTTCGTGACCCGGGGAGATCATGTAGTCTTCGGAATCGCCGCAGAGGTCGAACATAACCCGGTGCAGAACGTGCATATCGCTTCTGCAAAGTGCGGAGGCCTTGACCTTGACCAAGACCTCGCCCTTCGCGGGCGTCGGGACGGGAACCTCTACGAGCTTCACAACATCTTTACGGGGCATTTTAACGGAAAGCATTTCATTCGCCAGCCTTTCTTTCGTTATTCCACAGACGGTCGTAGGCCTCCTTGAGACAAAGGACGACCTGCTCCGGCTGCATGGTTTCAAACTCGGTATAGCAGGGATCCATAGGTTCGCACAGCACCGGTCCGTCGTAACCGCCGACGGCAAAGATTCGGAGGATACCGACTGCGTCGATGACGCCGTTGGTCATCGGCATGGCGCGCTCGTTGTCCAGCTGCGCCTCCCGCGCGCGTCCGGCGATGGCGTCGTTGACGTGGACGGCCACGACGCGCTCCGGATGCGCCTTGACCCACAGAATATCCTCCTGCGTTCCGCCGCCCGTGTACCAGTGAAAGAGGTCAAACAGGATGCCGACGGAAGGATCGACCTGATCGGCGAGGGATCTGACGCCTTGCAGATCGTGCAGGAAGGGGTAGCGGAAGCTGTCGGTCAGATGCTTCGGGCCGACGAACTCCAGCCCGTAGAAAATGTGGAACCGTTTCATGATCTCCTGCACGGCGGCGATGCGCTCGCGGTACCAAGAGAAGTTTTGTTCAAAGGGACGCGTATTGCTGCCCGGGTGAACGTGGTTATAGGCTCTGCTCACACCGGCAAGCTGCGCATTTTCCGCCCAGCGCTCCAAGGTATGCAGCGCGTCGGAAAATGTGTTGTCGTCGGTCTGCTCGGCGTACATATCGACCGGTGTCGGCATAAGCCCCCAGCGCAGACCGTTTTCTTCGATCAGACGGCGCGCGCGCAGCGCATCGTCGCGTGAGTTCAGGCAGTGCGCGGGGATGCTGACGCCCGCGATCCCGTGTTTCTTCAAAAGCGGCGCGATGACCTCAAGATCCTCCGCAACGCGGTAAAAGCTGCAATCAAAAACTCCGTACACTGTCTTCTCTCCTTTATCAGGTTGTTTTTCGCAGGATCAGCTCATGATCCAAATAGATCTCTTTTGTTACCGGATGTCCCTTCATCCGCTCAATGAGCGCTTCGATCGCCGTGTTGCCGATCTGACGCATCGGCTGCCCGACCGTGGAGAGGGGCGGCGTGATGATCTTGGAGATCACGACGTTATCAAAGCCGATAAGCGCGACATCCTCAGGCACGCGGATACCGGCGTCGGCCAGCGCACGCACGGCGCCCGCCGCGATGGTGTCCGACATACAGAAGATCGCATCCGGCGGCTCCGGCAGACGCAGCAGCGCCTGCGTCGCGGTGATGCCGTATTCAAAGGTATGGGGCACGACCTGGAACATGTCCGGCTCAAAGGCGATGCCGTGCCGCTCCAGCGTTTCGCGGTAGGCCTTCGCACGCAGACGGCTGGAAATAAAGTTGTTCGACAGGCCGATGGCAGCGATCCGCTTCCGGCCAAGCGCGAGGAAATACTCGACCGCCTGCTCCGTCGCCTTGTAGTTGTCGATGGATACGTGCATCGCGGTGGAATCCTCGTTGAAGTCGCAGCACTGGATGATCGGGAAGCGCGCGTCGTAGTAGTTGATGTCCTCGGTGGGGAGCATACTGGACAAAAGCACCGCGCCGTCCACCGTCCGCTGCTCCAGCGCCAGCAGAGAGCTGCGTTCCCGCTCCATATTAAAATAGGTAGAGACGACCATCAGGGAATAACCGTGCTTCTGCGCGGTCTCGTCCATGCCGTAGAGGATGTCGGAGAAGAAGGGGTTGCCCAGATCGGAGACCAGAACGAGCAGCACGTTCGTCTTCTGCTTGCGCAGCCTGACGCCGAGCCGGTTCGGCCGATAGTTCAGCTCCTTGATCGCTTCCTTAATACGGTTCTGTGTTTCGGACGATACCTTTTCCGGTTCGTTCAGTGCGCGTGAGACGGTGGCGACCGATACGTTTGCCGCCTTTGCAACATCTGTGATATTTGCCTGTGACAAGTGTTACACCTCCATGCGCGCTATGTAAACGTTTGTATTCATTTTACACGCGCTTTTTTGATTTTTCAATTCGCTTTTTCCTCAAAATCTACGCAGATTTTTTGTGCACATTTCCGATTTTTTACTTCTCCTCTCCTTGAACAAATTTCCAATTATATTTCATTTTTACCGAAAAAGCTGGAAAAACGGCAAAATACTGGACAAATAAATTGACGAATGCGGTACAACGCATGGACAGCCACCCGTTTTGAGCCGCAAGTTCCGTCTTGACAGCGCAAAGACGACCGATGTATACTCGGATTGAAGTGAAATGCGTTATTTTCATAAAATTCAACGCAAAGTTTCATCATTGAATGAAAACAAGGAGGCGTTCCGCATGAGACATCGAGTGGTTCAGGTGGGTCTGGGCGTGCGCGGCAAATTTCATCTGCGCGGATTGGTAGAAAATCCGGAGGCATATGAGATCGTCGGCCTGTGCGATCTGGATCCGAAAAAGATCGAGGAAGCAAAGGCTATGTTCGGCTTGGACGTTCCGGCGTTTACGGATGCCGAAACCATGCTGCGCCAGACGCGCCCCGAGGTATTCGTTTTTGTAACGCATCCGAACGTCCGCACGCAGATGGTCGAGCTTGCCGTGCGCTACGGGGTAAAGGTGCTCTCCTTTGAAAAGCCCATGGCGATGAACCTTGGCGAGGCGCACCATATCACCCAGCTTTGCAGAGACAACCATATCAAGGCGGTCGTCAGCCATCAGCAGAAATACGCCGAGCAGATGCAGAAGGTCTATGCGCTCGTTCGGGACGGACAGATCGGTGAGATCCAGAAGATCCACGTCGAGACGCAGAGCTGGCTTGCGCAGCTGGGCACACATTATATGGATTACTCTCTCTGGATGAGCGGCGGACAGGCGCGCGTTCGGTCGGTCGTCGGCCACGCGCACGGGACATGGTGCCTCGGCGACTCGCATCCTTCGCCGGACTATCTGCTCGGAGAGGCGCTTTTGACCAACGGCGTCCGTGTCTATCTGGAGTGCGGCTATTTCAGCCAGCGCCGTCCCTATGTGCCGCGCTATGGCTATGATAACCGCCTGACCGCCTACGGAACGAACGGCTACCTCTGGTTTGAAACGGACGGAAAATGGGGCGGCGTGACAAAGGAAAGCAAGGGCGAGCTGATCGGCGGTACCTGCCCCGTTTGGGACGAACAGGAGCCGTTTTTGCAGATCCCGTATTATCGCGACCTTGCGCGCTGGATCGACGACGATACGCAGGTGCACCCCTGCAACATCGAGATCAGCTATCACGGCTATGAGGCGCTGGAGGCGATGTGCCTGAGCGCGCTGGATCACACGCGGGTTGATCTCCCCCTGAAGAATTTGGATTACGAGCCGGTGCTCGAACGCATGGGACGCGAGTTCTCGGACGTCGACTCCCCGCGCAGACGCACGTGGATCGAGATCATGGACTGAAAGGAGCAAGCAATGTATCTGGAACAACAGCTTGGGGAATTGTCCGAACTGCTCGCGGCCTGCAAGGAGACCTCCCTTGCCGCGGCGCAGGAGGCCGTCCGCTTGACGGCGCAGGCCATCGGAGCGAAGAAAAAGCTCTTCCTGTGCGGCAACGGCGGCTCGGCGGCGACGGCGAGCCATATCGCAAACGACCTGTCGTGCCATATGAAAAACTGGCAGCGGGAGGCCTATCGCATCGTCTGCCTGAATGACAGTCCGGCGGTGCTGACTTCCATGACCAACGACTACGGTTTTGAGCACGTGTTTGAAAAGCCGCTGCTCGGACTGGCAGACGCAGGGGATGTCCTCTGGGGCTTCAGCACCAGCGGAAACTCCGGCAACGTCGTCGCGGCCGTCGAGGCGGCGCGTGCACACAATATTCTCACCGTCGGTTTTACCGGCCAAAAGGGCGGGAAGCTGCGCGACCTTGTCGATGTGTGGGTCCCGACCCCGTCCGACGACGTGATCCATGTGGAAAATCTGCACCTGATCCTTGCACACGCGATCGCGGTCAGCGTGGAAGCGATCGTCTCACCGATGAAATAACAGAAACGGAGGAACATAAAGATGGATCTGATCATGGGCATGAACAGCGGCTCTTCCTTCGACGGCATCGACGTCGTCCTTGCCGAGACGGAGCTGGACGCGGACGGTTTTCCAAAGGCTCCGAAATTCCTGCGGGGCGCATCCTACGACTGGCCGGAGGCGGTTGCGTCCATTGTGCGCGACTCGTTTGAAAACAAGGTCGACATGGTCGGCCTGAACCGGCTGAATTATCTGTGCGGCGCGGTGTTTGCCGAGGCGGCCGCGCGCTTTATGAAAGAGAACGGACTGGAGTCTTCGCAGATCAAGGTGCTCGGTCTGGATACACAGACCATTTATCAGGAGCAGCCCGACCATGCGGCGATCGCGAAAATGACGCCGGAGGAGAAGGCAGACTGGGTCGGCCGCTGGCTTTCCGGCAAATATCCCGCCGGTACGCAGATGGGTGACACGTCGGTCATCGCGAACCTGACCAATATCGACACGGTGACGCACTTCCGTCCGGCTGACCACACTTGGGGCGGCTCGGCAGCGCCGCTGATGCCCTATCTGGACTTCGTCCTGTTCCGTAAGGAACCGCGCCCGACCATGACGCTCAACATCGGCGGCATTGCGAACCTGCACGTCGCGTTCTCGGATCGCAGCAAGATGTTCGGCTTCGATACCGGCCCGGGCAACGTTGTGTGCAACTACCTGTGCGAGCAGCTCTACGGCCTGCCGTATGACAAGGACGGCGCGATCGCCGCATCGGGCAAGGTCGATCCGGCGCTGCTGGCGCACTTCATGAGCCACCCGTTCTTTGATCGTCCGGTGCCGCGCTCCGGCTGGTCGCAGGACTACAACCACGCGTACATTGCCTCCGTCATTGAGAAGTTCCCCCATCTTGCCAAGGAGGACTTCCTTGCCACGGCCTGCGCCTTTACCGCTTCGGCCATCGTAAGAAGCATGAAGGAAAACGTTCCGGAGGAGATCATCGCGCAGACGCGCGTGATCTATGCAAGCGGCGGCGGCGTGAGAAATCCGCAGATCATGAAGCAGCTACAGGCGCGCCTTCCGGAAAACATCCGCCTTGCCGTCTCCGACGAGATCGGCATTCCGGCGGCCTATAAGGAAGCGGTCAAGTTTGCCACGCTGGCCTACTCCACCATCCACTGCATCCCCGGCAATATTCCCGCGGCGGGGCACGCTTCGCAGTATGCGATCCTCGGAAAGATCGCGCTTGCACCGCGCAATATCCCTGAGCGTCTGCTTCGCTGATATAAACATACATTCTATTATATCACATTTCTTTCCTCCCTGAAATCGTTTTTTTCTCCTCGCAAAACTCCGCGAAAGGCTGCCCGTTGCACACACAACGGGTAGCCTTTTGCTGCGCTGCTGCATACAATAGACGGAAGGAGGAATGCGCATGGCAGAATGGAGTCGGGCGACGCAGCGCTATCTGTGCCGTGACTGCGAGATCTTTGAAACGATGGTGCGCGGCATGGAGCAGAGCGTCCAGAGCGGTAGCATCGGGCGCGATTTTATCGTGCAGATGATACCGCATCACGAGGCGGCGATCTTTATGGCGCAAAATTTGTTGCAGTATACGACCTGCCTGCCGCTACAGGCGATCGCCGATCGGATCATCGAGGAGCAGACCGAGGGCGTGCGGCAGATGAAAAACATACAGGCCGCCTGCGGCACGATACGAAACAAGCCGCAGGAGCTTGCGAAGTGGCGGCAGCAGATGAAGCAGATCGAGCAGACGATGTTTCGGCAGATGCGCGAGGCCTGCGTGGACAACAGCATCGACGCCGATTTCCTCCGCCGGATGATACCGCACCACCGCGGCGCGGTTCGTATGGCGGAGACAACGCTGTGCTATCCGATCTGTCGGGAGCTGGTGCCGATCCTGCGGCGCATTGCCGCCACGCAGAAAAAGGGCATTTGTCAAATGGAGGCGTTGCTTAAAAATAATGGTTGACGCATAGAGAAAAAATGCTTATAATAAAGCGACTGATGCAGAAAAGGAGCGAACCAAAGATGCCTCCAAAACCGAAATTTACAAGAGAAGAAGTCGTTGCCGCCGCGCTGGAGCTTGTGCGGCAGGAGGGAAGTCAGGCGCTGACGACGCGCGCGCTGGGACAGCGGCTCGGAAGCTCTGCCCGCCCGATCTTTACGGTCTTTGCCAATGTCGAGGAGCTGCACGCCGAGGTGCGAGCGGCGGCGATGAAGTATTTTGAAGACTACGTCGGGCAGGCGGAGAACTATACGCCCGCCTTTAAGCAGGTGGGCGTGCAGATGCTTCGCTTTGCCTGCCGGGAGCCGGAGCTGTTCCGCCTGCTGTTTATGGAGGTGCACCCGAACGCCGCAGGCATTGAGGGGCTGCGAAAGATCCTTGGCAACATGGTGCAGCTATGCACGGGCTTCATCCGGCGGGATTACGGTTTTTCCGAAAAAGATGCCGAGCGCCTGTTTGACCATATGTGGATCTATACCTACGGGGTGGGCGTGCTCTGCGCGACCGGTATGTGCCGCTTCACGGAAGAGGAGCTGACCGATATGCTGGGCAAGGAGTTTATGGCGCTTGCCACCCTGATCCGTTCCGGCGATTATCAGTATCCGTCGCCGCGCCCCATACCGACGAAAAAGGAGGAAACAACATGAACGAACCCAGACGACTGTACCGTTTGGAACAAAATAAGATGCTCTGCGGCGTTTGCAGCGGCATCGCGGATTACTACGGCCTCGACCCGACGCTCGTGCGTCTGGCTTGGGTGCTGTTCTGCGCTTTGGGCGGCAGCGGCGTGATCGCCTATATCGTCGCGGCGCTGATCATCCCCAAAGCGCCGGACGGAAGATGAGAGGATTCCATATGGAGCAGATCATAGAAATAGATCATTTGAACAAATCCTTCGGCGAGATCCATGCCGTGCGGGATCTTTCGTTCCGCGTGCGTCGGGGAGAGCTGTTTGCCTTCCTCGGCGTCAACGGCGCGGGCAAATCCACGACGATCTCCATCCTGTGCGGGCAACTGCGCAAGGACAGCGGCAGCGTGAACGTCTGCGGAAAAAGCGTCGATACCGGCATTGCGGAGATCACGCGGCGCTTGGGTGTCGTGTTCCAGTCCTCCGTTTTGGACACGGCGCTCACGGTCACGGAGAACCTTCAGAGCCGCGCCGCGCTCTACGGCATCCACGGCGCGGCGTTCCGCGCGCGTCTTGCGGAGCTTGCACATCTGCTGGACTTTGAGGACCTGCTCAAGCGCACCGTCGGGAAGCTCTCCGGCGGACAGCGGCGCAGGATCGACATCGCGCGCGCGCTGCTGCACCGGCCGGAAGTCCTTATATTGGACGAGCCTACGACCGGCCTTGACCCGCAGACGCGGCACTTGCTCTGGAGCGTTGTGCAGGAGCTGCGCAAGAAGGAGGACATGACCGTCTTCCTCACGACACATTATATGGAAGAGGCGGCGGACGCGGACTACGTTGTCATCCTGAACAAGGGAGCCATCGCGGCGGAGGGAACGCCGCTGGAGCTAAAAAACCGCTACACCGGCGACTTTATCACGCTCTATGGTCTGACGCCCGAAGAGGTCAAACCGCTCGGACTGCCGTGCGAGCAGCTGCGCGACGCGGTGCGCGTCGCCGTGCCGGATACGGCCGCCGCGACGCGTCTGATCGTGGAGCATCCGGCGCTCTTTGCCGACTATGAGATCACGAAGGGGAAGATGGACGACGTGTTCCTTGCCGTGACGGGAGAAAAGCTGACGGGAGGCGAAAGACAATGACGGGACTTGGCAATCTGGTGCGCCGCAACACAAAGCTCTTCTTTAAGGATCACGGGATGCTGATCTCCTCGCTCATCACGCCGATCATCATGCTGGTGCTCTACGCGACCTTTCTTGCAAACGTCTACCACGACAGCTTTGTTTCCTCGATCGACGGCGCGATCGAGGTCAGCGAAAAGCTGATCGACGCGACCGTGGGCGGAGAGCTGTTTTCCTCGCTGCTCGCCGTGAGCTGCGTGACGGTCTCCTTTTGCTGCAATATGATCATGGTGCGCGACAAGGTGACGGGCGCGCGGCGCGACCTGACGGTAACGCCGGTCAAGCGCTCCACAATGGCGCTGAGTTACTACATTTCCACGCTGTTTTCCACGATCGTCGTCAGCCTGATCGCGATGGGTGCGTGCCTGCTCTATCTTGCAAACACGGGCTGGTACCTCTCCGTGACCGATATTCTGCTGATCGTGCTGGATGTTTTCCTTTTGACCATGTTCGGCACGGCGCTTTCGAGCATCATCAACTCCTTTCTTACCACCGAGGGACAGATCGCTGCCGTCAGCACGACCGTCAGCGCGGGCTACGGCTTTATCTGCGGGGCGTATATGCCCATTTCGCAGTTCGGCAGCGGGCTACAAAAGGTGCTTTCCTTCCTGCCCGGAACCTACGGCACGAGCCTGATCCGCAACCATGCGATGCGCGGCGTCTTTGCGGAGATGCGGCGCACCGGCTTCCCTGCGGAAGTCGTCGAGGCGATCCGCGATTCGATCGACTGCAATCTGTACTTCTTCGGCACGAAGGTCACAAACGGCATGATGCTGCTTGTCATGTGTGTGACGGTGGCGGTCTTGGTGGCGCTCTATGTTCTGATCCACCTGCTGAAAAAGGAAATATAGTTTTTTGAAGGACAGGGAAAAAACCCTGTCCTTTTCTTGCGAAATAACGGTTGAGTCCGGCGGCCAAACGTGGTATGATAAGCGATAGGAACAGAACGCAAAGGAGGCTGCATATGGCTGTTTTGGAAGGACTGCGCCCGACACAGGCGCTGCATTATTTTGAGGAGATCTGCGCGATCCCGCACGGCTCGCGCCATACCAAGGCGATCTCGGACTATCTGGTTCGCTTTGCGCAGGCGCACGGCCTTGCCTGCGTGCAGGACGAGAGCAACAACGTGATCATCCGCAAGCCCGCAAGCAAGGGCTACGAGGCGCACCCGACGGTGATCCTACAGGGGCATATGGACATGGTGTGCGAAAAGGACGCCGACTGCGACATTGATATGCGGAAGGACGGCTTGCGCCTGCGCCACGACGGGAAGTATATCTACGCCGAGGGTACGACGCTGGGCGGCGACGACGGCATTGCCGTTGCCTACGCGCTTGCGGTGCTGGCTTCGGACGAGCTGCGTCACCCGCCGCTCGAGGCGGTCTTCACCGTGGACGAGGAGATCGGGATGCTGGGCGCGAGCGCGCTGGATATGCGCCTGCTCAAGGGACGTGTCCTGCTCAACTGTGACTCGGAGGATGAGGGCATTCTGACCGTGAGCTGTGCCGGCGGCGCGACCTCGGAGCTGACGCTCCCCGTTGCCCGCGAGGCGTCGACGGCGGGCGAGGTGTGGCGTATGTCGGTGCGCAAGCTCACCGGCGGTCACAGCGGCGTGGAGATCAACAAGGGACGCGCCAATGCCAACAAGGTGCTCACGCAGATCCTGCGGCAGCTTCCGGTGCGCCTGATCTCCGTCGACGGCGGCAGCAAGGACAACGCCATCCCGCGCGAGAGCACTGCGCTGGTGGTCGCGCAGGCGCCGCAGGCGGCCTTCTTTGCCGCTGCCGACGCGGTGAGAAAGACCCTGCCGAGCGGCGAGACGGAGGCGGAATTTTTCTGCGAGCGCGCGCAGAGCACGCTTGCGCCCATGACGCAGGCGAGCAGCGACGCCGTGCTGGGGCTGCTGGACGCGGTGCCAAACGGCGTGCAGAAGATGAGCGGGGATATTGCGGGACTTGTGCAGACGTCGCTCAATCTGGGCATTCTGACGACGGAGGAGACGCGCGTTACGATGACCTTCTCCGTGCGCAGCAGCGTCAACGCGGAAAAGGCGGAGCTGATCGCGCGCCTGCGCGCCTGCGCGCAGGAATACGGCGCGCGCTACGGCGAGTCCGGCGCGTACCCCGCATGGGAGTATCGCAAGCATTCGCCCCTGCGCGACATCATGGTCGAGGCCTACCGCGAGCTTTACGGAAAGGAGCCGGTGGTCGAGGCGATCCATGCCGGTCTGGAGTGCGGCATTTTCTCCGATGCGCTCACGGGACTTGACGCCGTTTCCTTCGGACCGCAGATGCACGACATCCACACGTCGCGCGAACGGCTGGACATTGCTTCCACGGAGCGCACGTGGAACTACCTTGTGCGCATTTTGGAAAAACTATAAATTTGAAGCACGCTCCACTTCGGCGGAGCGTGCTTTTTTATTTCCGTGCGTACTTTCCGCACATTTCGCGCTAAAAAAAGCGTACAATGGTAAGAAAAACCGGAAATGAGCAATCTGACAGGAAAATTCATTAGTCTGATAAAACCGAACAAGAGGTGGTTGCATTTTTTGTGCAAAGTGGTATAATGAAAAATAGAAAAATAAAAAGGAGAGTCTTTCCAAAAGGAGGCAGGAATGAACAATTTCCTACAAAATTCCATGAAACGCTTTTCCGGCGGCGATGAGCTGCGCGCCTTCACCTTTCTGGGATGCCATGCCGAAGAGCGTGAGGGCGTGAAGGGCTATGTGTTCCGCGTTTGGGCGCCCAACGCGCGCGCGATCAGCGTCACGGGGGACTGGAACTTCTGGAATCCGGAAGACCTTCCCATGCAGCGCGTGCGCAACGGTATCTGGGAGGCGTTTTCGTCCTTTGCGCGGGAGGGGCAGGCATATAAATACTGCATCCGCCGCGCCGACGACCGCATCGTCTACAAGACCGATCCCTACGGCTTCTATACGCGCTACGACTCGGACAAGGCGAGCATCATCTATGAGATCGAGGGCTATACGTGGCACGACGCGCCTTACCGCCAGCGTCAGGGAAAGCGAAAGCTGCTCGACAGCCCGATGAACATCTACGAGATGCACTTCGGCTCATGGAAGCGCAAGCCGGACGGAAGCTGCTATTCCTACGACGAGCTTGCCGACGAGCTTGTGCCGTATCTGACCGACATGGGCTACACGCACGTGGAGATGATGCCGCTCTCGGAATATCCCTATGACCCCTCTTGGGGCTATCAGGTCACGGGCTATTACGCGCCCACCGCACGCTACGGCACGCCGAAGCAGCTGATGAAGTTCATCGACCGCTGCCATCAGGCAGGCATCGGCGTGCTGCTCGACTGGGTGCCCGCGCACTTCCCGAAGGACGAAAACGGCCTGTATGAGTTCGACGGCACGTGCTGCTACGAGCTGCAAGACCCGATGATGAACGAGCATCCCGACTGGAAGACCCGCGTTTTCGACTTCGGGCGCTATGAGGTGCAGTCCTTCCTGATCTCCAACGCGGTCTACTGGCTGGAAAAGTACCACATTGACGGGCTGCGGGTCGACGCCGTCGCGTCCATGCTCTATCTGGACTACGGCCGCAAGGAGTATCACCCCAACATCTACGGCGGCAAGGAGAACTTAGAGGCGATCGCCTTCCTGCGCAAGCTCAACCGTGCGGTCTTCTCCGTGCGACGCAGCGCCATTACGGCGGCAGAGGAGTCGACGGCCTTCCCGATGGTGACAAAGCCCGACTACGACGGCGGCCTCGGTTTCCTGTTTAAGTGGAATATGGGCTGGATGAACGACATGCTCAGCTATATGTCGCTCGATCCGCTGTTCCGCAAGGGCAGCCACAACCACCTGACCTTCTCCATGACCTACGCCTATTCGGAAAACTTCATCCTCCCGCTGTCGCACGACGAGGTGGTGCACGGCAAGTGCTCCCTCATCAACAAAATGCCCGGCAGCTACGACGAGAAGTTCTCCAACCTGCGTGCGTTCTACGGCTTTATGATGGCGCACCCCGGCAAGAAGCTCAGCTTCATGGGAAATGAGTTCGCGCAGTTCATCGAGTGGCGCTACGATCAGGCGCTGGATTGGCTGCTGCTGGAGTATGAGCGGCACCGCCAGATGCTCGACTATGTGCGCGACCTGAACCATTTCTATCTCGACCACAGCAGCCTGTGGAACAACGACTCGGACTGGAGCGGCTTTTCGTGGATCTCCGTTGACGACTGCGACAACAGCGTCGTCGCCTTCCGCCGGATCGACCGGCGCGGCAGAGAGCTGATCTGCATCTTCAATTTCTGTCCGGTCAAGCGCGAGGGCTATCGCCTCGGCCTGCCGAAGGCGGGTGCTTATCAGGTCGTCTTTAACAGCGACGACGTAAAATACGGCGGCAGCGGGACGGCACTCGAGGAGGTCACGGCAGAAAAGGAGCCGCTGCACGGCCTGAACTATTCCGGCGCGTTTACCATCGCGCCGCTCAGCGCAACCTATTACAGAAGGGTCATTGCACCCAAAAATAAATCTGACAAGGAGAAATGAGCATGAACTTTCAGAAAAAGCATTGCGTTGCCATGCTGCTTGCGGGCGGTCAGGGCAGCCGACTGATGGTTTTGACGGAAAACACTGCAAAGCCCGCCGTTCCCTTCGGCGGCAAGTACCGCATCATTGACTTTCCCCTGTCCAACTGCGTCAACTCCGGCATCGACACCGTGGGCATCCTGACCCAGTACCAGCCGCTGGAGTTAAATGAGTACATCGGCAACGGTAAGCCCTGGCGCTTAAACCGTTCCCACGGCGGCGCGCAGGTGCTCCCACCCTATGCCCGCAGCAAAAAATCCGAATGGTATAAGGGCACGGCCAATGCCATCTACCAGAACATCCCGTTTATCGAGCGCTACGATCCGGACTATGTGCTGATCCTCTCGGGCGATCACATCTATAAGATGGACTACGCCGCCATGCTGCGCTTTGCCGAAGAGAAGAACGCAGACTGCACCATCGCCGTGCGCACCGTTCCGCTCTCGGAGGCCAGCCGCTTCGGCATCATGAACACCAATCCCGACGGCTCGATCTATGAGTTCGAAGAGAAGCCGAAGAAGCCGAAGTCCACCAACGCCTCCATGGGCATTTACATTTTCCGCTGGAGCGTTCTGCGCCGCTTCCTCATCGCCGACGAAGAGGACCCGAACTCCGACAACGACTTCGGAAAGAACGTCATCCCCGCGCTGCTGGCCTCCGGCCACAGCCTGTATGCCTACGAGTTTCAAGGCTACTGGAAGGACGTCGGAACGATCAACTCCCTGTGGGAGGCCAATATGGATCTGCTCGGCACGGAGCCTGCCTTTGACCTCAACGCGGAGCACGGCGGCAGGATCTATGCGAGAAACTACGCTATGCCGACGAGCTTTATCGCGCGCAGCGCCAAAAACGTCAACTGCCTGATCGCGGAAGGCTGCGGCATTTACGGCACGGTGATGCACTCGGTCATCTCCACGGGCTGCACCGTGCAGGAGGGCGCGATCGTGGAAGACAGCGTTATCATGCCGAACGTCTACATAGAGAGCGGTGCGATCATTCGCCATGCCATCATCGGCGAGGATTGCCGCATCTGCCGCGGCGCGGTGATCGGCGGCGGCTTTGCCCGCGACGAGGAGAAGAAGATCAGCGTGGTCGGCAAGGCGAAGACCATCGCTGCCAACGAGACCGTAAAACCGGGCGAGATCTACTGAGAAAGGACGTGAACAGAGCCATGACAACAATGGGTATCATTTTTGCCAACATCTACGACAGCTCCCTCGGCGAACTCACCAACAAACGAACCATGGCGTCGCTGCCCTACGGCGGTCGTTACCGTCAGGTGGACTTCTCTCTGTCCAACATGAGCAACTCCGGCATTCGCCACATCGGCATCATCACGAAGCACAATTACCATTCTCTGATGAACCACATCGGCTCCGGTCAGGAGTGGGATCTGGATCTGGAGGAGGGTGGCCTTGAATTTCTGACCCCCTTCGCCGCCGACAGCAACGCGAGCTACCGCGGAAAGCTCGAGGCACTCAATTCCGCGATCAATGTCCTGAAGTCTGCTAAGGAAGAGTATGTCGTTATGGCCGACAGCGGCGTTCTGTGTGCGATCGACTTTGACGAGCTGCTACAGGCGCATATCACCTCCGGCGCCGATATCACCGTTGCCGTCAAGGACGGCATCTGCAACGGCAAAAAGCAGGTGGATATGGCCGTTAAGGCACAGCCTGACGGCTTTGTGACCGACATTGCCGTGGACTACTGCGCCGACGGGAGCTATCTTGCCTCCATGGGCATTTTTGTCATCCGCCGCGAGGAGCTGATCCGTCAGGTCACGGAGGCGGTCGCACGCAGCCGCTACCGTCTGGAGCGCGACATGGTGCTCTACCGCTTTGCCACGCAGGAATGGAAGGTCAATGCCTACCGTTTCGGCGGTATCGCGCTGTTTAACGAGAGCACGGCGGAGTATTATCACAACAATCTGGCGCTGTTGGACAGCGAGGTGCGCTGCGGTCTCTTCCGCCGTCCCAACCGCACGATCTATACGAAGGTGCGCGATGAGGTGCCCAGCTACTACGGCGTAGACGCCGAGGTGGACGACTGCATGATGGCAGACGGCTGCCGGATCGAGGGCAAGGCCAACCACTCCGTCTTCTTCCGCAACGTCACGCTGGAGAAGAACGCACGCATTGACCGCTGCATCGTCATGCAGGACTGCGTGATCGGCGAAGGCTCCGAGCTGGACTGCGTGATTTTGGATAAAGACGTCGTGGTGCGCCCGGGCACGAAGCTGCGCGGCACGTTCGAGCACCCGCTGGTCATCAAAAGAGGGGAGATCATATGAAAATTGCAATGGTCGCCTCCGAGGCCGCACCGTTTGTCAAAACGGGCGGTCTGGGAGACGTGATGCAGGCGCTTCCTTTGGAACTCTCCAAAATGAAGGGCAACGAGGTCTGCCTGTTTCTGCCGTATTATAAGCGGATCAAGCAGGATCCGAACATCCAGACCGAGCAGGTCGGCTCGTTCCACATGGAGCTTTCGTGGCGCGAGAGCTATGTCGGCATCATGCGCCTGAAAACCAGAAAAAAGAAGCTACAGATCTACTTTATCGACAACGACTTTTATTTCGGCGCACGCGGCACCGTCTACGGTGACTTCGACGACGGCGAGCGCTTTGCCTATTTCTCCAAAGCGGTCATGGCGGCGCTGTACTACCTCGACTTCAAGCCCGACATCCTGCACTGCCACGACTGGCAGGCGGCGATGAGCGTCATTTACTGCCGCGCGCTCTACGGCGGCTGGTGTCCGGAGACCAAGACGGTTTTCACCATCCATAACGTGGAATATCAGGGCTGGGCGGATGCGTCCTTCTTTGAAAACACGCTCGGCCTGCCCGAGGACTACCGCTGCAAGCTGACCTTTGACGGCGCGATCAACGTGATGAAGGGCGCCATCGAGGTGGCGGACATCGTGACGACCGTTTCCAAGACCTATGCTGAGGAGCTGCGCTATCCCTACTATGCGCACCGGCTCGATTCCGTCCTGCGCGGCAGCTGGCTCTGGGGCATTACCAACGGCATCGACACGGAGGTCTTCGACCCCGCGACCGATCCGGCGCTGAAGACGAACTACAGCGCGCAGGCGATGACCGGCAAGTGGGACAACAAGCGCGCGCTGCGCGAAGAGCTTGGCCTGCGCACCGACACCGACGCACCCGTGCTGGCGATGGTCACGCGTCTGGCGGGACACAAAGGGATCGACCTTCTGTGCTACATTGCGGGACGTCTGATGGAGCGCGAGGTGCAGCTCGTGGTGGTCGGCACCGGCGAAAAGCAATATGAGTACGCGCTCAGCGCCTTTGCCCGCCAGAACCCCGGCAAGGTCGCCGTCCGTCTTGCTTTCGATCCGGCGCTTGCCGCGCGGGTCTACGCGGGTGCGGATATGTACCTGATGCCGTCAAAGTCTGAGCCGTGCGGCCTGTCGCAGCTCATCGCCATGCGCTACGGCACCGTGCCGATCGTCGCCTGCACAGGCGGCCTGAAGGATACCGTGCCGCCTTACAACGACACAACGGGCGAGGGAAGGGGTTTTACCTTCCAGAGCTACAACGCCGACGATTTCCTCGGCGCGATCGACCGCGCGGTGGGGCTTTACTACGGCGCGCGCGATAAATGGAATGCATTGGCAAAGCGCGATATGGAGTGCGACTTCAGCTGGAAGCGCCCTGCCGATGAATATATGCAGCTTTATACGGAGCTGCGAAGCAAATAATCTTTAGGAGGATCCATGGAAAAGCAAGCAAACAAAAAGAAGGAAAAGCGCAGCAGTGAGAATATGATGCAGCTCAACGAGATGCTGCGCCGTGTGTGCGGCTGCGGCCTGAAGGATGCGACCGAAAAGCAGGTGTACCGTGCGCTGTGCAGCCTGCTGCGTGAAAATTTGACCGAGAAAAACGGGAGCTTCAACAGCTCCGTTGCACAGAAGGAAGGCAAGCAGGTCTATTATATGTCGATGGAGTTCCTTGTCGGCACCAGCCTGCGCAACAACCTCTTCAATCTCGGCCTCGAGCAGGACTTCCGCGAAGGCCTGAAGGAATACGGCTTTGACATCGACTCGATCTACGCGCTTGAGCCGGACGCGGGTCTTGGCAACGGCGGCCTCGGCCGTCTGGCCTCCTGCTACATGGATGCGGCCACCGGTCTTGGCTATCCCGTCACCGGCTTCTCCATCCGCTATGAGTTCGGTATCTTCCGTCAGAAGATCGTTGACGGTTGGCAGATGGAATTTCCGGACAACTGGCTGGAAATGGGCGACGTATGGCTCCACTCACGCGAGGACGACGCCGTAGAGGTCAAGTTCGGCGGCGAAGTGCGCGAATGGATGGACAACGGAAAATTCAAGGTCGCACAGGTCGGCTACAACTCCGTCACCGCCGTGCCGCACGACCTGTTCATCTCCGGCTACCACAGCAAGGTCGCCAACCGCCTAATCCTCTGGAGCGCCAAGCTGCCGCAGAGCTTCGATATGGCTGCCTTCTCCCGCGGCGACTATGTCCGTGCGCTGGAGCAGAACGCCATGGCCGAGACGATCTCCAAGGTGCTCTACCCCGCCGACGATCATATTCAGGGCAAGCGCCTGCGCCTGAAGCAGCAGTATCTCCTTGTCTCCGCCTCTTTGCAGAGCATCGTGCGCGACCACATGAAGAAGTACCGCACGCTGGATAACCTTGCGGAGAAGGTCGCGATCCACATCAACGACACCCATCCGGCGCTCTGCGTGCCGGAGCTGATGCGTATCTTGGTCGACGACTACGAGTACGGCTGGGATCGCGCGTGGGAGATCGCCTGCCGGACCCTTTCCTACACGAACCACACCGTCATGAGCGAGGCGCTGGAGCGCTGGAACGTGGATCTCTTCCGCGAGCAGCTGCCGCGCATCTATACGATCTGCGTGGAGATCAACCGCCGCCTGCTTGAGCACCTCACCGCCGCCTATCCCGGCGACTGGGGCAAGATCAACTATATGGCGGTCATCGCCGACAACGAGATCCGCATGGCGAACCTCTGCCTTGCCTGCTGCCATAAGATCAACGGTGTTTCCAAGCTGCACACCGACATCCTCCGCAACGGCATTTTCCGCGACTACTGCCAGCTCACGCCGGATCGCTTCCTCAACGTGACCAACGGCATCGCCTACCGCCGCTGGCTCTGCCAGTCCAACCCCCTGCTGACCGACTATCTCTCCAAGCTCATCGGCGACGGTTTCCTCAAGGATGCCCGCGCGCTGGAGAGCCTCTTGAAGTATGCCGACGACAAGCAGGTGCAGGCCGATCTGCGCGCCATCAAGCGCAAGAACAAGGAGCGCCTTGCGGCGCTGATCGCGGAGCGCAACGGCGTGCGCGTCGATCCGGACTCCATCTTCGACATTCAGATCAAGCGCCTGCACGAGTATAAGCGTCAGCTGCTGAACATCCTGCACGTGCTGCATCTCTATCGCCAGATCAAGGCCGATCCGCGCGGCGATTGGCAGCCGCGTACCTTCATCTTCGCCGCGAAGGCCTCTGCGGGCTATATCCGCGCCAAACAGATCATCAGCCTGATCGTCGCCGTCTCCGAGTTCATCAACGCCGATCCCGAGGTGCGCGACAAGCTCAAGGTCGTCTTCATCGAGGACTACAAGGTCTCCTTGGCCGAGATCATCATCCCCGCGGCGGACATCTCCGAGCAGATCTCCGTTGCCGGCAAGGAAGCCTCCGGCACCGGCAACATGAAGCTCATGATCAACGGCGCCGTCACCATCGGCACGCTCGACGGAGCGAACGTGGAGATCCACGAGCAGGTGGGCGACGACAACATCTTCCTGTTCGGCATGAAGGCGCACGAAGTCGACGAGCTGTGGCGCAAGGGTTACAACCCCAACGACTACCTGACCGACGAGCTGCGCGCTGTCCTCGATATGCTGACCTCCGGCATCCTCGGCCAGCGCTTTGACGATCTGGTCGCGTCCCTGCTGACAAGCCGCTTCGGCGTGGCCGATCCCTATATGACCGTCGCGGACTTCACGGACTACACGCGCGCGCAGAAGCTCGTTGCGCAGACCTACCGCGATGCAGAAAAGTTTGGCCGTATGTCCATCACCAACATCGCCAAGGCGGGCATTTTCTCCTCCGACCGCGCGGTCGAGGAGTATGCCGAGAACATCTGGTATCTGAAGTAAGATGCGGATCCTGTTCGACAGCCGAAATACCGCCTACAAGACCCCCTTCGGAACGCTCCGGAGGGGGGAGCGGTGCACTCTGCGCCTTGAGATTCCGGAGGATTGCGGTGCCGTGGGCGCAAAGCTCATGCTGGAGGACTGCGACGGCGCGGCGGCGGGGGAGTTCCCCTTCGAAAAAGAGCCAGCCTGCGGCCGCTCCGGCTACGCCGCCTATCGCTGCGTCTTTGCTCCGGAGGCGAACGGGCTCTACTTCTACTGGTTTTATGTAAACAAGAAAGAGGGCGGCTTCCGCCTGTTCCGTCAGGGGAGCGACACGAACATGGAGGCGGGCGACAAGTGGCAGCTTTCCGTCATCCCCGAGGACTTCACCGTGCCGGATTATGCGCGCGGTGCCGTCATGTATCAGATCTTCCCCGACCGCTTCTTCCGCAGCGGCGCGTGCGACCTGACCGCGAAGCTGCGCCCGTTTTCCCTGCATGAGCGCTGGGAGGACACGCCGCGCTATACGGCCGACGAGGCGGGCAACTGGTGCAGCGATTTCTTCGGCGGCAACCTGCGCGGAATTTGTGAAAAACTTCCGTATCTAAAAGAATTGGGCGTCAAAATTCTCTATTTTAACCCGATCTTTATGGCATTTTCCAACCACCGCTATGACACGGCGGACTATAAGCGCGTCGATCCCATGTTGGGAAACGAGGAGGATTTCCGGTCGCTCTGCGCGCAGGCGCACCGCCTTGGGATGCGTGTCGTGTTAGACGGCGTTTTTTCCCACACGGGCAGCAACAGCGTCTACTTTGACGCGAAGCACCTGTTCGGAAACGGCGCGGTCAGCGATCCGAACTCGCCCTATCGCTCGTGGTACCGCTTCCGCCGTTACCCCGACGACTACGACGCTTGGTGGAACACCCCGACCCTGCCGAACGTCGAGGAGCTGGAACCAAGTTATGTAAACTACGTGATCGAGGATGACGACTCCGTCCTTGCCCATTGGCTCGGCCTCGGCGCGGACGGCTTCCGCCTCGACGTGGTCGACGAGCTGCCGGACGAATTTGTTGCGCGGCTCAAGCGCCGCCTGCGCGCGCTCAAGCCGGACGCGCTGCTTATCGGCGAGGTCTGGGAGGACGCGTCAAACAAGCGCGCCTACGGCGTGTCGCGGCGCTATTTTGTCAACGGCGAGCTTGACAGCGCGATGAACTACCCGTGGCGCAAGGCGATCATTGATTTTGCTCTCGGAAACGACGACGGATCCGCGCTGGGCGAGTGCATTATGACCCTTGCGGAGAATTACCCGCCGCAGGTGCTCCACTGCGTGATGAACCTCCTCGGCAGCCACGACACGGCGCGTATCCTCACCGTTCTCGGCGACGGCGGCTTTTCCGGCAGCAAGGCGGAAAAGGCAGAGCGCTTTCTCACCGCGGCGCAGCGCGCGGAGGCGGTCGGGCGGCTGCGCCTTGCGTCCTTCCTTCAGTTCACCTTACCCGGCGCACCCTGCATCTATTACGGCGACGAGGCGGGCATGGAGGGCTTCGAGGATCCCTTCTGCCGCCGCACCTATCCTTGGGGCAGGGAAGACAAGGACCTGCTTTCGTGGTATCACGCGCTCACCGCGTTGAGAAACGGCATGGAAGCGCTGAAATGCGGCGATGTGCGCGTGACCGAGGCAGGAGGCGGACGCCTTGCCTTCACACGTTCTACTGCGCGGGAACACGTGGAGATTTATGTAAACCAAACGGCGCAGCGCTGGCAGCTTCCCACCGCCGACGAGCTGTGCTTTGCCTCCGGTGCCGATTTTGACGGCGTGCGCTGGTCACTCGAACCGAATGGCTTTGCGCTCACAAAATCGGCGGAACCGGCATAGAATAAAGGATAGAAATAGGAGGTATCCATGAAATTTTCCGAGATTCCCTACAAGCGCCCCGATGTGGAGCACCTGAAAAAGGAGCTTACCGCGCTCACCGAAACGATTGCGAGCGCCGCGACGGCGGAGGAGCAGATCGCCGCCTTTGACAGGGCGACGGCGCTTGAGACGGACTATGTGACCCTCAGCTCCATCGCGTATGTCCGCAATACCATCAATACCGCAGACCCCTTTTATGATGCCGAGCGGGAATACTTTGACGAGATCGGGCCGGAGCTGAGCGCCGTGACCAACGCGCTGGAGGCGGCGCTGCTGGATTCGCCCTTCCGCGCCGCGCTCGAGGCGCACTACGGCAAGCTCCTGTTCCAAAACATGGAGATTTCCCGCCGCAGCTTCAAGCCCGAGCTGATCCCGCTGATGCAGGAGGCCGGAAAGCTCGAGGCGCGCTATCAGAAGCTCTATGCCTCGATGACCGTCGATTTTGACGGCAAGACCATGCCCCTGCCCATGCTGGGAAAATACAAGCAGAGCGACGACCGCGCCGTGCGCCGCGCCGCTTTTGAGGCGGAGGGCAAGGTGTTCGACGAGCATCGCGAGGAGCTTGACGAGATCTTCGACAAGCTGGTAAAGAACCGCAACGCGCAGGGCAGGATGCTTGGCTACGAGAACTATATCCGGCTGGGCTACGACCGTCTGGGCAGAAACTGCTACGGCGCGCAGGAGCTGCGCGACTTCCGCGAGCAGATCGCCCGCGACCTTGTGCCGATCGTTGCACAGGTCAAGGAGGCGCAGAGAAAGCGCATTGGCGTGGATCGCCTGTGCGTTTATGACAACGACTACCGTTTCCCGGACGGCAACCCCATGCCGGAGGGCACGCCCGAGGAGATCCTGGCCGCCGGTAAGGCAATGTATCAGCAGCTCAGTCCGGAGACGAAGACCTTCATTGAGGAGATGTTCGATGCCGAGATGTTCGACGTCCTCTCGCGCGACGGCAAAGCGCCCGGCGGCTACTGCACGAGCTTCCCGAATTACCGCCTGCCCTTCATCTTCTCAAACTTCAACGGGACGGCCGGCGATGTGGATGTCCTGACTCACGAGGCGGGTCACGCGTTTGCCTTCTACCGCTCCATGCACTCGAATATCCATCCTTCGCTCCAGCAGCCGACGATCGAGGCGTGCGAATGCCATTCCATGAGCATGGAGTTCCTCACGCAGGACTTCCACAAGGACTTTTTCGGCAAAAACACGCGGAAGTACGAGCTGGCGCACTGCGAGGGCAGCCTCGACTTCATCCCCTACGGCTGCATGATCGACGAGTTCCAGCATCGGATGTACGAAAACGAGGATCTCACGCCCGACGAGCGCAACGAGGTCTGGCGCGAGCTGGAGCACAAGTACCGTCCGTGGCTGGACATGGACGCGCTGCCGTTCTACGGCCGCTATGCCCACTGGCAGTGGAAGCTCCATGTCTATCTCTACCCCCTGTACTACATAGACTACTGCATGGCACAGACGGTCGCCTTCCAGCTCTGGATGCTCTCCCTGAAGGATCGCGGCGAGGCGTGGAAGCGCTACCTGTCCTTTGTCGATGCGGCCGGAACCAAGACTTTCGCGGATCTCTGCCGCAGCGCCGGTCTGCGCGTTCCCTACGAGTCTGGCGTCATCCGCGAGATCAGCGCGGGCATCCGCGACTGGCTGCTTGCAAACGAGTCATAAACCGCTTTTATCGACGGCAATACACAAAAGTCCACCGCACGCGCACAGCTAAAGTCCTTCTGTCCGTGCAGCATGAATATTCGGTATACAGTGCATAAATCATGCAAAATCTTTTTCGCGCAAAAGAAAAGCGCAACGCGCTTTGTGGCTCCGTTTGCAGCGTGACCCGTCAAATAAAGCAAAAAACGGGCATTTTCACCAAAAATACGACTTCATTTTGTACACAGTGACGAAGTTTGCGGAAAATTGAAACAGGCGGTTTTGGCAAAAGCACGACTTTTTCTGAGAACTACTAAAAATTCATTTTTTGTGTTGATTATGAGCGGGAAATGTGGTATAGTGTCTTAAACCCAAGAGATCCCACTGCCGCACAAATGCGTGAGGTGAACCAGTGTTTTCGAAGAAGTATACAAAGGACTACCGCTTAGAGCCGTCGATGAACGCCCGCGGGCGACTGACGGACGAGACGATCTACTGCGGCGCGTACTACGATTTCCGTGCCGCGCCCGCGCAGCGAAAGAAGAGCGCCGCCGTTTTGCTGGTGCAGACGCTGCTTGCCGTTGCGACGATGAGCGTCCCGCTCTTCTCGAACGGAGACTATGCGCGTAAGTTCTACCTCTTCCTTCCGCTCGCGCTCCTGCTCGTGCCGTGCTATCTGCTGATCCTTGCGCTTGTCCGCCTGCGAACCTATCGCCCGCCGCTGACGCGCAAGCAGAGCGACCTGCTCGCGGGTCGCGCGCGGTTCGGCGCGCTGCTGCTGCTCCTTTTCGGCGCCGCCGGTGCGGTCGCCTCGACGGTGTACTATTTTCTGGAGGCCCCCCGCGGTCTGGACGCGCTTGCCTGTGCGCTGAGCATCGTCCGTCTGGCCGACGGGATCTGGGCATTTTCTACGCGCCGCGCGTTTGAAATGGTGGCGCTCGACCCGCCTTCCAAATCGGAGGAAGGCACATCATCGTAATTCTTACCGTGATTCACGGAGGAATAAATTTATATGGAGGTATAAAGGAAATGAAAAAGAATTCCGCACGGATCCTTGCCGTTCTCCTTGTTCTCTGCATGGTAGTTACCCTCTTTGCAGGCTGCAAGAAGAAGGATAAGGCCCCCGAAAGCACGACTCCGAAGACCGAGACCCCCGCAATTTCTGAGTCTGCTTCGTCCACCCCCGTTTCCACCGAACCTGAGCCGGAGAACAACTATCCGGACTATCCCGAGAAGCAGGTTCCCGCTGGAAGCGACGCTGCCGCATCTTACACCGGTGGCGACACTCTGCTGGTCGCTTACGACCCGTTCTCCTCTAAGTTCTCCCCGTTCTTCGCAAGCAGCGGCTACGATCAGGACGTCGTGTCCATGACCGGCCTCGGCCTGCTGACGACCGACCGCGAGGGCAACCCCATCTATGACGCGATCGACGGCGAGACCCGTTCTTACAACGGTAAGGACTACACCTACAACGGCATCGCCGACCTGAAGGTCATCGAGAACGAAGACGGCACGGTTGACTACGACTTCAACCTGGCCACCAACGTCAAGTGGCAGGACGGCACCCCCGTCACCATCGACGACGTTATCTACTCCATGTACGTCTATGCTGACCCCACCTATGACGGCGCCAGCACCTTCTACGCCATTCCGATCGAGGGCATGGAAGAGTACCGCTCCGGCATGGACTCCCTGGCCAACGTCATCCTTGCCGCCGGCCCCGACGCCGTTGCTGATGCAGCGGGCGCAGAGGCGACCGAGTACTTCTGGAGGGCGTTCAACGCCGCCGGCGTTAAGTTCGCGCAGAGCATTGCCGACTACGTCCTCGCCGCTTACGGCGAAGAGTACGGCGCTGTGGACTTCCCGTCCGCTGTTGCTCTCTGGGGCTTTGAGGCCAACGACGCCGAAGAGATGTGGGCAAAGATCGTTGAGAAGTACGGCTACGACATCTCCGACGACGGCATCAACAAGGAAGTCGCTACCGACTCCATCGGCGACCTGCTCAACGCTGAGCTGGGCGACCGCGTCGCCGAGTACGCCAAGGGCGTTCAGACCGGCGAAAGCGCTCCGAACATCTCCGGCATCATCCGTATGTCCGACCACTCCGTGCGTGTCCACACCACGAAGGTCGATGCTCCGGCGATCTATCACGTCGGCGTTACCGTCGTCCCGATGAGCTACTATGGCGATCCCGCCGAGTACGACTATGCGAACAACAAGTTCGGCTTCACCAAGGGCGACCTGAGCAAGCTCCGTGAAGAGAAGTACATGAGCAACCCCATGGGCGGCGGCCCGTACAAGTTCGTCTCCTTCAAGAACGGCACCGTTACCTTCGAGGCCAACGAGAACTACTTCAAGGGCACCCCGAAGATCAAGACCGTCCTCTTCCAGGAAATCCAGAACGCCGACCGTATCAGCGGCGTTGAGAGCGGCAATGTTGACTGCGGCGAGATCGCGATGAGCGTCGCTGTTGCAGATGTCGTTCGTGAAAAGAACAAAAACGGCGAGCTGGTTGACGGCGACGTCATCCACACCTCCCTCGTTGACAACCTCGGCTATGGCTACGTCGGCATCAACGCGCTGAACGTTAAGGTCGGCAGCGACTCCGGCTCCGAGGAATCCAAGAACCTGCGCAAGGCGCTGATGACCGTTCTGGCTGTCTATCGTGACACCTCCGTCGCCTCCTTCTATGGCGAGCTGGCTTCCGTCATCGAGTACCCGATCTCCAACACCTCCTGGGCAGCTCCGCGTCCCACCGACGAGGGCTACAAGAGAGCTTACTCCGTCGACGTTGACGGCAACGACATCTACACCGCCGACATGACCGAGCCGGAGCGCTATGAGGCTGCTCTGAAGGCTGCGCTCGGCTTCTTCGAGGCCGCCGGCTACACCGTCAAGGACGGCAAGCTGACCGCTGCTCCCGAAGGCGCGAAGCTCGAGTATGAGCTGATCATCCCCGGCGACGGCACCGGCAACCACCCCGCGTTCTCCATGGTCACCGATGCGCACAACGCTCTGGAAACCATCGGCATGAACCTCATCATCAACGATCCGGCCGACTCCAACGAACTGTGGGATAAGCAGGATGCGAACCTCCACGAGCTGTGGGCTGCTGCTTGGGGCTCCACGGTCGATCCCGATATGTATCAGGTCTACCACTCCAGCAACATCATCGGCGCCGTTGGCGGTACCGGTTCGAACAAGTACAACATCACTTCCGATGTGCTTGACAACCTCATCATGGAAGGCCGCAGCTCCGCGGATCAGGCTTACCGTAAGGCCGTCTACACCGACGCTCTGAAGGAAGTCATGGACTGGGGCGTTGAGCTTCCCACCTATCAGAGAAAGAACGCGATCATCTTCTCCGCTGAGCGCGTCAACGTCTCCACCATCACTCCGGACATTACTCCGTTCTGGGGCTGGATGAGCGAGGTCGAAACGCTTGAGATGAACTAATCTCCGGCAGCTTTCGCTAAGCAATAGTTCTATTCACCTGAACGATCCCCATTGCCCCTACGGGGGCAATGGGGATTGCGGGTCATTATATTAAGATAAGTTCGGAGAGATAAGTATGTTCAAATTTATCCTAAAGCGATTGCTGCTGAGCTTAATGATCCTTTTCTTCGTCATGTTCTTGGTCTACGGTCTGATGTATTCCCTGCCGGCGAGCTATCCGGAAAAGCGTGCGCGCGAAATGTCGCAAAAAGCCGGTCAGACGAAATCCTATGAACAGCTTTTGGAGGAAATGAACGAGCGCACCGGCATGAACCGCGGCTTGGTTGGCGGCTATTTTCATTGGCTCGGCAGCACCCTGCGCGGTGATTTCGGCGATAGCTGGCAATGGACAATTTCCTGTGTGTCCGTATTTAAGTCAAGAATTTGGTATACCTTCTGGCTTAATGTCGTGGTGTACTTCATCGAGATTTTGATTGCAATTCCGCTCGGCATTCTTGCCGCGCGCAAGCAGTATTCCGCTATTGATTATGGCGTTACTGTGTTTGCGCTCATCGGCATTTCCATGCCGTCCTTCTTTGTCGCAACCTGTCTGAAACTGCTCTTCGGCATTCTGATCCCGATCTTGCCCATGTTTGGTATGCAGAGCAAGAATTATCACAAGATGACCGAGCTGCAGCAGTTCTTTGACGTCGCAAAACACTTTGTTCTGCCCTGTATTACCTTGATTACCGTTGGTATGGGCGATCTGATGCGTTACACGCGTACCAACACCCTTGAAGTGCTCAACGCGGATTACATCCGCACTGCGCGCGCCAAGGGACTTCCCGAGCGCCGCGTCATCAATTACCATGCCTTTAGAAATACACTCATCCCCATCGTCACCATTCTCGGCGGTATGCTTCCGGGTCTCTTCTCCGGCGCGATGATCACCGAGCAGCTCTTCCAGATCCAGGGTATCGGCAATGCCGGCTATCAGGCTATGACTGCCGGTGACATTCCCTTTACCATGTTCTATCTGGCATTTTCCGCGATTTTGACGCTGTTGGGTACGCTGATGGCGGACATCCTGTACGCGGTCGTCGACCCGCGCGTTCGCGTCAATTAAGGAGGTGTCTGTATGGAACGAAACAGCTTAAATGAGGCGTTGAAGCGCCGCGCTGCCGAAAAGCAGGCAGCCGCCCCCGATAAGATGGCGCTTGACGACGCGCGGCGCGTCAAGATCCTTTCCCCCGGCCGCCTGGTGTTCAAGCGCTTTGTCAGAAACCGCCTTGCGGTCATTGGCACCTGTATCCTCATCGCCGTCTTTGTCTTTGCCTTCCTTGGCCCGCTTTTCTACCCCTACGGCCAGTCCGAGGTTTTCCGGCACTATGAGTCGATGCCTCGCACCTATGCTACTGCAAAGTTTAAGACGCAGTTTGAGCAGCCTCTGAATTTGGAGGGCGCGCCCTCTTATCCGCAGAAGGTCGCTCAGATGACCAATAGTAATATCAACTACATGAAGGAAAATGATCTGGACGCCGCGATCGTCGACGGCACGGACGGCACGTTCTATCAGCTCGTCCGTCTGAACGACGCGATCTACCGTCTGGATCTCCTGGATGCTCAGCCGGTCGGCGCATATGCTACCGCGATGACGATCAGCGAGAAGATCGACACCCTTGCCGCCAAGCGCGGCGACGAGCTGCTCGACGTGGACGGAAACCCGATCAATGCCGCGCTGGTCGAGGAGGCGCTTTCCGCGTTTAACTCGATCAAGGGCTCGGATAAGACGGCGGAGTTTACCTACGACGGCGCGAAGTATGTCGTTGAAAAGCTCAACAAGCTCTCCTTCTCCCTGAAGGCCGACGGCGGTGTGTTCATCGACGTGGCCGGCGCGGACGAGAAGATGCTCGAAGCGGCGAATACCGCGATCGCAGAGAAGAAGACGACCTTCATCCATAACGGCGAGAACTATCTTCTTCACAAGACCTCGGACGGAATGTACGACCTTTCCGTTGCGACGGGCGCAACCCCTGTTGCGATCAACACGCTCTACACCTTTGCGACCGTTACCCCCGGCACAAAGCTGAGCACCGCCCTGCGCGCTGAGGCGCTCCTGCACTATGACGACAGCGAGGAGTTCACCGTCGACGGCGCGACTTACCACGTTGATCCGGAGGCCGAGATGATCCTTGATGCCGACGGCAACGAGATTGCCTACTTCACCGATCTTGTCGTCGTTGACGGCACTGCGCAGGATACGCTGAGCATTGAGTTCAAGGAAGCTCTCGGCGACCTTGCAAACGAGATGAAGGCGAATTATCAGGAAAAGGCCACGCTTGACTTCAAGGTCAAGGCGCTGGAGGTCGTGCTCAATGAGAAGGGAGAGGAGGCTCTCGTGGATAAGCTCGACGAGAACGGGGACCCTGTCTATGAGCTGGAGACCCTGACCGTCACCTCCGACGCGAGCGGAACTTTCACCATCACGCGCAACGTTCCGTTCTATGTGAACTACAACTTTGCGCCGATGAGCTCCGAGCATCCCTTCGGTACCGACGGCAACGGCATGGACGTCCTTGCCCGTATGATGTACGGCGGCCGTATCTCCCTGTTGGTCGGCTTCGTTGTCGTCTTCCTGTCGATGTTCATCGGCATCATCATGGGCGGCCTCGCAGGCTACTTCGGCGGCTGGGTCGATACGCTCATCATGCGCTTGGTCGAGATCTTCTACTGCATCCCGACTTACCCGATCCTGTTCATCCTCGGCGGCTTTATGGACGGCGTCCGCATGGAGCCGGTCAACCGCGTGTTCGTCATGATGGCGGTGCTCGGCATCCTTGGCTGGGCAGGTACCGCGCGTATGGTTCGTGGCCAGATCCTCTCCCTGCGTGAGCAGGAGTTCATGATTGCGGCCGAAGCGACCGGTGTCCGCGTGCGCCACCGTATTTTCCGCCACCTTGTGCCGAACGTCATGCCGCAGCTCATTGTCTCCGCGACAAGCTCTCTCGGCGGCGTTATCCTGACGGAGTCCTCGCTCTCCTTCCTTGGTCTGGGCGTTAAGTTCCCGATGGCGACATGGGGCAACATGATCCAGTTCGTTACCACGCTGAACGAAAACCTTGGCCGTTACGCCTATATCTGGGTGCCCGTCGGCTTCCTGATCTGCATCACGGTCATTGCGTTTAACTTCGTCGGCGACGGTCTGCGCGATGCGTTTGACCCGAAAATGAAGCGGTAAGGAGGAACGAAGAATGCTGAAGAAAAAGCGTGATAATTCCTATATTTCCGCGAAAGACTCGCGCAAGATCTCAAAATTCAACCGCAAGCTGACCCAGAGACTGGAGAAGCAGCGCAACAACGCGAAGAAGGATCCGTCCCTCTACACCACAATGATGCGCGACCCGAACAACGTTGTCGAATTTGACAACGTCTGCACCTACTTCTTCACGGACATCGGCACGGTTCGCGCCGTGGACGGCATCAGCTTTGACATTCCCAAGTGCTCCACGGTCGGCGTCGTCGGCGAGTCCGGCTGCGGCAAGTCCGTGACCAGCCTGAGCCTGATGCAGCTCTTGCAGCGCCCGACGGGTCAGACCGTCGGCGGCGAGATCCGCCTGAATATCGGCGACGGCAAGGCATACAATATTGTCAATACCCCCACGAAGATCATGCAGGAGCTGCGCGGCAATCGCATTTCCATGATCTTCCAGGAGCCGATGACGAGCCTCAACCCTGTTTTCCGTATCGGCAAGCAGGTTGACGAGGTCATCCAGCTCCATAACCCCGAGATGACCGACGCGCAGGTGCGTGCGCACACGTTGGATATGCTCGATCTGGTTGGTATCGCCAACAAAGAGGGCGTTTATCGGATGTACCCGCACGAACTGTCCGGCGGTATGCGTCAGCGTGTCATGATCGCCATTGCGCTTGCCTGCAATCCCGGCCTGATCATCGCCGACGAGCCGACGACCGCGCTTGACGTTACCATTCAGGCGCAGATTCTCGACCTGCTCCAGAACCTGAAGGATAAGATCAAGAGCTCCATCATGCTCATCACGCACGACCTCGGCGTCATCGCCGGCATGGCCGACTACGTTGTGGTCATGTATGCCGGCCGCGTGGTCGAGAAGGGAACCGCCGAGGATATTTTCCATCATCCCGCCCATCCCTATACCATTGGACTGATGCGCTCGAAGCCCGTTGTCGGCAAGAAGGTCGACGAGCTTTACAACATCCCGGGCAGCGTCCCGAACCCCATCAATATGCCGAACTATTGCTACTTCCGTGACCGCTGCGAAATGCAGTGCGATCAGTGCGACGGTCGGTATCCCCCCGAGATCCGCATCAGCGACACGCACTTTGTCTCCTGCTACCGTTTCATGCAGGAGGGTGAAGTGATCGGATATCCGAACCCTGTGAAAGTGGAGGAACTGTGATATGGAAGAAGAAAAAATCCTGACACACGACGATTACTCTGCCAATAACTTTGAGGGTGCGGAAAACGATCCGGAAAACCTGCTTGTCGTAAAGAACCTGAAGAAATACTTCCCCATTAAGTCCAGCTTCTTCCGCGTTACCATCGGCAACGTGAAGGCCGTCGACGGCGTGTCCTTTAAGATCAAGCGCGGCACGACGATGGGTCTGGTCGGCGAGTCCGGCTGCGGAAAGTCGACCATCGGCCGTACCATTCTCCGCCTTCAGGAGAAGACGGAAGGCGAGGTCTACTTCAATGGTGTGGACATTTTCTCCCTGCCGAAGCGCGAGCTGCGCAAGATCCGCCCGTCCGTTCAGATCATCTTCCAGGACCCCTACTCGAGCCTTTCTCCCAGACTGCCGGTCGGCGAGATCATCGGAGAGGCGGTGCGCGAGCATGGCATCGTTCCTGCCGAAGAGTACGACGACTATGTCACCCGCGTCATGGAGGCCTGCGGCCTTGCGTCCTACCATAAGGATCGCTATCCGCACGAGTTCTCCGGCGGCCAGCGTCAGCGTATCTGCATCGCGCGCGCCCTTGCGCTCAATCCGGACTTCATCCTCTGCGACGAGCCGGTCTCCGCGCTGGACGTTTCCATTCAGGCGCAGATCATCAACCTGCTGCGCGACCTGCAAAAGCAGTTCGGTCTGACCTACCTGTTCATTTCGCATGACCTCTCCGTCGTCGAGCATATCTCCGATACGGTCGGCGTCATGTACTTGGGCAACATGGTCGAGTTTGCGAAGACGGAACGCGTCTTTGAAAAGCCGCTGCATCCCTACACCGACGCGCTGTTCTCCGCGATCCCCATTCCGGATCCGGATTATAAGATGAACCGCATCGTCTTACAGGGCAGCATCCCGTCCCCCGCAAACCCGCCCGCCGGCTGCAAGTTCCATACCAGATGCAGCAAGTGCATGGAGATCTGCAAGCACTTCGTCCCCGACTTCACGGAAGTCGAGCCGGAGCACTACTGCGCCTGCCATCTCTACAATTCGCCGGAGCGCACCGCCGAGATGGAGGCTGCACTTCCGAAGACCGAGGAATGATCGAATGAAGCAAAAAAGGGAATACGATGACGACGATGGCCGCACCATAGCGGACATGAGCATGCTGGAAAAGCCTTGGCAGAGCCGCCCCGGCAGGAAGAAGAGGGATAACACGCTTTCTGAACTGTCGGGCAAGGAACGCCGCGCGCTCTACCGTGGCATTTTAGGCGCTGCGCTTTTGGTCGCGCTTTGCATCACTGCCGTCTATTTCCTGATCGTTTTTGCGATGACCAGACTTTGGTAGATAAAACAGAGCCGCCTCCGGTGGAGGCGGCTCTCAGCGTGTCGAAAAACCTTTTCGACACGCTGGGAGAC
>USIH01000004.1 GCA_900554705.1 uncultured Eubacteriales bacterium
AAACGTACGAAGAACGTTCCGTGGGGAATCACCTGATATTGAGCTTTGCTGCTCCTGCGCGATGCAAATTAAAGAGTGGCTAAAACCGACCAAGGAGGACAAGAAGAATGACTAAACTGAAGACATGTCCATTCTGCGGCGGTGAAGTTAGTCTTGTTCTGTGCGATGACGAAGGGAATCTACATGATGAGGCATATAGAGAACATCCATATAGTGGACTTGGCTTTATGCTTCACCATGCTCACGAGGACAACCCGGAATGCCCGATTGCAAGCTATGGGTGCGATGGCGGGATTTTGGGTGGTGTGTATATTTACGACACGGAAGAACAAGCCGTTGAGGCATGGAACAGGAGGGTAAATGATGACTGATTACATCAAGCGCGCGGAGGCGCTGAAAGATTTTGAAGCCTGCAACGCGGAAAATCCGAACTGGACACCTCAGCGTGTGAAAACGCTCCTGATCCGCCAGCCCGCCGCCGACGTTGCGGAGGTGGTGCATGGGCAGTGGTATTTGCTTGACGATTGCGCAAATGCTGGGGTGTATTGCTCGGCTTGCGGCAGAAGAGTCCACCGTGAGGAATTTGCGTACAAAAAACTGAGATCGAAGTATTGCCCGCACTGCGGGGCGAAGATGGATGGAGGCGTAGAACGTGGAAAGTGAAAAAATGATTTCCGCCGATGGTCTGAGGGAATGGTTGAAGAAAATCCCACTCCATGATTTGAGCGATGGCCGCGGACTTTGCCGAATAATTTTCGCAGAGGACTTCGAAAGGGCAATGTCGTCGTTTCCGGGGGAGGCCATACAAATTGTGCATTGCGAGGACTGCAAGCATCGGACGGAAGCGGGCAACTGTGGACATCCGCGCCACCATGGGATTTTGCCATCGGCATATCCATACGATTTTTGCAGCTACGGAGAACAGAGGGAAGAATGAACACACATATTACAAACATCAAGGGCGACTGGCAGGAGGTCGTGGACACCTGCCGCGCCACCTCCGGCAAAGGGCCTCTTGGGCATGAGCCGAGCGAGGATTTTAAACGCCGGATTTTAATTGCTGAACACTCGCCGATTCGGCGCATCTCGGTATCGTGGGTTTGGCAAGGCATTAAGAGCTGGATTGCGACGCACTGGTCAAGGCACAAATGGGAGTGCTTTATCTCTACGCAGAGAACCGACCGAACCGGAACGCCGAGGGACAAGCTGCCGCAGGACGCGCCGGTGATCTTCGTGGGTGAGGCAAATGTGCAAGCTCTGATCGACACCATGCGCAAACGGTTGTGCTTCCAGGCAGACCGCGAGACACGGGCGTACGCTTCGGACCTCAAAGCAACATTGCATATCAAGCAGCCGGAGATCTCCGATGTGCTTGTGCCGAACTGTGTATATCGCTGCGGCTGCCCGGAATTGGAATCGTGTGACCTTTTTAAAACATGGCAGATGAGCTGCGCGGATATCGCAAGCACGGATATCCAGAAACGGTATGATGCGTACAATACGATATTCTGGGCTGTGAGAGGGGAGGTATTCGATGGGCGTGATCCTTGCGATTGACCCCGGCAACGAGAAATCCGGCTATGTTATCGTAGAGCACGACGGGAAGGAAATCCGGAAGGTGCTGGACGTTGGGAAGATTCCGAACGAGGAGATATATAAAGTGCTCTGCTGGCCATATGAACATTTAGCGATTGAGATGGTGGCGGGAATGGGAATGCCAGTCGGTCAAGAGGTGTTCGACACCTGCTTTTGGATTGGGCGATTTTGGGAATATGCCGAGCTTTACCGGCAGGGATACCAGATACAGAAGATCTTCCGCCGGGAAGAGAAGCTTTACTTATGCGGCAGAGCGTCGGCAAAGGATGCGAACATCCGTCAAGCCCTCGTCGACCGCTACGCGCCCGGTCAGCCGAACTACGGCAAGGGAACAAAGAAGAACCCCGGTTTCTTTTACGGGTTCGCCGCCGACATGTGGGCGGCTATGGCGGTAGCAACAACGTATTTTGACAAGAACATACGGGGGATACAGCTATGATCTGCGGCTGCGGTCACAAATGCCGCGTGATCGACTCCCGGAACACATGGGAGCAGGAAGAAGAAAAGCTCAGAAGACGGCGGTATGAATGCCAGGACTGCCACAGGCGGTTTTCGACCGTCGAGGTCGATGAAGATGTGTTTGACAGCTACAGAAAGCGTGCTGTCAACGCAGAAGTGGAATTGTATGCGATGAAGAAGGAGTTGAAGAAGTTACTTGGAAAAGATTAAGGGCGCGAAGTACGACGACAAAAAGCCCCGCCCATCGACCGTGCCCGTAGAGGCGATAGAGGCGATCATGGCGACGCGTGAATATGGCCTTGCAAAGTACGCAGAAGCCGAGGACTGGCGGCGTATCGCGCCGGAGAGATGGCACGAAGCGCTTTTAAGGCATGTCTTAGCAATCTGGGAAGACCCGACGCACATTGACGAAGAATCTGGCCTGCCGTCTATTTGGCATGTTATGACGAACGGAGCTTTTCTGTGTGCGTGTCTGAAAGACATTTTGGAGGAAAAACGGAATGTATAAACGCGGAGACGGAGCAAGAACCATAATCAAAAGCATGCAAAAAAGTCTTCGCGCACAGCGCGAAAAGTCCGGCCTGACATACGGGCAGATCGAGCAAAAGACAGGCATTGACGAGCGGCTTTTGGGCGCGCTGGAAGGGCGTGTGCAGCTTGTCGGGCTGGATGGGTATCCGTTGCCGGATGTCATTATGCTATGTGATCTTGCGGACGCCTACGGCGTGACACTTGACGAGCTTGTCGGAAGAGCATAAAGCAAAAGCTGCACCATATCGGTGCAGCTTCTTTTATTCCCACGCACGGCGGGCGATATCTTCTTCGTAGGGAATGCCGGGACGCTGGCGGCGTAACTCTGCGGCTCTGGCAAAGGCTTTTCGGCGGTCTTTGCCGGGGAATACCTCGCGCAGGTCCTGCGTTTTCGTGCCGTCGGAAAGTGTCTTTGTCAGCGTGATAACGTACTCAATTTGACCTTTCCAATGCGGGACGCGCTCGAGCTTCAAAAGGTACGTATAAGGCAGGGTTTCAAGCTCTGCATACCGGGAAGCAAGGGCGCGGCGGTAGTCCTTGAGATCGTCCACAAGCTTCTCTAGCCGCTGAATGTCCTGCGCTGCGGTCCCGTCCCTATAGGCGACTTCCTCGGGCGTGGTAAGCTTCCGGGGTGCCTGGGCGAAGATGTAAACGCGGGTTTCGGCCTGCGGCTGTTCGTGCCCGTATTGGTGCAAAAGATCGTGGTAGCTCATTGCGCGTCCACCTTCTCGGCGTGGATGTCGTACAGATGCGAAGCGGCATTTGTAAAGCTGACCAGATCGGCGCCGGTCATTTCGCGCGTCTCCGCGTGTCCGTCCCAGTTGTCGATGGTTGCTACCGAATAGCGCGCGTTGCGGTCGATGTCTGCAAGCTTAAAGTTCTTTGCCATGATGTGCACTCCTTTCATTCGTGGGGGACGGCTTACGCCGTCGCCCCGATCTTTTCGTATTTGGTGGACTCGCCGGAAGCGGTGTATACCTGGGAGCCGTATTTCCGGCGGATGTCGGACATGGTGGAGTTGCCGCGCCGCCAGTGCTTGCCGGGCTCTTCGTGGTGCCAGTACCAGAGCTTCTTATTATTGCTCCAGCGGCAACCGGCGGTTTTCAGACCGTCTTTGTTCTCGCGGGTATTGCCGCCAATCCAGAGCCAGGAGCCGCAAAGCTCGATCTCCAAGCCGCCCATGCGGACAAGCACGTTGATGATCTCGATGAACTCGGCGGGGGTCTCGGTGGTCTGGTGGTATTCGTCGGCGCTCGCGTTGTGCTGCTTCTTCAAGATTTCGTGCAGCGTCTCATACTCGGCGTTAATCGCCTTCATTGTCTCGACGTCTCCGCCCCGGTCGGGGTGGTTCGCAAATGCAAGGCGTCTGTATTCTCTCTTGAGTTCGTCCAGAGTGTGAATGTTGGTGAAGTATGTCATGTCGTTTCCTCCTCGGCGGTGCCGTTTTCGTTTCGTTTTGATGGCTCAATCATACACGTTAACGGTTACATCGTCAAGTGGCAGGTTGCACAAAAGTTAACGGTTATTTCTGGCGAATTTTATACGTTGACGGTTAGGCAGAGAGGGTGTACAATCAAAGCGAAGCGAGGTGACACAATGGCAGTCAGCGACGCACACAAGAGAGCCTCGGCGAAATGGAACGCCAGCCGGGACAATATTATGATTCGCCCGGAGAAGGAAGAGGGGCAGAAGATCAGAGACGCAGCCGCCCGCGCAGGGCAGAGCGTCCAGACGTTCATATTAAAAGCAGTAAGGAGGGAAATTGAAGATGGGAATGACAGATAAGCAGTTTCAAAGCTGGGTTCGGTTCCTGCTCGCGATGCTGAAAGACTATATCGCAGAGAAAGACCCGAAGAAGAAGGAAGCAAAGCTTGCTGAGATCTTGGACAACCTGCAAAAGACGCTGGAAGACTGAGAATTGGAGAACACAGACCCCGTACAAGGTCATCTTGTGCGGGGTTTTTCTTTGCCTCAGAGAGCGCATTATTTGCAATGTATTTGTTAAATCTGCAATTATTGATTGCATTAAATGTTTTCTGAGAAATAGGGCCAGACAGACCGGAGAATCAGCGAAAACAGCATGAAAAGCAGCGGCTGGGAAATACTGAAAATTCTTGTCAAGCCCCTGCGTACACTATTTTATAAATTTTTTGAAATTCGTTGTTTTCCCTGCATTTCCAATGCTTTTTTATGCTCAAAATCCAATAAAATTGAGATTTTATAAACCGCGGAATATTTATGGTCTCAAATTCTGTGATATATATACATCTGGGGAGATTCAATAAGCGAAATCGGAAGCTCGCTTCCGAATTTCGCGTTTGAATCTCCTCGCATCGAAGATTTTTTAAAGGCTGGCTTTTGCTGCGAAAAGTTCTGAGGAGGTGACGATTTGGCCGGGAAAGCAGTATTTCCGTTGAGCTATAAGCAGACAGTGGCTGCTATCAACGATTACAAACACAAGGTTGAAACAGGGGAATACCCGAAGGCCGATTGGTGGCATTTCTGCGGAACGATCGGCATGGACGCCGAAAGCGTGTCAAAAGCGATCAAAAATCCGCCGGCGAATAAAATGGACGTGGCGCGCGAGCTAAAAAAGTTTGCCACCTGGATTCGTGGGCAGTACAACACCGCGCCCGGCTGGTCCGGCCCGAACTCGTCTAAGAGCATCTTTGCCAATAAGCAGGACTTCGACGGCTGCAAGATGGTCGATAAGCAGGACGAGGGGAAAGGCACCGGAGAACTGACGATCAATATTGAATTCGGCGGGTCCAAAACGGCTTTCAAGTAGTCAACGACACCAAATATCCATTTTGTTGCGTTCATATTTCGCAAATAGTTAAGGATACTCCGAAATTTATGCAGTTCGCACAACTATTCGCTTATGCGTAGACATAAATATATTACAGTCAACTGTCTTTCGGCATAATGCCGGGAGAGCTGGGGCGCTGCGGGTGCGTGTGCGCGGGGGCCTATTAGCCCCTGCTGCGGAGCCAATAAGCCCCCGCGCGTTTTTTCTGAGGGCATGCGCGCGGGAAGGCGCTTCCGGGTATGCCCTCCCGCGAACGATCTGGCAATGGGAGGGGGTAGCGGAAAAACAGGGGGCGAGGTCTCTAGTATGTATAGTTATATCCAGCTCCCCCATGTATCGCCTCTCAGAGCTTTTCCCATTGATTCCCAGATGGGGTAGCAGAAAAACACGTACCCCATTGATTGAAACCAGATCTGAAATTTTCCAAAAACTCCCGCGTTGACCTTGGCGGCAGTCATGTTTCGATCCTCCTTACTTTGGCGTCCCGGAGCAATCCGGGCGTCAAGGTGAGCGCGGGCGGAGGGTACTATGGCAAGAAAACAAACGGCAAAGGGCGGAGCGATCACGCTGAATCTTGGCTGCCCGAACAGTGAGCCGCAGAGGCGATTCTTTGAAAGCCGGGTGAAATACACGTGCTACGGCGGCGCGAGAGGCGGCGGAAAGTCGTGGTGCACGCAGAGAAAGCCTGTGGGTGGGTGCATTGAGTATCCGGGTCTTCGGATTCTGGTTATCAGACGGAGATATGAAGATCTGGAAAACTCCGTCATAGACCCGATTCTGAAATTGATTCCGGACAGTCTTGCTACATACAACGTGCAAAAGCATCTTCTGACGTTTGTGAATGGGTCCAGCATCAAATTCGGCAACATGGACGGGTACGGCTCGGCGGTTACGGGCAAGTATCAGGGTCAGGAATACGACTGGATTTTCATCGAAGAGGCGACGCAGTTCACCGAACAGGAATTTCGCGGTATCGCGGCATGCTGCCGTGGTGCAACGCCTTTCCCGAAACGAGTGTATCTGACATGTAACCCCGGCGGCGTCGGGCACCAGTGGGTGAAGAGAATCTTTGTCACAAGAGATTTTCTGCCGGAAGAGAATCCGGACGATTATCTGTTTCTGAAAGCGACGGTCGAGGATAACGTCGATCTGCTGAAAGGATCTCCGGATTATGTAAACGCATTGAATCTGCTGCCGGAGGATGTCAGAAGGGCACATCGGTTTGGCGACTGGGATGCGCTGTCCGGCGGATTCTTCCCGGAGTTCACGATCAAGACGCATGTCATTCAGCCGTTTGCAATTCCGTCCGGCTGGACGAAGTATCGGGCGTTTGACTACGGTCTGGATATGTTTGCGTGTTTGTGGATTGCAGTTGATTATAACGGCAGGGCGTATCTGTACCGGGAGTATAACGAATCGAGGCTGATTGTTTCGCAGGCGGCGAATGCAGCGATTGTGTCGACGCCGCCGGGAGAGAGAGTGGAGTATACGATTGCACCGCCGGATATGTGGTCGACCTTAAAGGACACCGGCAAGACAATGGCGCAGCTGTTCGCGGAAAGCGGACTTCCGGTTGTCAAAGCGAATAATTCCCGTGTGGCGGGCTGGATGGCAGTCAAGGAACTGTTAAAGCCCATGGCAGACGGAAAGCCGGGGCTTCTGGTTTTCAACACCTGCAAGGGGATCATCGACGATCTGATGGCGATCCAGCACGACGACAAGAACCCGTCGGACTGCGCCAAAGAACCGCACGATATTACCCACGCGCCAGATGCGCTGCGATATTACGCGCAACTTCGGACCTTAAAGCCGGAGCAGGCTCCCGCCGTAGACGAAGAGGAGCATGAAGAAAGCTACAGCGATTACATGACCGGCGGAGAGGCTGACAGCAGCTATCTGAACTTTTAGGAGGATGTTATGACAACGCCAGACTGGGTATTTTCCAGAGCCATTCATTTGATGGACGAGCAGAACGAGTCGAGCGGCGCAACGTCGACGCAAGACACGCAGGAATACCGGCTTAGGACGCTCAGCATTCTGAACGTTCTGCGGCATGAGTTATTTCCATATTCCGATACATTCCAGACTGGAGAGGACGGAAAGAGGGCGATCTGCCCGGAGCTGAAAGACTTCTCCGACGAGATCGGGCTGGACGATGTGATTGCGCAGGGAATCATGCCATACGGGCTGGCGGCGCACCTTCTTCTGGGGGAAAACGACTCGATGGCGAGTTTTTTCAACGAGCGTTATTCCGAATTGGTTGCGACGCTCGCGGCGAAGAAACCCTCCGTATGGGAGGAAATTACCCCGTATTACGGTTTTTAGACAACGGGCTACCAGACCCGTGAATACGCCCTACCAGAGGCGAAAACAGGAGGAAGAAAATGAACGAGTTTATGGATGAAGAATTCGGAGTTGATCTGAGCGATATTGTTTCCGAAGACGACGGCAACCAGACCGAAGAGGAAACGAGCGAAGAAGTAGCCGAAGAATCTGAAACCACGCAGGAGCCGGAGGACACAGAACCGGAAGAACAGGAGAAACCTGATGAAAAGCCGGAAGAGGCTGCGCAGGAAGAACTGTTCGACCTCAAGTTCAACAAGGAAATCCGGCAGGTAAACCGCCAGCAGGTCACGGAGCTTGCACAAAAGGGCTTGAACCATGACCGCATTTTGGAGCAGAGAGACCACCTGCAACAGGAAAATGCCGAGCTTTTGAAGTTCAAGCAGGACAACGAGGCGATCATCAGTCTGCTGGAAGCAGCAGCGCAGAAATCCGGAACGGACAGAAACACATTTTTGCAGTCTGTGCGGGAGAACGCCTACGTTTCGCAGGGATTGAGCCGGGACGCAGCCCACGAGCGCGTTCTTCGGGAAGACGCAGAACAGCGGCTTTCCAGAACGGAGCGGCTCGAGGAAGAGCGGAACCGGAATCAACAGTCTCAGCAGGAGCAGGAACAGGCACGGCAGCAGGACATCGAGCGGTTCTTGAAGCTCTACAAGGACGTCGACCCCGGTCAGATTCCAAAGGAAGTCTGGGACGACGTCAGAAACGGGGAGACCCTGGTCTCCGCCTACGGTCGGTATGAAAACCGGAAGCTCGCAGAGAACAACAGAAAGCTTCAGGAGAGCATCAACGCCATGAAGCAAAACGAGAAAAACAAGCAGAAAAGTATCGGTTCCGCGAAAACAGAAGGAAAGGAGACGGCGAAGGACCCGTTCCTTGAATACCTGTTTAGCGACGATTGACAGGAGGTAAAAAATGTCGAAAACCATCAATCTTGCGGAAAAGTATTCCGACAAGGTACAGGAAAAATTTTATCAGGATTCTCTGACGCAGAGTTCCTTCTCGAAGGACCTCGATATGGAATTTGTCGGTGTCAGAACCGTCAAGGTCTATGACCCTGACGTCGCGCCGCTGAACGATTATACCCGCTCCGGCTCGAACCGCTACGGCACGCCGCAGGAGCTTACAGACAATCTCTACGAGTTCCAGATGAAGCAGGACAAGGCGTCCACATGGACCATTGACAAGGGCAACGCAAAAGAACAGTTCAACATCAAGACTGCTGCAACGACACTCAATCGCCAGCTGCACCTCGTCATGACCCCGTTCATCGACAAGCACCGCTTCAAGGTCTGGGCAACGAAGGCAGGTCTTCACACGGCACTGAGCGCTGCGCCGGCGAAGTCCACGATTGCAGGTATGATCATGGACGCCACCTGCGCACTGGACGACAAGTTTGTCCCGCAGGAAGGAAGAACGCTGTACATCCGAAACGATATGTACAAGCATCTCAAGCTCTGCGACGAATATGTCAAGCTTGAGGGCATCGGCACGAAGGCTCTTGTCAATGGCGTTGTGGGCGAGTTTGACGGCATGCCCGTCAAGAAGGTCCCGTCCAGCTATCTTCCGGCGGATGTGTACTTCATGATCGTCTTCAAGAACGCGGCGATTTCCCCGATGAAGCTGCAAGATTACAAGATTCACACCGACCCGCCTGGCATCTCCGGCGATCTGGTCGAAATGCGCGTCATATTTGACGCTTTCGTGAAGCCCACGAAGGCAGACGGCATCTACGTCGCCTGCAAGACGGGTACTGTAGCGGCAGACCCGGCAATCGTCATTGCGTCGAACACCGCGACGATCACTTCGGAGACAGCCGACGCTGTGATTCTCTACACCACGGACGGCAGCGACCCGCGTTTCAGCGATACCGCGAAGACGTACTCGGCATCCAGCAAGCCGACGCTTGCTTCTGGCGAGACCATCCGTGCGGCAGCGACGAAGACCGGCATGTACTGGTCCGGCGTGGCAGAGAGCACGAACTGAGTATAAGGGCAGCGCAAGCTGCCCTTTTCCCAAATTGGAGGAAGTATGGCGAAAATCGTAACTTCGGATGTCGCGAAGGTTTTACAGATTCAGAAGTTTCTTGGACTCAATGAATCAAAGGACGGCGACACGCAGCTGAAGGTCGGCGAGGCGTCCAGAATGGAAAACTGGCAGATTACGCCGCAACACCATTTGAAAGTGCGCCCCGGCATGCAGGCAATCGAGACCTTCCAGGGGGCTGTGCGTGGGCTGTGGCACGGCTTTGTTGCAGGGGAAGAAATTACACTTTGCGCGGCGGATGGCGGCGTGTGGAAGATTTCCGAAGGCAAGACAAAGCTTGGGAACATTACTGACGCGCCAACAACGTTTTTTGGATTCAACAACAAGGTCTATATGCTCAACGGGCATGAGTATCTGTCGTGGGACGGCACGGGAAGCGTGCAGACCGTAGAAGGGTATATTCCGCTGGTAGTGACGGCGGCATCTCCGAAGGGCGGCGGAACGACGCTGGAGAATGTGAACCGGCTGACCGGAAAGAAGCGCGTCCGGTTTTCAGCGGATGGAGAGTCTACAAAGTATGTCCTGCCGGAAGGCGAGCTTCTGAGCATCGACCAGATCTATGTGGACGGCGCACTTATGCAGAGCGCGCAGGTCACGAAGGACACGACCGGCGGCACGGTAACGTTCTCGAGCGCGCCGCAGACAGGGAACAACAATGTTGAAATTTATTATACCGCGCCAAACGAGCTTCGCTCGCAGGTCACAAAGATGCGGTATTGGGAATTTTTCAACGGCGCGAACGATACCAGAGTGTTTCTCTACGGAGACGGCACGGCAAAGGCGCTGTATTGCGGCATTACGGAAGCGGGCGTTGCTTCGGCAGAGTATTTCCCGGACCTTTATGAAATGCTGGTTGGCGATGAAAACACGCCGATTACGGCAATGGTCAAGCACTATGACAGACTGCTGACCTTCAAGCCGGGCAGCGTCTATGCCACGGAGTATTCCGCAACGACGCTGGCAGACGGCGTGGTCACGGCTGGATTTTATACGATTCCACTGAACCGGGAGATCGGCAACGAGGCGCCGGGTCAGGTCCGACTGGTCTACAACTTCCCTCGCTCGATGTACGCAAATGCGCTGTATGACTGGAAGATGACGTCTTCCACGGTCCGAGACGAGAGAAACGCAAAGCTTGTCTCCGAAAAGGTGCGCAGCACCTTGCAGAGCGCAGACCCGGAAAAGGTATTTATTTTTGATGACGACAGCAAACAGGAATATTACGTGTTCCTGAACGATACGGCAGGAACGGCACTGGTTCACCGGTATATAGAAGACGTCTGGTATAAATACACGAACCTCAAGGTCGTGTGCGGATGCAGAGACGGCAACGATGTGTACTTCGGGACATCGGACGGAAAGCTGGTTTTGTTTGACGAGCTGGTCCACAACGATCTCGGGCAGGAAATCAACTGTATCTGGGAAAGCGGAAATATGGACTTCGGTTCAGATTACCAGAGAAAGCACAGCTCTGTCATATGGGTAAGCTTGAAACCGGCGGCTGGCGCGAGATGCACGGTCTCGGCAAGGTCGGACAGGAAGAGCGAATACGCAGAGAAGACGGTAACGGCTCCGGTCCTGAAATTTTCTTCGGTTGATTTCAACCATTTTTCATTCAACACAAATCTGAGCCCGCATATGCGAAGGGTCAAGCTCAAGGTGAAGAAGTTTGTCTATTATAAACTTCTGATTGGTACCGTTTCGATTGCAAACGACGTGACGGTTCTGGGCGTTGATATGCGGGTGCGGTTCACCGGATATGTAAAGTGAGGATTCTATGGAACTTATGATGTGTGTGCTGCTGGGCATTCTCAGCATGTTCATTCTGCTGCATGGCTCGGTGCTGCTGCTGATTGCGGCGGTTGTCTGGAAAAGACGCCATAAGCAGGAAGCGACGGAACCGGAGAAAACAGAAGAGGAACGGCGGGCAGAGGAGGAAATGAAACTGTTCAACGAAGGCGTTGCGAACATTCTTTCCTATGGGACACCGAGGGAGAGAGATAGATGAAAAAACCGACACCGGAACTGGTTTACAAGCGATATGACAAGGGCGTGTCATTCAATACGCAGATCAATTTATACGACACGGTCAAGGAAAATGAGAACTTCTTCATTGGAAAGCAGTGGGAGGGCGTGGAGTCAAACGGTCTTCCGACGCCGGTCTTCAATTTCCTGAAACGTGTGACGCTGTTCCAGATTGCAACCATCAGCTCGAACAACCTTTCGATGCAGGCAACGCCGCTGAACTCCACGTCGAGATATGAACTGGGCGATCTGGAGCAGGTGACGGATGTTCTGAACAAGCAGTTCGCAGAGCTTTTTGAACGTAACAAAATCGTGACGAAGGTCCGCGAGTTCATGCGAAATGCTGCGGTAGACGGAGACGGCGCGACCTATTCGTGGTTCGATCCGGACATGGAGACCGGCCAGGAGGCGAAGGGCGGCATTGTCACGGAGATCATTGAGAACACCAGAATTATCTTCGGCAATCCGAACGAGCGAAATGTGCAGGAGCAACCCTATATCATCATTCCCATGCGCAAGCAGGTGGAGTATGTGAAGAATCTGGCAGAAAAGAACGGCGTCCGAAAGGACGATATCGATTCCATCAAGGCAGACTCCGAGGCATACGACAACAAAATGGACGCGCTGACCGACGACCGGGTGTCCATGTACATTTATCTCTATCGGGATTTTGAGACGGGGACAATTCACAGCTACAAGTGTACGCAGAATGTGGAGCTGGAAGCGGACAAGGACACGGAACTGAAATTTTATCCCATTACGTGGATGAACTGGGATTATATTCAGGACTGCTATCACGGACAGGCGCTGATTTCGCAGCTGCTGCCGAACCAGAAGTTTGTGAATAAGGCGTTCGCGATGGCGATGATCTCTCTCATGACGACGGCGTACCCGAAGATTGTCTATGACAAAACCAGAATCCCAAAATGGGACTCTCGCGTCGGCGCGGCAATCGGTGTCAACGGCGGGGACATGAACTCTATTGCGAAGATCATTGACCCGGCGCAGATCAGCCCGCAGATCGGGCAGTTTATTGACCTTGCCGTCAACTACACGCAGAACTTCATGGGCGCAAGTGACGCGGCTTTGGGCGATACCAGACCGGATAACACGTCGGCAATTATCGCGTTGCAGAGGGCTTCCAATGCGCCATTGGAGCTTGTGAAGCTCAACATGTATGAATCCATTGAAGATCTCGGCAGGATTTATCTTGACATGATGCGCGTGTATTACGGCACACGGTATGTGCAGGTAAAGTTTCTTTCCAAACAGGAGATGAACAATCAGCCGCTTGGTATGAGCTTACAGAACGAGGAATTTAACAAGCCGTTTGATTTCTCGATTCTCAATGAGATTCCGATGAGTCTGAAGCTGGACGTGGGCGCGTCTTCTTATTGGAGCGAGATCACGACAGTGCAGACGCTCGACAACCTTCTGATGCAAGGGAAAATTGAGCTGGTTGACTACCTGGAGCGTATCCCGGAAGGATATGTTTCCAAAAAGCAGGAGTTGATTGATAAATTGAAGGGCATGCAGGCGCAGATGGTGGGGCAGCAGTCCACCTCCCCGGTAATGGGGCAGGGACCGGAAATGCCAGTGGAGGGCGGCAGCGGATATGGGCAGCTCCAGCGGGCGCTTAACAAAACGGGGGTGACTTGATGGCGTTACCGGCATTTGAGACAAACTTAAACATCATTCAGCAGCTGGACGACGAGCCGAACGACGTCGGCGGACTGACTGCGGCAGAACTCAAGGCAAAGTTTGACGAGGCGGGTCTTACGATTCAGACATGGATTAACGAGACGCTGCTCCCGGCGATGATTGCGGCGAACCTCGCGTTTGCAAAGACAACGGATATCCCAGCCGAGACGGTTCAGGCGGCGATTGAGAATGTACAGGAGCAGGTCAAGAACATGGCGATCGGCGCGGTCCCGAACGGAAGTGTCAACTATCTGAAACTGGCTTCTGACGTTACGACGCTGCTTACGAACCTGCAAACTGCTCTTTCTGCCGCGCAGGTTAAGATTGAAACACTTGAAAATCGGCCGGTCATCATCGACCCGGCGACGCAGACGGCAAACGGGCTGATGAGCAGCACGGACAAGAAAAAGCTAGACGGCATCGCGGCGGGCGCAACGAAGGTCTTTGTGAACAGCGAGCTTTCCGAGACGAGCCAGGACGCAATTATGAATAAGGTCGTGTATGCGGCGGTGCAGGCGCTGACGGCGGCGCTGAACGGCAAAGCGCCAACTGCTCACACGCACGCCATGGCAAACATTACGGACCTGAGCATCGACGCGGCCCCGGCGAAAAACAGCGGCAACCCTGTTTCGTCCGGCGGCGTGTTTTCGGCGCTTCAGAATTTAAAGACGGCGACGCAGTTCACCGGCACGCTGCTTGCCTCGGGCTGGGCTGCGGATTCGCACGGGTACCAAGCGCAGACGATCACGATCACGGGGTTGAAAGCTTCTTATTACGTTGACCCGCAGTGGGACGTGGCGCTTTCGGGGACGGACCCGGACGCGGACGCGGCTCTTTTGGAGGGCTTCGCGTTAATCCACAACTACGTGACAGGCGCGAACAGCCTGACCGCCCAGTGCATCGGCAAAGCGCCGACGGTGAATATTCCGGTGAAGGTGGTGGTTTTTGGATGAGCGGAAGAGGACCGAGATGGATTACGGGGATTAAATATCCGTATGAGGCAAATTTTGCGGACAACACCTGGGCGCAGATCATTGCAGCCTGCCAACGCGGCATTGTTTTGGAGACATGGGCTGTCGGCAACCAGAAATCAATGACGATCAACGGCACAAGCTATCAGATCGACATCATCGGCAAGAACCACGACACCTACGCATCCGGCGGGAAGGCGCCGCTGACCTTCCAGCTGCACGACTGCTACGGCGAGACGAAAAAAATGAAGAGCTCCGCAACCAACAGCGGCGGCTGGAAGAACAGCGAGATGCGCACGACACATCTGCCTGCCATTCTTGCGCACATGCCGGCGGAGGTACAGAACGGCATCCGCGAGGTGAGCAAGAAGGCGTCCGTGGGCGGTGCAAGCTCGACGATCGAGACGGTATCGGACAAGCTGTTTTTGCTCAGCGAGGTCGAAATCTTCGGCTCGACCAGCTACTCGGCGGCGGGCGAAGGCACGCAGTACGACTACTACAAGGCAGGCAACAGCAAGGTGAAGAAACAAAACGGCTCTGCAAACTACTGGTGGGAGCGCTCGCCGTATGGCAGCGACTCCACGTATTTCTGCAATGTCAACAGCGGCGGCAACGCCAACTACAGCTACCCGAGCAATAACTTTTGCGTTGCCTTCGCGTTCTGCTTTTAGGGGGGCATTATGGGAATGTTTTTAAGGCGCGGGCTTCCGGCAAAAAAGATAGTTGAACTCGATATCGTACTGTCAGGGTCGCTCGAATCGAGCATGGCTTACATTACGGTAAATGGCGCAAAATATTATACCGCCCAAACGCTTACCGTCCAGGCAGGCACTACCGTCTCGGTCTTGGCTGGCTATATGAGAGGGCGAGATGGTCCAAAAACTGCGATAACATTTGACGGCGTAGAGGTCGCGCGCGGCGTGACCAACGTAGCAGCGGAGTATAGCTTTGAGATCAAAAACTCAGTCCATATCGTCTTTACGGAGGAATATGGCTATAACACGTACTACACATGCGCCATTACAACCGTCACGTGATGCTCATTACGGGATAGGAGGTACACATGTACATTACACATAACAATCAAACATACGGACGTGTAAGAATGCTAAACACATCCAGTTCGGTTCGATTTGTCGGAGAATCCCTCCCAGAATTGGAAGCATTGACAGGGCTGGTTATGGTTTTTTCCGAAAGTGGTTTTGAGCTGCGCACGTTCGACCCGACCGATTATCTCCGGCAGGAAATCACTGGTGGGTCATGGCTTCTCACAAACGTTGCAATCCCAACCCCGCAGCCGGTTGTTGCAACGCCTGTTGTCTATGACCTCCTGGAATCCACGGCGAATATGACCAAGCTTCTGATGAAGGGCGAGAAGCCAAAGACGGCAGACGAGATCATCATGTGCTCGGCGCTCTACGACGAATGGAAGCCGGGCAAGCATGTCGCGGGAGACGTTTTTAACGTTGGCGGGGAGCCATGGGAATGCTTCCAGAATTATGATAATGCGATCAACCCCGATATCGTCCCCGGCAACGCGGCGTGGTTCACGTTCAACAGGCCGTATCATGGAACGTCCCGCGAGACGGCGCGGAATTTCGTACACCCAACGGGCGCACACGATATCTATAAGGCCGGCGAGTGGGCTGTTCAAAACGGGAAGATTACGAAGTGTCTTTCGGATACATCCTACAGCGTGGAGGAATACGCCGCCGCGTGGGAAGTGGAGGAATAAATGGGCGTTTATAACATCGGTACAAAAGCCGGATATGACATTACTGAGTCGCTGAAAAAGAATCAGGGCACATCTATGACCGTTTCTGATGGTTCTTCGTGGACGGCGGATAAAGGCGGAAATATCTGGGTTACAAAGGACGGCGTAACCTCAAAAGCTAATATTACATATCAGCCGCCTTTTGGAAGCGGAGGCGGCGGAGGTGGTGGCCGGGGCTGGTCTGGTGCAGGGGGATTGCCGTGGAGAGAGCCGGGAGCATCTGATTCGAGTTCTGGCGCCGGGGCTGGGAGTACAGATGAAACCCCCAGCGCGAGTACGGTGGGCTCTGGTTCTAGTACGATGGTTGACAGCGCAGCGAGCCAAAGAGACGCCTACAATCAGCAAATTCAGGACTATCTAAAGCAGCTACAGGGGCTGCGCGATCAGAAAACGCCGGCGGCGGCTGACCAGTCGGAATATATCCGGAGAATGTATGAGCAGCAGCTGGCAGCCAACAAAGCTCAGCTTGAGAACGACTATAACCAGAACGTGTCAAATCTTGCGGGCGAAGAGAGCAAAATCGGCTCAAATTATTATGAGCAGCGCAGGCAGACACAGGCGAACGCAGACCGGTCACAGTCCAATTACAACGAGATTGCGAACGCTTCCGGGCTGAACACCGGAACAAGAGGTCAGGCGCAGCTTGCAAGGAGCAACCAACTGCAAAGCGATCTGACTGCGCTTGGAAACGCAGAGGCGCAGAACCGGGCGGAAATTGAGCGGCAGCGGACGCTTCTTGGCCAGCAGTATCAAAACGCGATCCAGAAGGCGCAGGCGGAAAACAACATGGAGCTGGCGCAGCGGCTGTATCAGGAGGCTGTGAGAGTAGATGAGAGCATCATCGACGCATCCAAGAACGACAGCAACCGCGCGCTGGATATTCTCAATATGATGCTCAGTCAGGTGAGTGCTGACCGGAATCTAGCTTCGGAAGAGGCAAGAAAGGCGGCAGAGATCGCGGCTGCCGGCGGAAAGTACGGCTTGTACGGGAAACTTTACGGGCTGTCTGACGATGTGGTTGCAAAGCTCGAAGAGATTTACAACAAGGAACTCTCGGACAAGGAACTTGAACGTGAACTTGACATTTATAATAAGGCAAAAGAAAACAATGTCAGTCTCGACCGACAGTATTCATGGCAGAAGGACCAGAATCGACGGTACTGGTAAGGGAAGAGGGGAACAGGCATGATTACTGACAACGGCGAACGCAGTGTGAAGGCGCAGAAGCAGTACGACAGCATCAAGCCAAGCGCGAAGAAAAATACCGGCACGGGGAATAAGGGCAACGCGAAGAAAAATACCGGTACAGGGAAAAAGAGCAGCACGCCGAAGACGATCACAGGCGTTACAAAAGCGCCAAGCAGCGTCGCTTCTCCGACACAGTCCGGAACGCTAGAGTCTGTCTCGCAGCGTACGTCTGGCTCTTCGTCCGGTTCTTCTTCGTCTTCCAAGACGACCAAAAAGCGGCCGCTCAGTCAGGCAGAAAAGTCCGCCGCGCTGAACGACCTTATGGACAGGGCGACGATTGGAAGCTCCAGAACCTACGGGCTTTCGTTCCAAAGCTCTGTCAACCAAAATATTTCCGACGCGCAGCGCAGACAGTCTTTGGTCGAGCAGGCGACAAAGAACGGGTACGCAGTCGGGCAGAATACGAGTCAGGCGCAGGATTTTAGAAACACGGTCAACCGAAAGCTCGGCAGCGCGATTTTCAGCGGAAAGAGCCCGAGCGAGGCCAGAAGCGCTGAGCAGCAGCGGATTAAGAAGAGCGCGGCGGCGCAGAAATCTGTGCTTCGTGATCAGGAAAAGGGCAGGAATCGGACAGCAGCCGAGCTTGAACGACAGATCAGGGCCATTGACAAGGAGATCGGCCAGTCTACGCAGGAGACCGGAAGGCCAGACATGAAGAAAGTTGCGGAGCGGAACAAGCTTACAAAGCAGAAGCGTACCGTTACGAACGACTACAGCGTATTGGAATCGCTGGGGCGGTCCGTGGAAGCGGGCGCAGGCGGGTTTAACTCGGCTGTTACGAGCACGCTGAACGCGGGCAGAAATGCCCTCATGCAGCTGGAATCCATCATCAACGGCGGCTGGGACAAAGAGAGCCGGAAATTTATACGGGGCGATTCTCCTATCACGGCATCTCTTTTTCAGCCGGTTGCTGACCTCAACGATTATACAAAGGAAACGACAGCGGGCCTCCAGCAAAGCGCAGCGGAACGTTGGAGCCGATACGGCAAGGCGGGCGATATCGCAAACCAGCTGACACAGGGAACGGTATCGGCCGTTCCGAATGCGATTCTTGCAATGGCAACGGCGGGCGGCTCGGCAGCGGCGACGCTTACGCCGCAGGCTTCGGGGCTGACGGCGACGGTAGCGGACGCGGTGCAGAAGCTCTCCAAGGACCCGATGTACTGGACGAGCTTCATTCAGAGCTTCGGAAACGGCTATGACGAGGCAATCGAGAAGGGCGCAACGGAAGACGAAGCGCTTCTGGCAACGCTGCTTTCTTCGACGGCGAACGCGATTGTCGAGGTCGGCGGAGGCGTCGAGCAGTTGCCGGGCGAACTGAGAAAAGAAGGGCTTACCAGCGCGGAGAAAATCCGGAAATGGGTTTCTTCATCTCTGGATGAAGGCAAGGAAGAAGTCGTGCAGGGCATGATTGAGCGCCTTGTCAACAAAGCTGTCTACAATCAGGATGCGCCGTGGATTTCCTCCGGCGATGAAGACGCGGTGATCAATCCGCGGCAGTCTTTACAGGAAGGCGCAATGGGCGCAGCAATCGGCGGAATCCTGGGCGGCGGACAGATGCTCACGCAGGAGGCTTTGAACGCTGCAAACCGCAAGCGCATTGTAGACCCGACGGCAAGTCCGCTCGATCAGGCAATTCTCGATGCGTTGCAGGGCGTGCAGACGCCGGAGAATGTGACGCAGGTCAGGGAGCCGACAGATCTGGACAATATTGTCATGGCGGCTATGAACCAGAATAAAAATTCCGCCACACCCGAACAAACAACAGAGTCGCCGATAAACGGGCCTGTAAGGTCGGATGCAGCGGAAGCCGGCACTTCTAATATAAATGCAGCTTCTGAAAAAATCAAGGGCGATTTTGATAAACTGATAGAAAGAAACAAAGGGAAACTGTCTTTCGACCAGTGGGTAAACTACGGGAATTCGTTGCAGGGGGAAGACGCGGCTGCCTTAAATGCGTTCCTTAACGATATTGAGACTGGAAAAACGCAGTATAAGTATGATGCAGGCGGGGGCATTTATAAAGTAGACCCAGAAAGCCATATTGATAACCGTGATATCAGCGACAGAATGCAGCGCGGCGGGCACTCGTTCCAGTACGACAATCCGGAGCTCCATGAGTACATGAAGGAAGCGGCGGAACTTCTCCTGGAGGATATCGCAGATTCGACCAGAGGTGAACGCTTCGCCACACCAACAGAAGACGGAGATAACGGCGGATACTATCACTGGGCAGGAACAAAGAGACGTACAACAAAAGGTATTGCTGAACTCAAAGACCGCTTTGGCATTACATGGGATAATCTTGCGAGAGCCGCCGAAAACATCATCAAAGACGAGGGCGCAGAAAATTATGCTGACGCGCGACGCGTGGAGATTCTGCTCGACGATATGCTCACAAACGGTTATGACTCCATGACGCCCAAAAGCGAGGCGGGGACATTTGTTCCTCCGAACGAGGACTACATTCGCGCAAAACAGCAGATTCCGGGTGCGGACATGCGTCAAAAGTCTGAAACCTCAGCGCTTACTTGGCCGATGGAGTTGGAAGTCGATCAAAATGCTGCTAAAGGGGCTACGCTTCCGTCAGATATTGTCCCAACCGTGGGTTCTGGCGCCGAAACAGAGGAACGAACATGGCGTGGAGGGAACCGGAGATCATCTTCAGCAAGCGCAGAAGCGGCGAAAATCAACTCGCCTGGTCCAGCGCCTACAGGCTTTGACCCGTTGAGCCACGCAAGCAACCAGTACGGCGCAATTCCTCCCGGAGAGAATCCCTCACGCGTGGTAGATATCCCCGTTTCTATGGACGGAGAGACGAAGGTCAGCAAGTTTTCCAGAACGGCGGCGGAGGCACAGATCACGACCGACGAAATGGTCGGGAGAATTGAGCAGCTGGTACAGGACGGAAAGCTCAGCCACGAGGTCTACAGCAATAAGAAGGCCATTGAAGACGGCGCAAAACAGATTGAAAAGCAATACGCCAGAGGCAAGAGCATCGAGCAAATCCGCAGTGAGTTTATCCGGGACGCGAACGCCGGAAAAGCGGGCGCAAAATTTGTCTCTCAGGGAACGACACTTTATGCGGACGCTATCGCGGAAGGAAACTACAATGCAGCGTCTGATATTCTGGTTGCGTTGACAGCGGTTGAGACAAACGCCGGTCAGGCGGTGCAGGCGGCGCGGCTCATGAAGTCGTTGACGCCGGAGGGCAGGATATTCACGGTGCAGAAGATGGTTTCCAATTTGGAAGCGCAGATCAACCAGAGAAGATCTGCAAACAAGCAGATCGAGATCGATGTCCCAGATACGCTTCTTGAGACGTACCAAAATGCGACAACGGCGGACGCGCAGGAAGCGGCGTTACAGAATATCTACCAGAATGTTGCAGACCAGATTCCGACGTCTCTTGGAGAGGCAGCGCAGCAGTGGCGGTATTTTTCGATGCTGGCGAACCCTTCGACGCACGCGAAGAACATCATGGGTAACGTCTCCGGCGCGGTCGCAAAGATCGGCAAGGACAATCTGGCGGCGCTCATGGAAACGATCTTCATTGGAGACAAAGAGGGAAGAACCAAAGCGTTTTTGAATCCGCTGAACAAATCAGACCAGAATCTTCTCAATTTAGGCTGGGCAGATTACGATACGGCGGTTGACCTCTATGAAGACGGCACAGGGAAATACTCCAACGCGGCAGGTGACATCAATGACAAGCGCCGGTACTGGAAGATCAATGACCCGCAGAACGCTTTGACCAGAGGAATTGACAAGGCGCTGAACATCGCGGAAAAGGCGAATAACCTGAACAGCAAAGCGTTGGAAGTGGAAGATATGTGGTTCTCGAAGCCCATGTATTCCGTCGCGCTGGCAGGGTACATGAAGGCAAACGGGTTGACGGAGATCACAGACGCAGCCAGAACATACGCAATGACCGAAGCGAAGAGAGGCACATACAACGATCTGAACGCGGTGTCAAAATGGGCAACGTCTCTCGGGAAGGGAAGCAAACTCGGACGGTTCCTTTCCAATACGATCTATCCGTTCAAGAAGGTCCCGGCAAACGTCATGGTTCGGACGATGGAGTATTCGCCGCTCGGGTATTTAAAGGGCGCATGGGACCTCATTCAGATGCAGAGGGGCAACACAGATATTACGGCGGCGAAGGCGATTGACGATTTCGCCGCAGCAACGACAGGCACGGCGCTTCTGGGCGTGGGTGCGATGCTGGCAAAGCAGGGAATCCTTCGGGCGACAGGCGTTGGCGACGACAAGGAAAAAGAGCAGCAGAAAAACGCCTTCGGCGCGAAGGACTTCTCAATCTTAGTCGGCAATACGTATATTCCCATTGACAGTCTGACGTTGGCAGGCACAGGGCTTTTGACCGGCGCGCAGATCTGGGAAGCGGCGCAGAACGCGAGAAACGGAGACGAGCCAATTTCGTTTGGAGATTTTCTCGATGCGCTGTCTAAAATTACAGACCCGGTCTTTGAGCAGTCAATGCTCAGCGGCATGGACAGCATTTTGACAACCATTCAGAATTCCGGAAGCGCGGGAACCGGCGAACTACTGACCAAAATGGGCGTGCAGATTCTCGGAAACTATGTGGGACAATATGTTCCGACGGTGATCGGGCGCGCAGCGGCGAGTTTGGACAAGAACCAGAGAAGTACCTATCTGGAACCGGACGGCGCATGGGGACCTGTACAGTCCGCGGTGCAGGGCGTGCAGAAGAAGCTCCCCGGTCTTCGGGAGGATATGGCAGTCACCTACGGGAACTGGGGCGTTCCGGTCGAAGGAAACGGCGCAAACGGCTTCGGCGAGGGTGTCTTCAAGGCGGTGACGCCGGTATATCCATCCAAACAGAAGACGGATGCGGTAGAGGAAGAAATTGCGCGGCTCCACGACGTGAACGCGGAATACTCCAACTTCTATACGAAGCCGCCAAAGAGCATTGCTGTAGACGGGGAGACCGTCAAACTGACCTCTGAGGAATACGCAAATTACACAGAAACGAGAGGCCAGACGGACTACAACCTCCGGAAGAATATGCTGGACAGTGATATCTACAAGAGTCTTCCGGATAATGTGAAGTCCAAAGCAATGCGTCTTTCGCAGGAGTACGCGAATGCGCTTGGAAAAGAAGCAGCCGGCGTCGGGTATGAGACCGATGAGAAATGGATCAACGACCTGAAAGGAAAATCCGACGAGGAAGTTTTGAAGGCAATTCTCGGGCGAGCCGTCGAGACTGAAAAGTACATCAGCGACGAAGCGAAAAACAAGCTCGGGAACGTGCAGAAGCTTTATGACGGCCTAGCGTATGCCGGGGTATCCGACGATCTGAAAGAATCCGCGCGGGAAAAGGCAGCAGAGTACTTCCAGAATGCCGAAAAGGTGAAATTTGGCTATGAGCTATCTGAAGAGCAGCAGAAGCTTGAAGGGAAAAACCAGAAGACGCTTGCGGAGTATTTTCTCGACGAGGCAGTAAAAGCCAAGTACAAAGATGCGAACAACGACGGGACGAACCGGGACGAGCTTTTGCAGGCATACAACGACAACGAGCTGAACGACCGGACGGCAATTGCGGTTCTGTCTGCCCGTGAAGTCGATGCGTATCAGAAGTTCGGAAAGGCCGCAGGCGTTACGCCGCAGATGATGCTGGAAGCGTCCAGCGCGCACGCGAGAATGCACGAGGTCAAAGACATTGACGGCATTGTGACCAGCAGCGTACGAGAGCAGTATGACGATTGGCTGGAGTCAAAGAATCTGACCGAAGAACAGAAAAAGGCGCTTCGCATGGGCTTCTACGGGGATACGGTAGATACCTACAACAAGCTTGTGGAAGACCTTGACCTTGGAAACATTACGGCCGGAGAGGCCAAGCAAGAACTATCCCCCACATACCAGTATGGCTGGACGCACAATGTCAGCAGCACAGGCGTTCAGATGCGCGATTACATTTCCAGCATGGTGGCGTTTGAGAACGCGCCGACAGCGGAAGAACGCGACAAGATGGGCTTTGACAGCAAGTGGGAATGGTTCTGCAACGAGCTGAACAAGAACACAGACCTGACCAAAGAGCAGAAATACGCGATTGCAATCAGCACAGATCGCTCCATGTCTGAGAAGACCAAGAAGAAAATCGCGAACAAGCTTGGAACGGCATATGTCGCGCCTACTACAGACGGCAGAAACGCCGGCAGTGCAGCGGTCACAACGACCGGAAGTGGCACTTCCGGTTCCGGCGGGTATTCCGGCGGATGGAGTAGCAACAAGACTGAGGAAAAGAGCCAGGCGCAGAAAGCCTATGAGCGGTTCGGCATGGCGGCAGGAGCCACGGAAGCCATGTACCAAGAGGCAAAACAGGCCAGGGATAACATCGAGACGGTCTATGACATGGACGGAAACGTTGTGCGCAGCGCGGAAGATCAGTTTGATTCCTGGCTTGAGCGCAGGAACTGGACGCAGGACCAAAAAGACGCGGTACGGGCCGGGTTCTATGCGGATACGGTGAAGAATCTGCAATATCTTTCCTCGGAGCTGCGAGAGGGTAATATCAGCGTTGCGTCCGCCAAGAGTGAGCTTTCGGCGAAGATGCAGACCGGATGGACGCGGAATGTCATGGACACCGGCGCGGCTATGGCCGACTACATTGATGCGTGGGCGTATTTCAAGGAGGCCCCGAATGCCGATGAGCGGAAAGCGCAGGGGTTCGGCACGAAATGGGCTTGGTTCTGCAATTATTTGAACCAAACGAATATGACACCGGAACAGAAATACGCGCTTGCAGTCAGCATTAACACCAACGACTATGCAGATAGCACGAAGCGGAAAATTCAGAACGCCGTCGGCTGGGACGGAGTATCTTCGGCAGAACCGCAGTCCCCGGAAGAGACTTACGACCTCCGGACGGACGACGGATATCGGGCATATCTGAGCCTGCTTCTCAAGCGGACGAACCGGTATGAGGCAAAGGACGGCTCGGTTTGGACGCTCGGGGCGAACGGCGATGTCATTGCACGGACAAAAGACGGACGGCAGCTTCGCGTGCGGGCGGTTCTCGGCAAAAACGGCTTTGAGGATATCCCCGGGAACGGCTACACGGTCGGCTCAAAGGCAGGGGAGCTTGCGTATAAGATGATGCAAAACGGCGTTATGAAGACATGGCAGGCCCCGGATGGGTGGACTTGGAAGCTGGTTCGCGGGGAGATCATCGCAGAGAAGAACGGGACAAAAATCCCCGTCCGAATGGCCGGGTAAAACAGAAGGGAGCGCCTATGGATGACTTGGAAATGGAACACAGATTGACGCAGGCGGAGTCGTTGGAAAGGGATAACAAGCGCCGAATCAACGATTTGGAAGCAGACAACAAGGCTTTGCAGGAGCTGACCGCCTCCGTAAAGGTTATGGCGGTGCAGCTCAAGACGATGAACGATAAAATCAATCGGATGGACCAGACGGTGCAGCGATTGAATGGAAAGCCGGGGACGATGTGGGAAGGGGTGATTAAGAGCATCGTCACGGCACTCATTGCAGGAATTATTGGATATATGCTTTACAGGCTTGGCCTGAAAGCGTGAGAAAGGAGCTACAATATGATGAATAAAAATTGGTGGAAGGCGGCGGGTATCCGCGCGCTCAAGACGATTGCACAGACAGCAGTTGCTACGATCGGCACATCGGCGCTTCTGGATGAAGTAAACTGGATTGCAGTTGCTTCTGCGTCGGCGCTGGCCGGTGTTCTGAGCCTGCTGACTTCTGTCGCGGGCCTTCCGGAGGTGGACAATCCGTGAGCGCGCTCATTGGGCAGGCAAGCATTGACGAGCGGGGAAAGATTACCGGCGGCAGCGCCGGCAATCAGTCCGGCTGGGAGCTGAATATCCGAGACTGGTATGCCAACGGCTGGACACTGGTCCTGCGGCCAAAGTGGAGAACCACAGCGAAAAAGATGGCGGCGGCGTGCCGCGCGGGCGTAGGAAATCGGCACATCGGGTATGACCAGTGGCAGAGGAATACGCTGCGGTATTACGCAAAACTTGCCAAGTGGAATCTTGCAGCTGTCACAGACGACTGTGAGACGGACTGCTCGGCGTTTATGGCGGTTTGCGCAGAAGCGGCGGGCGTCAACATGGAGCCTGCCTACACGGCAGGAAACGCCCCTGCAACGTTCCAGATGCGTGAAATGTGGGCCAGAACAGGCGCATTCGAAATTCTGGACGATGCAAAGTACTTAAAGTCTTCGGACTATCTTTTAGAGGGCGATGTAATTGTCAACGAGTTCAGGCATACGGCGATGGTACTTTCAGATGGGAAATTTGCAGAGGAGGAACGAGAAGTGGTAGAGCGATCAAAAATTATCGTGGATGGCAAGGAGTTTGCAGTGGACAGAATCTTAAAAGACGGCGCAAACTACATTAAAATCCGCGACATTGCTGCGGCGCTTGATTTGGAAGTGTCCAATCAGGGGAGCATTGCGGTTCTGAACAGAAAGTAGGGGTAAAATGCAGCGCGGATTGCCTTTAAAGCCGCGCAGTGAGTGGGAGCACCTGATTTCTGAATGGATTCACAATGCAATGTATCGGGAGATCATGCGAAGGAATATCTGCGACGGGGAAACGGCGGAACGGTTGGCAGAGCGGTACGGGTTTTCCGTGAATGGTATGAAGGGCATTATCAAACGATGCACGGAAATATTATTAAAGGCAGACGCATAGCGCCTGCCTTTTTCTGTGCTTTTTTTGAGCTTTCGCTTGGTTTTTTGTGATGCGGTTTTCCAACAGAATGGTGATAGGAACCGGAAGGTTCACTACTGAAAACGGAGGTATTTTTATGGAATACGCAAGCAACGGCAAGGCGAATGCTGCGCTGACAACGGGCATTATCGGCACTGCCGGTGTCGGTCTGGGGCTGCTCGGAAATCTGCTCGGCGGCTGGGGCATGAACCCGGCGGCTGCAATGGCTGCGGGTGCGGCATGCAGTGAAAACACGCCGGTCACACGGTATGAACTGGACCGGGGGCAGCAGCTGGCCGCGAAGGACGCAGAGATCGCGCTCTTGAAGGCGAACACCTACAACGACCAGAAGATGCTGGACGTGTACGCCTACATCGACGGGCAGCTCAAGGACGTGCGCAAGACGCTGTGCGATCAGGCGGTCCACAACCAGCGCACCGAGGACAGCTTCGTGCTGGCGCGTCAGGACATCGCGTCGGTCAAGTCCGAGCTGCACCGCGAGATCGAGATGGAGGCCGAGCGTCGCTGTTGCGGCGATAATTCCATCGTCACCTACGCGAATGCAACCTTTTACCCCAAGCAGGTCGCAGACGTCACCACCGGCACCGCGACCACGGCGCAGACGCTCTACAACCCGCTTCCCAAGTGCGGCTGCTGCAAGAACTAAGCAAAAGGGGCGGCAGTAGCCGCCCCGAGCTTTACGGAGGATAATTTATGATTACGATTGATCAGGCGATGCGCGGCGTGGTCCGCTTTATCGATACAGAAATTCTGCCACACCTTCCGACTGGAAAGGGAATCGGCGCAGGAATTGCCGTTGCGCTCATTATGGACGGCGGAAAAGAACGGATTCTTGCACTGCGGGAAAACCCGGTTGTGCAGATGATGGGTGTTATGGACGAGGCGGGGAACATCAATATTGACAGGCTTTACAATGCGGCGAGACCGAAATTTGAGCAGAAGCTTCCGGTTTCAATTCCGTTTATCGGAGATCTGACGTTTGACCAGAACGATGTTGACAAGCTTTACAGATACATAAAGGAGGCGGTATGATGGAGTACATAAAAAAACTGCATGAGAGATTGCAGGAGCTGATGGAAAGACCGGCAACGACCGGCAATGTGGAGGAAGTCCGGCTTTATGCGAAGACCATTCGGGCGCTGGAAAAGCTGGAGCTGCATGAATCGTTCACGAAGGAAGATGCCATTTGCTGGGTAGAGCATATGGAAAACAGCGACGGAACGAAAGGCGCACAGTGGACGATGGCAGAGACAAGCGCGATGGCGAAGGAAATGGGCGTATATCTGCCTGCTTGCATCTGGTATGCTGCGGTGAATATGATGCGCTCGGACTACTGCATGGTGGCGAGAAAGCACGGCGTGGACAAGCCGGAATTTTACGCAGATATGGCGCAGGCGTTCCTGTTTGACAAGGACGCGGGAGAGCCGGAGGAGAAGATTGCGGCGTACTATCACTGTGTTGCAAATGCTAATAAAAATGCTAATGACATGTGAAAAGTGTTGAAAACACTTGTGATATAAGATAGAGAATAGGGGTTCGATTCCCCTCAGCTCCACCATAATGATAAAACCTGCAATCAACTGAGATTGCAGGTTTTTCTTGCATTTTCAATGCTTTCGACGATTTTTGATATTCCGTATTTGCGGAGAATATTCCGCGTTTCCGGAAGAAAAACCACGTTCGCGGAATATAAAATGCTAATGAAAATGCTAATGAAATTGTTGGCTCTCAAAGGCACTTATAACTGAAGAATAGTAGTCGTCCATTTGTTTCTCGGCTGAGAGACGCGCGGAAGAGAATGTATGCGTATAAACAGTTTTCATGGTGTGGTCGCTCTTCCAGCCGCCGCCTTCCTGGATAATTTCCGGCTGAATTTGAAGACGCGCCCCTTCGGACGCATATGTGTGCCGAAGCTTGTGAAAGCTGCTCTTTGGAAGACCTGCCTTTTCAAGAAGACGTTGATAGCGTTTATTGATTGTTTGCGATGATTTGTCGCAAAGAATATCGCCGTCTACTTTATCAATCAGGTCTTGTATGAAGGGTGGAATGTCGAGAACCCGAACGCGCTCAAATTCCTTACCGCCTTCTTTTCGTACAGGAACACCGTGGACATCAACTACAGTTTCGACAATGTACAGTTTTCCGTTATGAATGGATCTTGATTTTGTCAGCCCGCGAATCTCCGAGATCGTCAGGCTGAGCCTCGCTGCAAGAAGACATTCAAGCTCTATTGATGAGCCAGCAATTGCAGGATAGACTTCTTCAAAGGAAAGAATTTGAACAGGCTTCTTTTTAAGCTCGGGAAGATCTGGCTCGTCATCTAACCTGATGTGATTTCGCTTTAGGACAGTAGAGATCAGGTGCCACGCTTCACGGATTGTCTTTGGAGAGAGTGGTTTCCCACGTCGGCTGACACGCGCCTGTTCAGCGTAAATTGCATCGTTGATTGCGTCTATGTCGATATCGCGAAGCGGTTTATCCATAATACGCTGGAAGTATTGATCGCGGCTTTTTTCATAGCCCTGCAAGGTGGTTGGGGATAGACCTTTTTTTGCGTCAATGTACTCAGTGATTGCCTCGCGAAGAGTTATATCATTGGACGCAATTCTGCGCCGGCCGGCAAGGTACTCAGCTTTAATGAGCTGCGCTTGCTGGATACATTCCTTCTTGCTGGGAGCAGAGACAGGGACACTGACACCGTTCAAACGCATCTGGATAAACCATGTGCCACTTGGTAATTTCTTTGGCTCTGGTACTTTCATGATGAACCTCGATTCTCTTCATGCGCGAACCCAGCCGACGGTTGGACTGTAAAGGTCAATAATCAGTGCAACCAGAGCCAGCGCCAGAATGACGCACAGCCCCATAATAATCACGGAACGCGTGTGAAGCCCGCGTTCATAGATCCGCTGCATCTGTTTTGCGTGTGCAAGCTCCTGACAGGCGCTGCAATCGTTCGGGTTCTTTTCACTCGGTGTTTCGATACCAAAATAGGCGTTCAGATCGACGCTGCACGCACGGCAAATCGGTCCGACAGTGTAGACAGACGGGTGCTTGGTATCGCCGCGAAGATACTGCGAAACCGTGTTCAAAGCCAAGCCTGTTTCGTCTGCAATATGCTGATTCGTAACGTGTGCGGCGTCTTTCGCGTCGCGGCAAATCTCCCACAGCTTTTTAGCCAAAATGCATTCCCCCATATATTTTTATTGGACAAAACCTGTGTTGATGTGCGCGAGAAGTGGGCATTGTGTCTCGACATGCCCATATGGAATGGTATATTCTGGAACTACAGGCGGCTCCCACTACTGCTTGGCAAACAAAGCCCCCGCCGCTCGGTGGCTCGGCGGCGGGGCAAACTCAAGATTCTCTGTGCCGCTCTTCCGCGTCGATATGTCCATGAACTATCATTACGATAGATGAAAAAATCAAATAAACAAACAATGCATATGTCCAAAAATTTGGGCCAAGCGGGATTTTGCTTCGTATAGCGCTAAACAGAACAATAGCATAAATCAAAGATGAAACAATTCCAATAAAATAATACCTGAATGCATGGTTAGACGGATAGATTTTATCCGATAAATAAATAATCAAGACGGGCAGAAAGCGCGCGGAGATATAGACCAAAGACGCGAACAGACTGCCAAAAGCCATTGTAAGCAAGATTATAGCTAACGTTGGAAGCGTGCCGAGCCAATCGACGATCTGCCTTCCGATGGAACAAAGAAAGGCAGATACGATGCACATTACATAATACATGGCTAATGTGCATAACCACGATATCGGGCGAAGAATCCAGCTTTTCTTTTTCTTCATATAGCACGCTCCCTGTCCAATAATTTGTACTTATTCAAAATTTCTGTGTAGAAAGTTGAATATGAAATTTGTGGAATCTTGCATATTGTATTTTACGAACGCTTGTTCTAAAATATCAATACGCCGCGAAGAAAGGAGAACGTCAATGACACGCGAAGAAGCAGTCAAATACATAGAGTGTCTATCTTACAACGAAAAGCGACAACTCAACGATTTGCTAAGAGCCCTTGCACAAAAGCGTCAACCTTCTGCATCTCTTCGGGTGTCAAAGAAACCAGGCGCGAAATAAGTTCCTCGTTTAAAACCCTCTCGTCCTCCGGGACGGGGGGATTTTTTTCGTCTGTCTCGCCTTTGAGCCAGGCGACAGAGACGTTATATTTTGCGGCGATCTCGTGAAGCTTCTTTTTATAAGAAACGCTTGAGCCATTTTCCCACATGGAAACGATGTCGCCGCTGTCGTACCCAATACTGCGGGCAAAGTCGGCTTTTGAGCCGTGCTTGTATTTCCCACTTTCGTTTTTCGGAATTAGGGAAAGAATGCGACTCAGCACAATATCCAAAATAGAACCTCCGAAATTGTGTGTTTTATAGAAACCGAATTTATTCGGTTTTATGTATTTACAAACCGATGTTTATGAGTTATTATATGAGCATACCCAACAGGTACAGCAAAGCAGCCCCTCGAAGAGCGGCGGAAAAACAATGTTTTCTGAACAATTTCATTGTAACACCGCTCCCGAAGGGTTGTCAATGAAAACTACTCATATTTATGAGGAACAGGGGGGCGAGAATTGTTGAATTTGAAAGAACTCCGGCTGAATGCAGGTCTTACGCAGGCGGAAGTTGCGAAAAAGATGCACGTCAGCCAAGCGGCGGTTCACAGATGGGAAACCGGAGATACCAGAATCGCACGAAAACATCACAAAGGGCTTGCAAGGCTCTACAAATGCACGATCGACGAACTATTTGCGGGAGGTGAAGAAGATGCCAAAACCGGCAGTCAGAAGAACACTTGATTACAACCTGTCTGCAAGAATTCAGGGCGAAATCAAGGCGCAGGGGGTAAGCGTTGAGAAGGCTTGCGAGTACGCAGGCGTTGGAAGTACGACGCTTTATGAGCTTTACAAGAAGCCGACAAAGTATTTCCCGCAAACACTCAAGCTTATGCGCTGCTTGTCTATCCCAATCGCGGACGTGCGGGAAATGATCTGTTACCCGTGGTAAGGGAGGCGAGAGATTGAGCAAAAGGAGCTTTGGCGCTTATGTGAAGGCAAGGCTGCATGATTTGGGTATGACGCAGAAAGATCTTGCAGACTGCTGCAACGTAACGCAGAGCCACATAAACAATGTATTAAACGGTCGGGCAAGCGCCAGAAAGCTGCGACCTGTAATTATTTCGGTGCTGGATCAGTGGGAGGCACTGAGGAAGGAACGAAGGAAACGGCATCAGCCGTAGGAGGATAACATTGACAGACGTTGAATATATCACAGAGCGCAATCACCGGCGGGCAAGAGAGCAGGAGCTCGGCGAGCGGTGGGACGAGATCGTGCGGCTTCGCAGGCGGCAAAAGAGCCTGATGAAGATTGCGGAAACGGTCTGCTTCTCTGTGGCGTGTATGCTGCTCGGCGGCACGGCGGTTCTTTTGGGCTTCGGCCTGTTCCGGGCGGCGGTCACGCTTGGAGGCGCGGCGGCTTGCTTCTTCGTTGGCGCGGTGCTGACGGAGGCGTGACATGATTTACCCGTGCGAGAAATGCACACACGACACAGGCACGTGCCGCTGCCTTGACTGGCAGAGATGGTTCTCTGTGGAGTTTGAGGCAGAAGCGGCGAAGGTGCTTGCTGCGACGCACGCAGAGCCGTTACCGGCGCCGCCGAAGATATTCTATCGCGAGATTGTTTTCAGTTCGATCTTCACGCGGCTTTGGAGGTAGATATGAAGCAGGCTGAACGAGTTTTAAAGTACATGCGCGACTTCGGCAGCATTACGCAGCTCGAGGCGATGCAGGACCTCGGCTGCATGCGGCTGGGCGCGCGTGTCTGCGATCTGAAGCGCGAAGGGTACAACATCCGGCGCGACATGGAAACGAGCAAGAACCGGTATGGCGAGGATACGAGCTATGCCAGATACAGGTTGGTGGAATGATGAAAGATAAGCAGCAAGCGCCGTGCATGTACGACGTATTTGGCAATGAGATCTATGAGGGCGGCGAGTATTGGGTCGGAGATGAAGGGAACATGGCTGATCTGACAGACAGAGAGGACCGCGACCCGAACAACCAGATTATCGCTGTTCTGGTAGAAACACGTGGAACAAGGCACATTTTGGAGAAACTTGGCTATGAAAAAAGGACGTTCAGGTGTTGATTATATTCCGGTCGAAACGCGCGTCAGCGTCTATTTTGATCAGGACCACATCTGCTGCCAGTTCTGCCCGTTTTTTGAGACCTACAGCCGGAAACAGTGCAGATTGACAGGGGAATATATTGTCAACGAGTTTGCCCGCGGCTATTGGTGCCGATTGGAATTGGAGGGGTTATATGACGATCAACGAGAAACTGATTCAGATTCAGGCAGAACTGAAAGCGCCGAAGGATAAGACAAACAACTTCGGCGGCTACAAATACCGCAGCTGCGAGAGCATTTTAGAGGCGGTAAAGCCGCTTCTGAAAACCGTTGGCTGCACGCTGACGATTTCGGACAGCATCGCGGAAACCGGCGGGCGAATCTACGTCATGGCAAGAGCTGAACTGTCAGACGGCGAAAGCAGCGTCATTACAACAGCTTTTGCCCGCGAACCGGAAAGCAAGAAGGGTATGGATGAGCCGCAGATTACCGGTACAGCTTCATCCTACGCGCGGAAATATGCACTCAACGGCTTGTTTGCTATCGACGATACAAAGGACGCCGACACAGACGAATACCAGAAGCAGACCGCACAGCCGAAAGAGAAGCAGCAAGCCCAGCCAAAGGCTTTGATTTGCGCGGATTGCGGCGGGGAGATCACACAGGTTGTTGAGGGAGGTTCTCAGTTCAGCGCAAGGGCTGTAGCGGAAAAGACAAGAAAACGCTTTGGCAGGTGCCTTTGCTGGAACTGCGCGAGTAAGGCATGATAGAACTGAACATCGTTGAAGCTTCGTGGAGCATGGACGCTTCGGGGAGCTGGCTGAATCTCCGGACGGAGCTTCCCGGACAAGCCCAGATGGTAGCCGGGGAACTTGACCCACAGAAGAAGTACACGGTCACGATTAAGGAAGTTCGCAAGGAGCGGAGTCCGGAGGCAAATCGGTATCTTTGGGTGCTTTGCAATAAGCTTTCGGTCAAGGTGGGCGTGCCGCCGGAAGAAGTCTACCGGCACTATATCCCAGACGTGGGCGATAACTCCGATACGATCTGCATTCCGGACGCAGCAGTCAAGCGATTTCGTGAAGGCTGGGAATCGCGCGGTCTCGGATGGTGTACGGAGATCATGGCGTCAAAAATTCCGGGCTGCACGAACGTCATTTGCTACTACGGCTCAAGCACCTACGACACAAAGCAAATGGCGCGGCTCATTGATCTGGTCGTTGAGGACTGCAAACAGCAGGGCATTGAGACGCTCCCGCCGGAAGAACTCGAGCGTATGGCGCTGGAATGGAGGCATGATGAGAAGAGAAACGAAGGCGACAAAGATACCTGAGAAGGTCAAGAAGGCTGTCTGGGCGCGCGACGGCGGGCGCTGCATCGTCTGCCTCCGCCCCGGCAATCCGTGGTGTCATTTCATTCCACGGTCGCAGGGCGGGCTTGGAATTGAAGAGAACATCGTGACGTTATGCAATAAGTGCCACAACGACTTTGACCAGACGGAAAAGAGAAAACATATGCAGGCGTATATCAGACGCTACTTAAAAATGAAATATCCCGATTGGGAGGAAACGAAACTGATTTATAAGAAAGGAATGTAGGAATGCTGAACCACATTGTTATTATGGGCAGGCTCACGCGCGACCCGGAGCTGAGAAAGACGCAGGGTGGAACGTCCGTCGCATCCTTCACGCTGGCGGTTGACCGGGATTTTACGCCGGAGGGCGGAGAGAAGGAAACGGATTTCATTGACTGCGTTGCGTGGAGGGGAACAGCTGATTTTGTCAGCGGATACTTCTTCAAGGGCAGCATGGCGGTCGTGGACGGACGGCTGCAGCTGCGCGACTGGAAGGACAAGGACGGAAACAAGCGCCGGTCCGCTGAGATCGTGGCGAATCGTGTTTACTTCGGCGAAGGAAAGAAATCTTCGGAGCCGAAGGACCAGGCAAACCCCGGCGGGTTTACGATGATGGACGACGATTCGGACTTGCCGTTTTAAGGAGGGCAAAGGAGGATGAAATTTGATGCAGTTATTTTCGAAGGAGACAATCTGGCGAACTTTGCAGATCCAGATATCCCGTCGATCAGGTTTTACGATGTAAACAATGATGAACTGAAAATGCTGATGCTTCTTGCTGCTCGGCAGAAACACATGTTTATTTGCTGCTTACCGTATCTGGATGAGGCGTAGAGCCTATGGCGGAAGTTACATACATCAAAATATTCGTGGACTATCTCGACGCAATAGAGCCACTCGGTGACGCTGAGAGGGGGCGGCTTTTCACTTCCTTGTTAACCTATGCAAGGACGGGCGAAGCCCCGCAGCTTGGCGGGAACGAGCGATTCTTATTTCCGATGATGCGTGCGCAGTTGGACAGGGATATTGCAGCGATGGCGGGTGTATCCGAAGCCAGAAGCAAAGCGGCAAAGGCAAGCAAAAGCAGCAAATGTGAGCAAATGCAGCAAATGCAAGCAAATGCTGCAAATGCAGACAAAGACAAAGACAAAGACAAAGACAAAGACAAAGACAAAGACGATGACAAGAAAGGGAATGGCGCGCGCGAGGCGCGCTTTACCCCACCGAGCGTCGAGGAAGTGGCGGCTTATTGCCAAGAACGCGGAAACGGCGTTGATGCGGCTCGATTTGTCGACTTTTATAGCTCAAAGGGCTGGATGGTAGGAAAAACGAAGATGAAGGACTGGAAAGCCGCTGTGAGGAACTGGGAACGAAGCAGCGACGCGAAAGTTACGCCTGCCAAGAAGCCGGGGTACAACGTGCAGCACCACGGGGACGAGCTGAGCGAGTTCCAGAAGGCGGCGGTGCAGCGGATGTTGGGGGAGGAAGCATGATGAAGCAGGGAGCCGAGGTCTGGATTGTCATACCGGAGCCGCTGCCGATTTACCCACGGCTCATGCCGAAGCTCAGAACGCCTTTAAGGGCGCGGAAGTATCCGCAGAAGATGCAGAACAAGACGTTTTACCTCGTCAGCGTCAAGGACCCGGAGGACGGGCGGCGGAAGATTATCACCGTCCGGGAACCGGAGTGCTGGGAGGCGGAAGTGACGGTGCAGGTCAGGAGGAAGGAATGAATAATTTCGGACCGTGCGCGAAGGACTGCCCCAACCGGAAAGCCGGTTGCAGCGCGTCCTGCGAGGCTTGGAACGCCGTGAAGGGAGAACGGCTGAAAAACTACGACAGACGCGCTGAGATCATCGACATAAGCCAGATGACCGATGGCGGGGCGAGAAACTGCCGGAGGGCGGCAAGAGGGAACCGGAAAATGGGAGGGGCGATGTGATGCCAACGCATTTGAGTCTGTTCAGCGGCATCGGCGGGCTTGACCTGGCGGCGGAATGGGCGGGCTTTACGACCGTTGGGCAGTGTGAATTTGCCGACTACCAGACGAAGGTGCTGGAAAAGCACTGGCCGGACGTGCCGCGCTGGCGGGACATCCGGACATTGACAAAGGAGAGTTTTTATGAGCGCACGGGACTGCGAACAGTTGACGTTATTTCCGGCGGATTCCCCTGTCAGCCATTTTCCGTGGCTGGAAAGCAAAAGGGAAAGGAAGACGATCGTTACCTCTGGCCGGAGATGCTCCGAGTTATCCGAGAGCTGCGCCCGCGCTGCGTTGTCGGTGAGAACGTACCTGGAATCATCAAGATTGCCGCCGGGCAAGTGGTCAAGGATCTGGAGCAAGCCGGGTATCACGTCGTCGTGTTCAATTTTGAAGCTGCGGCTGTCGGAGCTTGGCACAGACGGTCCAGGGTATTCTTCGTCGGAATCGCAGATGTGGCCGACACCGACGACAGTAGGCTGCACGATAGCATCAGAAAAGAGAATCAATTTGATTGCGGACGGGAAAACGACATTTGCAAGCAATCAGGGGAAGCGTGGAGGCTTATCCAGTCTGCGGGAGCACGTGCTTGCGCAGACGAAAGGACTATGGCCGACACCGCGCGCGAACGAGGGCAAGGACACGCTGCAGTCTGTGCCGCCGAGCAGACAAAAGAATCCGGGCAAATGCAATCTGACGCAGGCGGTGGCGATGGAAAAGCTGTTTACAACGCTATGTGCGGCAGACGCGCAGGGATCGCACGGCGGGAACAATCACAGGAGCTTGCGTACGGACGTTGCTGGGCAGCTGAACCCGATGTGGGTAGAG
>USIH01000005.1 GCA_900554705.1 uncultured Eubacteriales bacterium
AAACCGCCGGTCATATTCCGCCTGTGCTACCGTTTCCCCGATATGGTTCAGCTTGATTTCTCCGGTTGCCGCCTGCTCTCCGCCGGTCACATTGTACAGGCTGGTCATGCGGCTCAGCATGATATTCATACTGTTATCGTCCGTCTTTGCGATCTTCCGCAGCTCGTCCCATCTGCGTGGCTTCTTCCGCAGCGCAAGCAGACAATCATATTCCCGATGGGTCAAGTCCAAATTTTCCATGCAAAGTTCCCCTTTCAAAATCAATTTAGGAGGTGATGGAATGACAATTTCAGAAAGCGTAGAGACCCTTCGGTCATATCTCCGGCATAGCGAGAAAGTGCACACGGAGCCGCGGCCCTTTGTATCCCCGGACGGGACGGTAGAGCTCTGCGTGATCAACGCGGAGGAAGATACGCTGTATCATGCGGTGAAGACGGTGTTCCCGCTGCTTGAGAAGGTGGCGGAGCTATTCGGCCCCGCCGGAGATTAGCTTCTGGTACGCATCAGCATGACAGAGCTTGCACTCCTCATCGCCCGCGTTCCATTGGTGGTCGCATCCATTAAATCGCGCATAGATTTCCCCGTCATGCTCGACTTCGTAGAAGAATACAAGGTCTTCCCTTAACGATTTCCGGCAAATCATTTTCACGCGGTATGGGTTCTTGCTGGCTTCAGGCATAAAAAAGCCCCCTTTCATGGCAATTATACCACATACGCGTACTTTTATCAATAACAAAACAGGAGGTGATTGTTTGGCTTTTAACAATTTCGGCAAGCAGATCAAGAAGCGGCTGATTGACCTTGGTCAAACGCAGGAGTGGCTTGCCAAGCAAGTGACCGAAATGACCGGACTGTACTGCGACAGATCGTATCTGTACAAGATCATGTCCGGCAGGCGACGCGCACCGAAGATCGTTGCGGCGATCTGCGAAATTCTGAAGCTGGAACAGGAGGAAACCACCAATGAATGAAGGAAGCAAGGCAACCTGCCACCCCATCCGCACACTGGAAAAGGACGTGGAGAAGCTGACGAGCGTCGTTGCCGACATGGACATGAACGTCAATGATCTGCTGCATGAGACGGCGAAGCAGACCGACGCGGTTGACCTGCTCTCCCGCAGGACACAGCTGCTGCTGTGGCTGAACATTGCCTCGGTCGGGACAAGCCTTGCAATGCTGCTCGGCGGGATTCTCGCCGTGCTGCTCAAGTGAGGAGGTGAACCGAAAATGCCGAAGGTAAACTGGTGCCAGACCAAGGCCGGAAAGCAGGAGGCTGCCGCGCAGGAGCTGATGCGGTACATTGAAGCCGCCCGCGCCTTTGCCGGGCTGACGACGGAGCAGCTGGCCAGCCTTGCCGGAATTTCCCGGCAGATCTATTCCCGCCGCCGCTCCGCCCCGCAGGACTTGACCGTCGCCGAGCTGCAAAAGCTGACCGCCGTCCTGCATCTGGACAAATTCCCTGGCGCATCCGACGCAATGCTGCGTCTGCTTGCTTAACTAAATTTTCAGGAGGTTCTTATGAAAGGTACATTAACACTGGAATTCCGCGAAAACAAGGACGTGCCGCTCGGCACCGAATTCGACTTTGCGTTCGATGTCGAAGAATTTGACCCGGTCGTATTCGCAAATGCGCTGGCACTGGTTGCGGAGAACACGTCGGACCACCCGGAGGCCATTGAATCGCTGCTGCTCTGGGCGATGATGCTGAGCCGGGAGCGCCACAAGAAGGACGAGGACGAGAACGGCGCAGAAGAAGAGGAGGAAGCGGCCGATGAATAACTGCACTGCCCTTGTGCCGCTCGTTGACGAGGCTGCCGAGTTCCGGCACTTTGAGCGGCAGACCGATGCCCGCCGCGCCGCCGAGGAACGGCAGCGCCGCGAGGTCGACGCCCGGCTGTCTGAGGCCGAGCGCCGCCGCCGGAGGGAGACCCGCCGCATCGTGAGAAGAACCCGCGCGTGCATCATGGGGATGCTCGCCACCCTCTGCGCGATCTCGGCGGTGCTGCTATGGAGTCCGGAGGCGCCGCTGTCCGCGGTCTTTCCGGCGCTCTGCGCTGTCCTTGCCGTATGGAACGGCATCCGGCGATGAGCAAAAAGAGAGCGCCCGCCGGCGCGGCAACACCGACGAGCGCAAAAAGGGGGGCTGTATGAACCGCCCCTATGATACCACATCGCGCAGCTTTGCGCAAGAGAAATTTTAGGAGGCTACCACAATGACAATGGAAGAATATCTGAATGAGCATCCCCGCCACGAGGGCGAGGACAAGCCGATCAATCCCGATGCCTGCCCGCCGTGCTGCTGTGCTTACTGCGGCGACGAGCTGATGCCGGGCGAGGTCATTTACGAGCTGGGCGAGGAAAAGGTGCATGACGAATGCTTCCTTGAATATGCAGAGGACGCGTTCACGCCGGGGTATCTCGCGCTCTGCCTCGGCTACACGAAAAGGACGGTGTGAGATGCGGCTGAGTGATGAACTGAACCTGACGCAGGGGGAGCTTGCCGAGCTTTTGCGGCCGGCCTTCCCGCTGATCTCCAAGGCGGCGATTTCGCTTGCAGAGCGAACGCAATTTACGGGGGTGCAATTTACCGCCGCCGCGAAGAACGTCGCAAGAGCGCAAACAGGGCGCGTTAAACAGGCGGGTAAGCGCGTCCACGCAAGCCGCGTGACGCTCTGGCTCGACGGAGACATGCTTGCATGGCTCAAGCGCCAGCCGGGCGGCGAGAATCTGAACGCCCTGCTGCGGCAGATGATCCGGCAGGCAATGGAGGGGCAAGATGCCGCTGCCGAGACTTGACAGCGGCGTGTCCGCATACTACACCGGCAGGGCGACGGTGGAGATGTATTTCCCGATTGACCTGAAGGGCAACGCCAGCGTCTGCTGCGAGCTATGCCGGTTTTACCGTCCGAATTCCCGCCGCTGCTCCCTCAACGACGCGGTGACGGAATACCCAAGCAAATACATCGGGTCGCAGTGCCCGCTGAAATTTGAAGACGAGGAGGAAGAACATGTTCAACCCGAATGAACACCTGATGGACTTGAAGGGCAAACAGTATCTTCAAGTCATGTGGCGGCTTGTCTGGTTCCGAGAGGACAAGCCGACATGGTGCATTGACACCAAACTGGAACAGCTCACCGACAACCACGCCGTTTTTTCCGCGAAGATCAGCGACGAAAATGGTATTCAGAAAGCCTCCGGCTACGGCAGCGAAAGCATTAAGGATTTCCGCGACTTCATCGAAAAGGCGGAAACCAAGGCCATCGGCCGCGCACTTGCAATGCTCGGCTACGGTACGCAGTTCGCGCCGGAGCTTGACGAGGGAGAGCGCATCGTCGATTCTCCCGCGCAGCGGAAGAAGTCAGCGCCAAAGCCCAAAGAACAGGAAGCACCGCCCGCGCCGCCGAAGGAGAAAATCGTCTGCGGCTGCTGCGGCAAGGAGATCACCGACGTGAAGTTCAAGTCCGGCGCAACGAAAACCGTTGACCAGATCGTGAATTACAGCAAGCAGGCGTTCGGGCTGCCGCTCTGCTACGCCTGCACCAAGAACGCAATCGACGAAGCCAACAAGAACAAGGAGGAAACACCATGCTGAATCATATCACACTTGCCGGACGGCTCGTCAAGAATCCGGAGCTGCGCCGGACGCAGAACGGCACCGCCGTTGCAAGCTTCACCCTCGCCTGTGAGCGGGATTTCAAAAACGAGAGCGGAGACCGGGAGGTCGATTTCATCGACTGCGTTGCCTGGCGCAAGACCGCCGAGCTGGTTTCCGGCTACTTCACCAAGGGACGGATGGCCATCGTTTCCGGGCGGATGCAGATCCGCGGCTGGACGGACAAGGACGGCAACAGGCGCAAGAGCGCCGAGATCCTTGTGGACAGCATCTACTTCGGCGACAGCAAGCCGCAGGCCGAAGGAGCAGCCACGGAGGCAACCGGTGCAGAGCCTTTGACCTATGGCACTGACAAAGAGCGGTACAGCGAGATCGCCGAGGACGACGATCAGTGTCCGTTCTGAGGTAGCCCCATATGAATAAACGCTACGTCAAGGCCTATTATGACTGGATTGAGCAAACAGCCGCCTTGTCAGATGCCGAGCGAGGGAGACTATTTATCGCCATACTGGAATATGCGCGGTCAGGTCTTGAACCAAACCTCGGCGGACGAGAAGGTATTCTGTTTCCGGTGTTCCGAGCCACACTAGACCGAGACAACAAAATAGCAGAAACAAATTCAAAAAATGGGGCGCTCGGCGGACGCGGCAATAAAGCGGTCGAAAGCGAAACAAAGCGGAATAAAGCGAACGAAAGCGACCAAAAGGCTACTAAAGACAAAAGACATAAGACAAAAGACAAGGACGAAGAAAAAGAAAAAGAAAAAGAAAAAGAAAACGCGGTTTCGCAGCCGTCACCGGCTGCTGTGGACGCATTCTTCGATTCTGTCTGGAATCTTTATCCGGTGAAGAAGGGCAAGGGGCAAGTGTCAAAAAGCAAACGCCTTGTCTTGTACAAGATCGGCTTCGACGAGTTATCCCGTGCGATAGACCGGTACAAGACCGACCTTGCCAAGGATTCCTCTTGGAGAAAGCCCCAGAACGGAAGCACCTTCTTCAATTCCGGGTATGTTGACTATCTGGACGCGAATTACACGCCGAACGAAAGGAGCGATACGGATGGAAGGAATCCGGGAGATGGTGGCAAAGCTACGATCTATGGGCATTACGTGTGAAGCCTTGCCTCCGAGAGAGTATGCGCAGCGGCGGGTAGACTGGATCAACAACGACGTTGGAAACCGCAACGAGAGCGATGGCTACAACTGCGGCATCTGCAAGAACAAGGGCTACGTTGCCGAGGTCACGGAGCTTCCGGACGGGAGCTTTGGCCACAAAATCCGCGATTGCAAATGCGTCCCGGTGCGCAGCTCTATCCTGCGGATGCGACGCAGCGGGCTGAAGGACATCATCCGGGATTACACGTTCGACAAGTTCGAGGCCACGGAGCCATGGCAGCAGGCAATGAAAGCGGCTGCAATACGCTATGCCGAAGCGCACGACGGGTGGTTCTTCGTCGGCGGACAAGTCGGCAGCGGCAAGACGCATATCTGCACGGCGATCTGCCGGGAGTTCCTACTTGCCGGGCGGGATGTGCGGTATATGCTGTGGCGCGATGAGATCGTTGCGATCAAGGCCAACGTCGGCGATGCTGACGTGTACAAGAAGATGCTCGACGAGTACAAGAGCGTTGAAGTGCTCTACATAGACGACCTTTTCAAGACCGGGAAATCGCCGACCGGAGAACGGCAAAAGCCGACCATTGCAGATATCAACGTCGCGTTTGAGATTCTGAACTTCCGGTATTCCAACCCGAAATCCATCACGATCATTTCGACCGAGCTGACGGAGGACGAACTGCTCGACATCGACGAGGCGGTCGGGAGCCGAATCTACGAGCGGGCCAAGGGCAGCGCTATCACCGTAGGAAAAGACCGGGCGAGAAACTACAGGCTGAAAGGAGCAACGACAATATGACAACCAAAAATTTGAAGGAGGAAATTAACATGGAAAACAAGTATTACATCATCCGAGGTGACCGGAGCGGCGTGTTCTTCGGTCAGATTGCCGGTCGGAACGGGCAGGAGGTCGAGCTGCGGAATGTGCGGAAACTGTGGTATTGGGACGGTGCCTGTGCGGTGGAGCAGCTTGCGGTGGACGGCGTGACGAATCCGAGCAGCTGCAATTTTACCGTGGTCGTGCCAGAAATGGTTGTCACGGACGCAATCCAGATTTTGCCGTGCTCGGATAAGGCGGCGAAGATTCTGGGCGAGGTAAAGGTATGGAAGCGCTGAAAACGGCGGCGGATCGATTTGCTGAGGCTGTAGACAGCATCGGTTACGGCTCCGGCTCCGGCGACGGCTACGGCTACGGCTCCGGCTCCGACTACGTCTCCGGCTCCGGCTACGGCTACGGCTCCGGTTGCGGCCCCGGCTACGGCTACGGCTACGGCGACGGATTCGACTCCGGAGACGGCGACGGCTACGGCTACGGCTACGACAACGGGGTTGTGTCCTTTTGCGGCCAAAAGATATATCAAATTGACGACGTTCCAACGCTCATTGACCACGTACACGGGAACGCTGCCAAGGGGCGAATTCTTCGAGACGACCTCTCGACGGAGGATTGCTACATCGCCAAGCAGGGCAGCCTTTTCGCCCATGGGAAAACGCTCCGCGCGGCGACGGATGCGCTGCGGGACAAGCTGTTCGAGGATATGCCGGAGGAGGAGAGAATTGCCGAGTTCGTCAAGGCGCACGAGTGGGGCAAGCAATATCCCTCTGCGGACTATTACGATTGGCACCACCGTCTGACAGGCTCCTGCGATATGGGGCGGTCGGAATTTGCCAAGCGCCACGGCTACAGCCTCACGGACGACGAGCTGCTGACGGTGGAGGAATTCATCAAGCTCACAGAAAACAGCTACGGCGGCAGCGTGATTCGGAAGCTGAGAGAGGCGTATGAGGAGGAAGCGACATGACAAAAGATGAAATTACACGGGCGCTACGGATTTGTGGTAATACAAGAAAATGCACCGAGTGTCCGCTTGGAGGCGTCGAATTCTGTTTGCACATCATGACGACCTGCGCTACCGACTTGATCGAGCAGCAGGCGGCGAGGATTGCGGAACTGGAAGCGAAAGCGCCGAGGTGGATTCCGGTGACGGAGCGGCTGCCGAAGAAGGGTGAAGATGGGCGCCGCGACAGCGATTGGGTACACTGCATTGTGTCTGTCATATGGACATATGGCAGCAATTTTGCCGATGCTGAAACGCAGGTCTTTTCGGCTCCTGCTCTGTTCGATGTAGACCAAAAAATCTGGCACGTGGGGTCAACGGACGAGTCTCGCTTCAGCGTTAATGCGCTGATTCCGCTGGAGGATTCTGATGGCGGCTACTTCGTCACCCATTGGATGCCCTACCCGAAGCTGCCGAAGGAGGAAAATGATGGATAATACAAAGATTGAGGTCGGATACGCACTCCCAAAAGAACGCTGGCAGGAAGCCGCAGACAATTTGCAGACGGCAGGTGCTTGTGTTGCGGCGTTATTTAAAGAAAAAAACTTTGATGGGAAGGGCGAACAGGACGCGCGGGACTGGCTGGCAGACGTATCGCTTGCTTGCTTGGCACTACTCTATGTGGCAGAGTTTGCGACGGATAAATGTCGAATGATACCGCTGCCGGAAAGAAAGGGGGGTAACAATGACTGAAATGAAATCACCGGAAAACGTAAAGAAAGCGAGAATCCGCACATCGGTTGCGAAAATCATTGTCGAAGGGCGCGGCGGAAGGGACTACTACAGCATCCTGTACTTAGACCCGTCGGACGGGAAACTGCATATCGGGTTTAGCTCGAGCAACCTCAAGCAAATGACCGGGAGACATTCGACGCATATCAAGAACTTATCGACGAGTTGAACAATATCCCCGCGGTTGACTTTAAGTTTGTGCCACATGCGCAATGGATACCGTTCCACGCAGAGTTTTCAGGGGACATTCAGTACTGTTCCGCTTGCGGAATCGGGTACCCCGACCGCCCGGCTTTCTGCCCGCACTGTGGCGCGATGCTTGATGCGCAAGCGGGAAGCGCACAAAAACGCAGCATACCATGGGAGGCGGATTGATGGCGAAGAACGGATATGCGCAGAGAGTGGCGCTGGCGAGAGAAACGTACCTGAAGATTGGGCAGGACTTCGGTGCGCAGAAAATGGCAGACTTGGTTGAAATTGCGCTCAACGATCCGGAGACGATGGGAAAGGCGCTGGGCGAAAAGAAAATTCGCAGGATTTTTGAGAAGGTGGCGGAGCTGGAAAAGACATTCAACGCCGCGTTCTATGCCAATCCGGAGCAGGACTATTGGCAGGAGGTGCTTGATCGGCGCTTGGGCGAAATCTTCGGCGATGGCCTCGATCCGTTTGCTAAGCGGTATCCGTGGCTGAAGGAAGTGAAATACGGGAGGTGAGGCTGTGTGAAAATGACTTGGGGGATGCGCGTCAAGCTGCGGCTGGAGGCGCTGCACAAAACACAGCGCGATCTTGCAGACTGCTGCAATTATTCCCCGTCGCAGATCTCCCGCGTTCTCTCCGGTCAGCGCAATCTCCGCCTGGAGCGCGACATTGACCACGTGCTGCGGCAATGGGAAGCCCAGGAGGAACGGAAAAAGGAATTACGAAAGCACGGGATTCCGTGCTGAAAGGAGCAAGATTATGTTCAACATCGTTGCACTGCACGGAATCATGTGCAAAGACCCGCAGATGGTCCCCGTAAAATACGGCAATAAGTTCTGCCGCGGGACCATCGCCACGGAGCGCGACTATCTCAATTCCGGAACCGGCGAGCGCCCCGTTGATTTCATCGATTTCATTGCGTGGGACATGACCGCCGTCAATCTGTGCAAATACTTCCCAAAGGGCAAGCAGGCGCTATTGGTCGGGCGGCTGGAAACAAAGGACTTCACCGACCGCGACGGCAAACGGCGGCGGCAGCATCAATTCAACGTAACAAAATGCTATTTCGTCGGAAAGAAGTCCGACGGCCCGAAGACGGACGACGACATCGGGCAGTATATCCCGCCGTCGTATGACTATCAGCCCGGGCTGGCCGATTTCTTGCAGGAGGAGCCGGAATGATCGCCGCGTTCTGCATTCCGGGACCGCCGCAAGGGAAAGAACGCCCGCGGTTTACTCGGAGCGGGTATGCGTATACGCCGCCAAAAACGAAAGAGTATGAAGCGCTCGTTCGTTCGTGCTGGCAGCAGCAGTCAGGCGTTCGTTTCCCTGACGGGGTTCCGGTGAAAGCAACCGTCAAGGCATTTTTCCCGATTCCGCAAAGCCTGTCAAAAAAACGGCGCTCCCTTCTTATGGGAGCGCCGCATACCAAAAAATGCGACATTGACAATCTTCTGAAGGCGGTATTTGATTCGCTTAATACTTACGCATACGCCGATGATTCTTCGGTCTATAGCGTAGTGGCGGAAAAGCATTATTCCGATTCGCCGCGCGTGGAGGTTGTTCTGGAAGCAGAAATGCACGAATAAACGCACGAATCGCACGGAGAATGCACTCCGTGCGATTTTTGTTGCGTTTTAACGCCGAGCTTTGCGCTCTGCCGTGCGTTTGGCGGCGGGGATATAATCCGCAGAGACGTACAAGCGAATATTTCCCGCCGGGGATATGTGCGCAACGCGTTTATAGTCGCCGTGCTCCGAAACGGCTTTATTGCATACCGTGATACCATTCCCGAGGCATCCGAGAAATAAATCAAAATTTTTCATGTGTCAAGACCTCCGGCGCTTCAAGCGCTGAATTTATTATTTCCGTCGCGTTCGTGGCAGCGGTTCCAGAGCTGCGCCAATTCATCCGCGGCTTTTTTTGTGGGCGCGATACTGGCGAACATCAGGCAACCGGGGACGCCGGAAAGAAATCCGGCGATGTTGGTTGATTCGCTGACCTTGAGAACATACGCAACATATTTTCCGAAACTGTCTTTTACATCAACGGCAATATAAAAATTTTTCATATATAGCTCCCTCCATAGGTCCGGCGCGGACGCGATCCGCGCCGGGTATATCTGTTTTTGTGCGTATTGTGGCAGTTCAGGCAATCGCGCCGCAGCGCATCAGCTCCCGCGTTTTTTCGTCGGCTTCGTGGTACCGCATCCACCAATCATCAAGCGCGGCGTTTTCTGCGTCAAAAATCGCGGTAAATTCTGCGCGGGACTCAACGTTTTTCTTTGCAAGGGAAATAACTTTTTTATCGAACGCGGAAAGATTTTCGTTGCGGGTCTTGATTTCGTTGTTAATCTGTGTCATAATAGTAATACCTCCATGATTATTTTGTTGTGGATGTGGGCTTCCTGTGTTGGTCGTCTTGGCGGGTGAGCAACACGGGGAGTTTCTTATTTCAGCAATCGCTTGATCGCTTCTGTCGTTCCGAAGCCTTTCGCCTTCTCTGCCTCAATGCGGGCAATCAGGTCCGCATCTTCCAGCTTGCGAAGGTTCAACGAGTAGGATTTGTAAGTCTTATCGTTGTACCTCTTTTTTACCTCTGTACTGGTGTGCGTCTTGCGCTTCACTTTTTCTGCATTTTCGATTGACTTTTCGCCCCTTTCGTGATAAGATGTAAACAAGAGGGCGGTCACCGGGGCTAGCCGGTGGCGGTCATCTCCAGAAATCTACAAATGAGAAATGCCGCTTTCCGCTAGGGTCGGGGGCGGCTATTTCTTATCTCGGATTTCTAACCCAAGAGAAATCGCCGCAATAATGAGCATAAGTAATGCGATGATGTCTGTTGTGCTCATCGGCTCACCTCCTGTCAGGTTTCGACCTTGGCCGGAATACCTTGGTTCTGGAGATGAACCCCGCCGCTCTTGCTTACGGGCTTATCATAGCACATACTGCGCAGTATGTCAAGCCCTTTTTCATAATTTTTTGAATTCCCTCGTTACGTTGATGTATCATGTACCATAACGAGGGAATCTGTGCAATTTGTTGCAAAATTCAATCCCTCGTCAGCCCTGTAATACCAAGGCTTGACGGGGGTTTTCTTTATATCGTTTTTATGTTACGTGCTATTTACATTCGGCGAGGATTTGGTATCATATTAACAGGCTTAGTTTTGATATAAGACGAGAAAATAAATGCATTTATTTTCTCGTCCTATATCAAAACCGACGGTGTGAGGGGTGATTTTTCATGGCGCTGCTGCGGATTTCTGAAAAGCAGCTCGTTCAGGCTTGCAAGGAGTACAAGCAGCTTTGCGAGGCGGGGCAGATCAAACGGCCCGATTTTTGGCACTTCTGCGGCTGGATCGGCGAGACAGACACCGCAATTTCTGCAATCATCAAGTTCGGCGGGAAGGGCAAATCGTCAAAGGATGATGGCTCTGCTGATGCGGGGATTGTGGCGGAGGCTGCGAAGGGCAAAGGCAATTCCGCGTTGACGCTGGAGCAGGAGGCTGCAAAATATGGAGAGGCGGCGGAGGAGTTGCGGCGTTTGGCCACCTATATTCGCGGTCAGTATAGCACCGCTCCCGGCTGGAGTGGCAATTGCTCCGGCAAAGCGCTGTTCAACCAGAAGCAGAACTTCGACGGCTGCGCGCTCGTGGAAAAGGTCGAGCAGGCATCCTCCGGCGAAATCTCCGTGAAGTTGGTCGGCGACTTCGGAGGCGTGGAGAATCCGTTCGGTTAATTTGATTCGCGCGCGCGAACATTAAAACGCGCGATGTGCACCGGACATGGACACAATTGCAAATTGCAGGAAAACTTGCGGAAATGCTGCAGATTGACAGCATTCGCAGGCGTTCTGCATTCATTTTTGGCTCTTGAACGGAACAAAATTATATTTTTGTTGCGTTGGAAGATTTTGATGCAGGATTGCTTGCAAAATGATGGTTGCGGTGTGCGCGGGGCAAAGGCAATAGCCGGAGGGGCTGCGCTGGGGGGCTGCGGGGCAATTATGGCGTTGCGCTGCGGGGCTGGGGCGGCTGGTTGGCTGCTGCGGCTGCGTTCCGATCCCGATGGAGGGGGTAGCGGAAAAACAGGGGGTGCGTTCTGCGTTCGGGTATAGAGATATGCCACATCCCCATCCTGCACTATCCCTCCCCTGCCGATGAAAACATGAAGAAGGGGTGTGAATATGGAGATACTCGCGCAGGACTTGGCAAAGCTGACGGAGGCCGAGCGACGGGAACTGTTTCTTGCGCTGTACGCAGAACGTGAGCCACCGGAATGGATACGCGCGGGGGAACCGCCGAGGCTGAAAATCGTAAACGGGGCCGTGAAACTGATGCCGTTGGTCGGGGACTATGTTGTTGAAATGGATGCCCCGATTGGCGGCACGGTGACAAAAATCTTCGAGCCGCAGGGCGTGTGGAAGCAATGGTTCGTAGAAGCCAGAGTAGACTGCCCGGTTGGGTACAAAACGTTCACCTGCACGTTGGACGAAATCGCAAGCATCCGGTATTAGGGGTATGAGAAAAACAGGCGGCAGGGTCTTGAAAAGAGGGCGGCGAAAAATAATAAAACATCCCGCAGCAGTGGGCGGCTTTGGCAGAGCCGAAGGGCGACCGGTTCGAATCCGGTGTGCGGGTTGCAGAACCTCCTTTCTTATACGCCCCACGACGGATGGCGCTTTTGAGAGCTGCGAGACGGCCGAGCGCCTGGGATGAAACAATCCGTGCCGGTGAAAATCCGGCGACATATGGGGCGCAAAAGGAGTGGCGAGGTTATGTCCGCGGCGGTGCGAGTCCGTCACGTCCCGGCTTTTGATCGTCCCCTGCCGTCCGGGGTCTCACAAATAGGCGGCTTGCAAAAACGACAGGCGGAAGCCGGAAAGGATGGAGCGACATGAAGAACTGGAAGAAATGGGCGAAGGCTGCGGCGGTGCGAGCGATCAAAACCGTGGCGCAGACGGCGGTCGGCGTGATCGGAGCGAGCGCGTTGATCTCGGAAGTCAATTGGCTGACGGTGGTATCGGCTGCGGGCCTTGCCGGCGTGGTGAGTTTGCTGACGAGCGTTGCCGGTCTGCCGGAATGCAAGGAGGCGTAACCGATGGAGATCATTCAGCGGTTTATCACCAAGAATCCGAGCTACTATGCCAATCAGGTACAGCAGGATTATCGGTATGCCGATTTCCAAAGGTACGGCGCGAAGGGTGCCGTCCTGCACAGCATCGGCGTGCAGCAGCCGTCGGCGCAGCTGATTGCAAACAATTTTGATAAGGGCACCGCAGAGGCATCCGTCCATGCCGTTTTGCAGGCGGACGGGCTGGTGGTGCAGACGATGCCGTGGAACTACCGGGCATGGCACGTCGGCGGCAGTGCAAACAACACGCATATCGGCGTTGAAATGACGGAGCCGGATTGCATCTGGTATGACGCGAAGAACGGCTACAAGGTACACATCAACGACTACGCCAAGGCGACCGCGTTTGTCAAGGCGACCTATGCTGTGGCGGTGGAGCTGTTTGCGCAGCTCTGCGCAGAAAACGGCTGGAATCCGCTGGAGGACGGCGTGATTCTATCGCACAAGGAGTGCCACGCAAGAGGCCTTGGCAGCAACCACGGCGACCCGGAACATCTGTGGGACGCGCTCAACACAGGCTACACAATGGACAAATTCCGCGCGGATGTCGCGGAGAAGATGGAGGAAGAAAACATGGTACGCTATCAGAAGGTCGAAGAGATGCCCGCGTGGGCGCAGCCTGAAATCCAGGAGCTGGTGGATGCCAATGCGCTGCGCGGCGACGAAAACGGCAACCTGAATTTGACCGAGGACATGATCCGGATGCTGATTATCAATAAGCGCTACGCCGAATCCGTGGGCTGCTGCAGGGGAAAGTAAGAATCGTGGGGCCGTGGGTGGCGGGCTGAGGGCAGCCCGCCCTACGGAGAGGAAGGGCCTCTTGTGCGAGAGGCAAATTTGTAAATGACAGGCGACCATACCTGTTGAATTTATCACCCGCCGACCATAGCGGGGGAAGGAGAACGTATGTTTTACGTAGCTGACGACAACGAGAAGGACATTGACTTGTCTGAGACCGAAGAATTGGAAGACACGGACGACCTGGAAGACGGCGACGAGCCGGACGACGGGGAGGACGAAGCGGACGACAGCGCAGAGGACGACGGCGCTGACGAGGACGGCGACGAGGGCGAAGAGGACGACAGCGGGGAGCCGCAGGGCGATGACGGTGCTGCGGACGACGGAGAGAAATTCCCCGTGAAGTGGCTCGACGAAACCAAGGAGCTGACCAGAGAGGAAGTCATCCGATATGCACAAAAGGGCATGGATTACGACCGCACGAAGCAAGCGCTTCACGCCTTGCGCGAGGAAGCGGATGCACTGCGGGCGTTTAAGGCCGAGCATGAGGCGCAGATCGAGGAGCTGACGGCCTATCTGAAGGAATCCGGCAAGGCCAGCCTGAACGACGTGTTGGACGACCTGCGGGTCAGCGAACTGATCGGCAAGGGCGACAGCGCAGACCTTGCGCGGGAGAAAATACGCGCGGCGCGTCTGGAGCGGCAGTTAGCGGCGAACACGCAGCGGCAGACCGAGCAGGACGAGGGCAAACGGAAGGCACAGGCCGACCTTGAGGCTTTCCAGAAGGAATATCCGGACGTGAAGGTCGACGAGGCGCTGCTCAAAGAGCTTGGCGACGACCTCAAGGCGACGGGGAACCTGACCCGCGCCTATGAGAAGATGCAGCGGCGAAAACTGGAAGCGGACAATGCTGCGCTGCGCAAGCAGATCGAAGACGACAAGCAGAAGGCCAGCAACAAACGGCGCACGACCGGAAGTCAGAAGAGCTCCGGCAGTGTGTCGGGCAAGCGCGACCCGCTGCTGGCGGCGCTTCTCTCGGACGACTGATGCCATGCCCTTCGCTTGTACCCGCTGCGGCGGGATAAGACGAAGGAGAATGATTTATGGCAGTTATCAATCTGAAGCACAACTACGCGAAGGGCATTGAAACGCGCTTCGCACATGATTCCGTGACGGAGGCTTGCTTCTCGAAGGAGCTGGACGTCGAATTCCACGGCGTGAAATCCGTGACGGTTTCCCACAACGGCCTTGCGCCGGTCAACGACTACGTCCGCAGCGGCGACAACCGCTTCGGCACCGTCAACGAGCTGGACGACTACGAACAGGAGTTCGTCATGACGCAGGACAAGTCGTCCACGTGGTCGATCGACGAAGGCAACCAGAAGGAACAGTACAACCAGAAGCAGGCCGGCCAGACCCTGAAGGAGCAGTGGCGTCAGGTCTACACCCCGATGATCGACAAGTACCGCATCCAGAAGTGGGCGGACGGTGCCGGCGTGGTGGAGGAAATGACCGCCGCTCCGACCAAGAGCAACATCATCGAGACGATGCTCGGCATGGATATCGCGATGGACGATGCCGGCGTTCCTGAGGAAGGCCGCTTCTTCTACGTGCCGTCCACGTACTACAAGCTGTTCCTGCTTTCCGACGAGTTCCAGAAGGCCGACGCGCTGCTCATCAAGGCGCTGGGCAAGAAGACCGTCGGCACGCTGTTCGGCAAGGTCGCGGTCAAGTGTGTCCCGCCCTCCTGGATGCCGACCGGCGTGTATCTCATGGAGGTCTACAAGGGCGCTGCCATCAGCCCCGTGAAGCTCCAGAAGCTGCGCGTGCTGACCGAGCAGCGCGGCATTGACGGCGACGTGGTCGAGATGCGCGTCATTTACGACGCGTTCGTGCGCGGCACGAAGGCTGAGGGTATCGCACTCAAGGTCAAGAGCGGCACGGCGGTTGCGACCCCGACCATCACCTTCGCGGCCAACGTGGCGACGATGGCGAGCACGACCTCCGGCGCGACGATCATGTATACCACCGACGGCGGCGACCCGCGCTACAGCAAGCACGCGCTGGTCTACAACGCTGATAGCAAGCCGACCATTGCCGCCGGCGCGACCGTTCGCGCGGCAGCGAAGAAGAACGGCATGTTCCAGTCCGGCGTTGCGGAAGCGAAGAACTCTTAAATCTGATAGCCCCGGAGCAATCCGGGGCTATTTCCAAATGAGGTGAATTATGGCAATCAACATTCTTTTATGCGTGATGGGGCTGCTGCTTCTGGCAATTGTCTATCTCGCGGGGAAGCTGAACAGACTGGAGCTGGTGCAGCGGCGGCAGAACGCCGACGTGACGCAGCAGCTGCTGGAGCTGGAAACGGCCTACGACGACCGCATCGGAAGGCTGGAGGAATCGACCGAGCTGGACGGGCTGCGGGAGGAGGTCGTTGCGCTGCGCAAAGAGGTTGAAACGCTGCACAAGCAGGTGGACGAGGCGATTTTGCCGGACGATTCCACCGCCCGCAAGGCAAAGGAGCAGATCGACGCGTTCAATGCGGGCGTGTATAACATTCTGTCCTACCACGGAAGGCAGCGGAAACCGGAGGTGACGGACGATGACGAAGAATAAGAAGCCGACGGTAGAATCCGTCTGGAAGAAATATAACCGCGGCGTGGAGTTCAAGCAGCAGCTCGGGCTTTATGACACGGTACAGGAGAACGAGAAGTTCTTCGTTGGGGATCAGTGGTCCGGCGTGCAGGCGAACGGGCTGCCGACGCCGGTATTCAACTTCATGAAGCGCGTGACGATGTTCCAAGTGGCGACGATCACAAGCGACAATATCGCCGCGCGCGTGACGCCGCTGGTGGCGACGAAGGATCGCAGCAAGCTGGAGCTTGAGCGGATCGCGGCGATGGTGAACGACCAGCTTGCCATGGTGTTTGAGCGAAACAAGATCCCCGCGCTGCTACGCGTGTACGCAAGAAACGCAGCGGTGGACGGCGACAGCTGCACCTACACCTACTTTGACACGGACGTTCCCAACGGGCAGGACGTGCCCGGCGAGATCGTGACGGAAATCATCGAAAACACGCGCGTCCACTTTGGCAACCCGAATTCCCGCGACGTGCAGAGTCAGCCGTACATCATCTTCTCCCGTCGCCTGCCGCTGGAGGATGTGCAGTGGATGGCAGAGGAAAACGGCTGCTCGGAGGCAGAGATCGAAAACATCAAGCCGGACGAGGACAGCTTCTATTCCGAGATGGACAGCCTGAACGACCGGCGCGTGACGACGCTGCTGTATCTGTGGCGCGACCGGGAGACCAAGCGCATTCACAAATTCGAATGCACCCACGACGTGGTGATCTCCAAGGACACGGATACCAAGCTGACGCTGTACCCGGTGACGTGGCTGTGCTGGGACTACATTCAGGATTCCATGCACGGACAGGCCTCCATTACGGGGCTGATCCCGAATCAGGTGTTCATCAACCGCCTGTTTGCAATGACGATGATCTCCCTGATGACGACGGCCTATCCGAAGATCATCTACGACAAGACGCGGCTGCCCGGCGGGTGGGATTCGCGCGTCGGCGCGGCGATTGCCGTCAACGGCGGCGACGTGACGAACATTGCGAAGATTATGGACCCGGCGCAGATTTCGCCGCAGATTGCACAGTTTATCGAGCTGGCCATTGACTACACGCAGAATTTCCTGGGGGCATCCGATGTTGCGATGGGCGATGCAAGACCCGACAACACATCAGCTATCGTTGCATTGCAGCGAGCGGCGAACACGCCTTTGGAGCTGACGAAGCAGAATCTTTATCAATCCATCGAGGATCTGTGCAAAATCTACCTTGACCAGATGCGGGCGTTCTACGGCACGCGGGTTGTGGAGCTGAAGGGCTTGGAGGAGGCGGCGGAGCAGCCGTTCGGGATTCCGCTGGACGACATGACGTTTATGCAGGAGTTTGACTTCTCTACGCTGAAGGACTTCCCAACGGCGGTGCGGACGGACGTTGGCGCGTCGTCGTACTGGTCGGAGATCGCATCGATGCAGACGCTGGACAATCTGCTGATGCAGGGCAAGATCGGGCTGGTGGAGTATCTCGAGCGCGTGCCGAGCGGGTACGTTTCCAAGCGGCAGGAGCTGCTGGACTGGGCAAAGCAGCAGCAGACCATGGCACAGATGGCGCAGATGGCGCCGATGCAGCCGGAGCAGAGCGCCGACGAGCTGCCGGTTCGCCCCGGCGCGGGCAACGGCGCATTACAACGGGCAATCGCCAATGGAGGGACGTAAATGAGCTTACCGAAAATGACAACGGCTGTGAACAACATTTCGCAGCTTGACACAAGACCGAACGCGGTCAACGGGCTGACGGCGGATCAGCTCAAGGCCGAGTTCGACAAGGGGCCGGAGGCCATTAAGAGGTTTCTGAACGAGGTGCTGATACCGGCGCTGGACGGCGCGATCACGCTGGATGCGCTCGGCGCCGTGCCGAAAACGCGGACGGTGGCGTGGAAGGCACTGAGCGAGGATATCCTGCTGGACGCGAGCGACATTGATTACGAGGCGACCATTGATGGGACGCAGGTGGAGGATGTCGAGACGGCGCTGGGGGCACTGAAGAATGCAAAGAGTACGGTGACGTTTGCCGTAACGAAGAATGCAAACGGGACGTTTACTGCGGGCAAGACCTTCGCGCAGCTCAAGGCGGCGTATGATGCCGGGAAGGGACTGCTCTGCGTTTACGATAACGGGGCCGGTACGATGTGGCTGCCGATTGGTTATGAGTCAGAATCCGCAATCAACTTCGTGAAATACACAGAAGTTGAGCAGGACGATTATCAATTGGTGTGGCTGCAAGTAACAGACAAAGACGTTTGGCAAGAATTTTCGGAGCACGTCAATGCGGAGAGCATCGCGTATTCTGGGACCATCGACGGAACGGCGGTGCAGGATGTGGACGCAGCGCTGGACGCGCTGAATGCGAAGAAGGATGTGGCGGTGTTTTCTGCCACGCTGTCCGGCGAAACGCTGAGCAGCGCGGCGACGTTCCCGGAAATCTCGGCGGCGTACAGCGCCGGGAAGCAGGTGCTTCTGAAGGTGCTTGCCTCCGGCGGGGCTTACTGGCTGCTGCCGCTGGTGCGGCTCTTGGGCGGCATGGTTGCTTCGTTTGCTGCATGGGTAAGCGATTCGAGGCTTGCAGTCGCGACGCTGAGCTACAGCGCGGCAAGCACACCGCCGGTAAATGCATGGTCGCTGACGCAGGTTCCGCTTTCGGCGGAAAGCGTGGCTTATTCCGGCAAGGTCGGGTCTGGCACGGTGGCGAACGTCAAGGCGGCGCTGGATGGGCTGGCGATTGGCAAGCCGCTGGACATGACGGCGGATTATGTGGCTAGTGGGGCGGAAACCGTTTCAGAATGGGCTACGATGGCGAAGGTCGTCAACGGCGTTGCGAGTACGACGGAATATCGGGTCGCGCCGGGGCGGTATTATATCGGCGGCGGAGGCTCGTCGCGGGGTTGGGTCGTGGACATCATTGCCTTTTCGAGCCCGCCCCATAGGGCGGTTATTGCATTCGGCGGCGGCGGCGAGCCGTGTCCTCTGTTCGAAACGACCGTGACCTATACAGTGGGAGACAGCGGCGTTTCCAAGTCCGGCATCTCCATTTATGGCGATGACCCCGGCCTTGTGAAATGGTATGGGGACAACTACAGGCTTGTCCCGGGACCGACAAACGATGAAGGGAAATTCCTGAAGTGTAATGGCTACGGCAGCATGGAATGGGTGAATCTGCCAACGTATGACGGAGGTGTATCATGAGCGTATCGATCAAGTATAAGGGAAGCGAGATCGCCGCGCTGACGGCGACCGGAACAAAGACGCTGAACACCGAGGGGAAATACTGCGAGGGGGATATCGTCGTTGAGAACACCGAGAGCGGCGGCTCCACCAGCGAAACGTGGGTGCTGGGAAAAACCTTCACGATGCCGTCGGGTCTCTCGTTTTCTGCTGAGTTTGTATCTAACGGGACGACGTTTCAAAGTATTGCGAAAAACGGTCCCGCCTTGGTTTATGACAGCACAACGGTCGCTACGGGCAACATACAAGCTGTTTTTTCGTGGCGGAATGAGGCCTACCGTAAGCTGACCTTTACCGCCGCGCCGACTGGTGATTTGCTGACATGGCTTACGGCAAACGGAACGAAGCAGGAAGCCGACCTCGCGGTGCAGCCGTCGAAGGATGTCACGGTCACGGCGAACGGGGAAGTCGAGATTACGCCGGATGCGCCGTATGACGTGATAAAGAAGGTCAATCTGGTCGTGGAGGTCGCCAATGAGTGAAACGGTTTTAGTGGCGCTGATTGCCGCCGGTGGGACGATCCTCGGTGCGGGGCTGACGGCGGTCGGGGCGTATGTGCTGTATTGGCGCAAGCATAAGGACAGCCGAAGGGACGCGCAGGAGGACAGAAGCGACAACGTGACCAAGGCGCTGCGGTATCTGATGCTGTATGTGATCGAGGAGCGCGGCAAGGAGCTGATTGCGCTCGGCTACGCAACGTTTGAGCAGAGAAGAAGGCTGCGGCACTGGCACGAGCTGTATCACGGCGGGCTTGGCGGCAACGGAGACGCAAAGCAGCTGATGGACACGGTGAATGCCCTGCCGTATGAGCCGGAGGAAACGGAGGGACGCGGCCATGACGCGGGAGTATGAGTTTGCGGCGCTGATCTACGATGAGGAAAAGCATGAGATTCACTGCGCGGCCTGCGGACGGGTCGTTGCACCGACGAAGGTGATCTACAAGGCCGGTGGACGGTGGGTGTGCGGCAAATGCCTGCCGGGCTTTGGAGATACGCCGACGCAATGCACCCTGTGCTCGACGGCAAAGGCGGCGGCGGAGCGGTGAGGCACGGCAACCCCTCAGGTGCTGCGGCACGGCAACCCCTCAGTCACGCGTTCGCGTGACAGCTCCCTTTACACAAGGGAGCCTTAGATAAGGTGCGCCTGCGGCGCAATAGAATCGCAGCGGCGGGGTCGGGTGACCCCGCCCTACGGTGGAATGGAAGAAGGGACGAGAATTGGCGAAGCAGAAGGTGAAGCCGAAGAGCAGTCAACTACAGATCGATTTGGGCAGGCCGAATTCGGAGGCGCAGAAGCGGTTTTTTGCGTCGCGGTCGAAGTATACCGCGTTCGGCGGCGCGCGAGGCGGCGGCAAGACATGGTGCTCGATGCGCAAGGGCTTGGGCGGGGCGCTGCAATACCCCGGCATTAAGATTCTGTTCATCCGGCGAGAATATGAGGATTTGCGCAACTCCATCATTGAGCCGATGCTGGCGATGCTGCCGCAGGGCTTGGCGACCTACAACGCAACGCTGAACATCATCTACTTTCTCAACGGCTCGACCATCAAGTTCGGCAACATGCCGGGCTACGGCGCGGCAGTCGCGGGCAAATACCAAGGCCAGGAATACGACTGGATCTTCATGGAAGAGGCGACGCAATTTTGCTTGCACCCGGACACAGAGCTTTTGCTCCGGCGAGGGTGGACGAAGGTTTCCGATGCCTTCCGTGGGGACGAGGTATTATCACTAAATCCAGACGGGACGCAGGAGTTCAAGAAGATAGAGAATATGTTTATCTTCAAAACGAACGAACCAATGTACGAGAGTACGCAGCGCTGCGGAGCGAGGTTCTGCGTAACGCATGGACACAAAATCCCGGTCTTGGACAAAGTAAACGGCGGATGGAAGTTCAAACAGGTTCAGGATATTAAGGACGACTATATCGCACGAATCGGGAAGCCTCTGCCGAAGGGCCGCGTCGAGTGGTTTGAGGGCCTTGCGCATTACAAACGCGGGTATAACGAGGCCCCCCGCGTCGCGATGGACGATTGGCTTGAATTTCTAGGGTGGTATCTTTCCGAAGGGAGCTGTTTTACAAGAGCGGGTAGCGGCACGAGCCCGGTAGTGTCCATACGGCAAACGAAACCGGCTCCGTCGCTGGACGCGCTGATGCAGCGCCTCCCGTGGAGAGTATGCCCTGACAGAGAGGGTGGCTACAGAATCTATAGCGGGCAGCTCTATAGCGTCCTTGCCCCGCTTGGGAACACGTATCAAAAACGCGTCCCGGAGTATGTGTTCAACCTGTGTCATGAACAAATCAACATATTTCTGTCTGCCTTTGTTCTGGGTGATGGCTATGAAAAAAACGGGGCGGTTTGCTTAGGGCTTGCGAACGAAGGCTTAATTGATGATTTGCAGCGGCTGTATTCTCTCGTCGGAAGGATTGCGACAAAGGGTTACAGTACAGCAACAGTAAACGGGAAAACTTTTGATGTTTGGCAGCTGTCGGTAAGGCAGGGCGGCAAGTACTATACAAGAGCGAGACACACAATTAGGCCAGCGCCATGTTGCGGCTACGTTTGGTGTCCTAGCGTACAAGACAATCACAATTTTGTCATCCGCTGGAAGGGCGCGGTTTCCGTAACGGGAAACACAGAGCAGGAATTTCGCGGCATGGGCGCTTGCCTTCGCGGTGTCAACGAGATTCCGAAGCGGTTCTATCTGACGTGCAACCCCGGCGGCGTGGGGCATCACTGGGTAAAGCGGCTGTTTGTGGACAGGCGGTTCAATCCGGGCGAAGACCCGGAGGACTACACCTTTATCAAGGCGACCGTCGAGGACAACGTTGACCTGATGGAGGCAAACCCCGACTATGTGCGGGCGCTGGAGCTGCTGCCGGAGGACATCCGCAACGCGCACCGCTACGGCGACTGGGACGCGCTGGGCGGGTCGTACTTTCCGGAATTCCGGCGGGGCTGGCACACGTGCGCCCCGTTCCGGATTCCGGACGAGTGGGCAAAGTATCGGGCGTTTGACTACGGCCTTGACATGTTCGCCTGCCTCTGGGTGGCGATCGACTTTTCCGGAAGGTGCTGGGTGTATCGCGAGTTTGCGGAAAAGGACCTGATCGTGTCCGGCGCGGCGGAGGCGATGAACGCGGCGACGACGGCAAGAGAACGAATCCAATTCACCATTGCGCCGCCGGATATGTGGAACCGGCGCAACGACACCGGCAAGACTGCCGCCGAGATTTTTATGCAGAACGGCGTCGGGATCGTGAAAGCCTCAAACAGCCGCGTGCAGGGCTGGCTGGCGCTCAAGGAGCTGCTAAAGCCGATGCCGGACGGAAAGCCGGGGCTGATCATCTTTGAGGACTGCAAGGGGCTGATTGATTTTATTCCCGCCTTGCAGCACGACAATACCAACCCGACCGACTGCGCCAAGGAGCCGCACGAAATCACGCACTTGCCCGACGCGCTGCGGTATTTTTCCGTGATGCGGACGATGCCGGCCATCACACAGCACGTGTTCGAGGACTACGGCGAGGAGGACGAGCGGCAGGAGGACTACGACGAGGTGATGCGCGGCGGGAAGCCGACGGCAAGCTATTTGTTTGCGTAGGGATGCGCCTGCGGGCACGGGGGGAAACCCCTCAGTCAGCCGTTGGCTGACAGCTCCCCTTACACAGGGGAGCCTTGAACAAGGTGCGACATCGCAATGACAGGAACGAAGGAGCGGATGAAATGGCAAGGATTCGAGGGTCGGTCAAGCAGACCGACGTGAACTATTCCAAATTTCTGGGGATTTATGAAGCGCCGGACGGCGACACGCAGATGAAAAACGGCGTTTCGCCGGAGATGGAGAACTTTCAAATTACGGAGAGCTTTCACCTGAAAACGAGGCCGGGCATTGTGCCGTATAAAATCATTCCGACGGACGATCCCATCAAGGGCGCGAGATGCCGCGGGTACTTTTCGGATGAAACACTGGAAATCGCGATTTTTGACAATACGGTATACCGGCGGCTGTTTTCTGCGAACACGACAACTTCCGACGGGTGGGTGTCGCTCGGTGAAATATACTTCCCGCCAATCCATCGACGGCCCTTCAACGGCAGGCCGAGCGACGCGTCCATCTTTGCTTTCGGCGACCGGTATTACATTATTACCGGCAGAAGGTTCTACTGGTGGGACGGCAGGTCGGCTGCGGTTTCTGAGGTAGTCGGATATGTCCCGCTGGTCGTGACCGGCGCGGCACCGAGCGGCGGCGGCACAACGCTCGAGCGCGTGAACCTGCTGACGAACCAGCGGCGCGTGCAGTACTCCGCAGACGGGACGAGCAAGCGGTTCGTGCTTCCGGAGCAGATTGAGCGGCAGGAGGGGGAAACGCTGATTCTGTCCGTAACGGTGGACGGCGCGGCGGTGACGTGGACGGAGGTCAGCACCGAGGCGGCGAACACCTACGCGGCAGAGCTGGCGACGGCACCGGCAAAGGGCGTGAACAATGTGGAGATCACCTATCAGAACCCGCGCGTAGACGACCGTACGCTGATAACGCGCTGCTGTTACTGCGAGAAGTTCAACGGCGCGACGGATTCCAGGCTGTTTGTATACGATGGCAATAGCAACATTATTCGCTACAGCGAGCCGACGCTCTCGGGGGAGGCCACAGGCGCTTATTTTGCGGCGCTGAACGAAATTAAAATTGGGGATGCTTCTTCCCCAGTAACGGCATTACAGCGGCACTACGGGCGGCTGATGGCGTTTAAACCAGATGGCTGCTATGCGGTGGCATACGACACGCTGACGCTGCCGGACGGGACGGTCACGGCGGGCTTTTACGTGAGGACAATGCACCGTTCGCTCGGCTCGGATGCAGCCGGCCAAATCTGCGTAGTACAGAATTTCCCCCGGACGTTTTGCAAGGGCTGCCTGTACGACTGGAAGCAGACGGCGAGCTACTATCAGGACGAGCGCTATGCGAAGGTCGCATCTGAGCCGGTGCAATTCTCAGCGCAGGAGGCTGCGCCGGGGATTCTGTTTTTGTACGATGACGATGACCGGCGTCGGTTCTATCTGTTCCTGAATGACGAGGCCGGGACGGTGCTGGTCAACGCCTACGAGCAGGGCGTATGGTTTAAGTACACCGGGTTCCAGTACGTCACGGCGGCTGGACGTGGGAAGAATGGGGCGCTGGTGTTTGCAATGCAGCACGGCGGGGTGCAGGGGCTGTTCGCTCTGGATGACGCACATACCTACGATTACACACCGGTTATCTCGGCGGAAGCGGCGATCACGGGCTACACAAGGGAGCCAATCTCCTGCCGCTGGGAGAGCGGGCACATGGACTTCGGGCGGAGCAACACGCGGAAATACAGCTCGTATATTTGGGTGACACTGAAGCCGGGGCGGCGCGTGCGGGCATGGCTGACGGCGCGGAGCGACCGGAGACCGAGCTACGCTGAGAAGCCGGTGGAGAACGCCGTGACCGGCCTGTTTGACGAGACGGATTTTGCCGACTTCACGTTTGAAACCTACGAGGTGCCGCGGGCGCGGCGGCTGAAAATCAAGGTCAAGAAGTTTGTGTTTTACAAGCTCCTCATCCGCTGCGACGGAGGAGCGGAGACGACCGTGCCGGAGATCCCGGAGAGCACGGACGGCGCGGTGACGGTGCTGTCCGTTGACCAGAGAGTGCGGTTTACGAGCGATGCGAAGTAAGGAGATGACGAGATGACGACCGGACAACAGGTTTTTGACATGGCAATCCATCTGATGGATGAGCAGAACGAATCGAGCGGCGCGACACAGACGGCGGATACGAAGGAATATCAGCTGCGGAGCGTGAATCTGATCAACGTGCTGCGGCACGAGTGCTTCCCGCGCTCGGACACCTTCCGCGGCGGGGAGAACGGCAAGCGCGGCATCTGCGCAGAGATCACGTCGCTAGACGACGCGCTCGATCTCGACGACGCGGTGGCACAGGGCGCTCTCCCCTACGGCCTTGCAAGCCGCCTCTTGCTGGGAGAAAACGACGTGCTGGCGGATTTCTTTGAGCAGAAGTTTCAGGAGATGCTGCAAAAGCTGGGCAAGTCCTGCCCGGCGCAGTTTGAGAGCATTCCGCTTTACTACGGATTTTGAGAGGTGACAAACGATGGCAAACGAGAAAAAACTGATCAATGACCCGAACGAGACCGCAAAGGACGGGAACAACGCCTCGCAGAACAAGGAGCGGAGAACGCTGGACGCGGTCGTGCCGCAGTCGGGGGCGCCGAGCCTGACCACGCAGCCGGTCGCACCGCAGACAAGCATTGCTTCGGCCTCGCCGGTCAGCAGCCCATCGCAGCAGAGCGCTCCGGCAAGCTATGACGCGAACACGGACTACCAGGCGAAGATCAACGAGGCGGTAGCTGCCGGAAACTACGGCGCGGCGGCGGAATATGAGCGGGCGCGAAACGCGAAGATTCAGGGGCAGGGGCTGGGCTATGACCAGACCCACCTTTACGAATCGTATCTTCCCGGCGGGAGCAATTACGTCTCCGACCTTTTGGGCAAGGTGAATCCGAACGACCCGAGCAGCATTTACGGCGCGTATCGGGAGATCATCACGCAGCCGGGGCAGGTTACGGACCTGAGCGAGTATCTGCGGCAGATGTACGACGCAAATCTGAAGGCGCAGAAGGCAGGGCTGGAGCAGGAATACGCCGGGTACAATGAGGCCCTCGACGCACAGGCGAAGAAGGCGGAGGAAGCGGCGCAGCAGAACATGACCCGCACAGCGGTGGAATCGCAGCAGGCGCAAAAGGCATGGGCTGAGGCACAGATTGCCTACGGTCTTTCCAGCGGCGCACAGGGACAGGCGGCACTGGCTCGCAGCAACCAGCTCCAGAGCGACGTGACGGCGATCCGGACGGCACAGCAGGCGGCGCTGGCAGGCATTGAGCAGCAGCGGACGACCTACAAGCAGCAGTATGAGGCGGCGCTGCGGGAGGCAGCGGCAAGCAACGACTACCAGCGGGCGCAGGCGCTGTATCAGGAGGCGGTGCGGCAGGACGAGGCCTTGAAGGCACAGCAGGCGCAGATCAACGAATGGGCGCTGGGGTATCTTTCCAATCTCGGCAGCGCGGCGAGCTATCGCGGCTCGGGCGGGAGCGGGTCGGGCGGCTCTGGCGGGGCCGGTGGTTCCCGGCTTTCGGCGAGCGAGGTGCAGAAACTCCGCGAGCGCGTTTTGAACGGCGACGCGGAGGGCGTGGAATACGCGCTGGGGCGGCTGGCCGTCGAAAATCCGGGAGCGCTGACCAACAGCGACTACGATTATATTTGGAACGGAAGCCAGCAGAACACAGACGGTGCGCCGAGCGGCTACGACGGCGCGGTGACACCGGGGAGGCAGTACGGAGGTATTGTTTCCAAGGAACGAGATGCGCGGCTGAACTAAGGAGGGCTTATGAGCAAAAGCTGGGAAGAATATGTAGCGGAACAGCAGCAAAAGCAGAGCGCCGGAGGCGAACGGATTGCCGCGGGCGCCCTGCGCCCTCGCAATGACAGAACCGGCGGCGCATCCGGCTCCTGGGAGCAGTTCGTGCAGCGGATGCAGAGTGGCCAGCCGACGGCATCGGACAGCGCGATCTATCAGAAAAGCGGGATGGACGCGCTGCGGAAGGACGCGCACACGCTGACGGGCGGTCTGACGCATTATTTCAAAAATAAGCATACGGCAAACGCCATCGACCCGCAGTACCGGCAGAAGACGCGGGCGATGCTGGACGCGATTGCAAACGAGCGGAAATACTTCGACTATTACAAGGACAGCTTTACGGCGGAGGATTTGCAGAAGTATACGGCGGAGCTGGACGAGTATGAGGCACAGCTCAAGGCCTATGACGGCTACTTCGGCAACGGCTACGGACGCGCGACGGACAAGAACTCCGCGATCTGGGGCTCCGGCTACTCGGCGCTGTCAAGCGGGCTGACGAGCTTTGACAAGGACGTGCGCGGGCTGATGCAGGGCGGAAGGGTCGTGACCGACGAGGCCAAGACGAGTTTGCAGCGCAAGCAGCAGGCGCTTTCCTCCCGGCTTTCGGCGACGAAGCGGTACATGGAGCAAAACGCCGCGCTGTTTACTCCGCAGGAGCGCAAGCAGTGGCAGGATGAGTTTTCCCGGTACGAAAGCTATCTGAACGGGGTCGGGTCGTACTTAACGAGCGGGCAGCTCGGCATGACGAATCCGCTGACGGGCAAGACCGTCCCCGTGCCGAACGGCGGGCTGACGCTTGAACAGGACAGGCAGCAGCGCGAGGCGGTGCAGCAGAAGATCACGAGCGTGATTGACAGCTTTTCCAACGCGGGCAAACTGGGGATTACGGCGAAGAATGCGAAGGAGATTGCCGAGGGCTCCCGCAGCGGCGTAGAGCGCGGCAATCGCGAGATTGCGCGGCTGGAGCAGCAGCGAGCCGAGATGGAACAGCAGCTCAAGGCAATGCCGGATAGCGAATGGCAGGCGAAAAACGCACTGGTCCAGCAGATGCAGGAAGTGGACAGCCAAATCGAGGCAAAAAAACGGTCGCTTTCCAACATGGAGAAGCGGGCAGCGGCGGCAGAGGCAGTTCTCACGATCGACACGCGCGGGAAGGACATCCAGATGTCGATGGAGGCCTCCGTGAAGCGGCAAAAGGAGCTGGAGGCGCAGCTCAAGCAGGCCCGAATCCCGAAGGGACGGCGCGACGGGAATGAATGGGTATCGGAGCCGGTGGACGAAGCGGAGGTTGCGCGGCTCGAAAGCGAGATTGCCAAGGAAAAGCAGCAGCAGAAGCTCGCCGAACGGCGGCAGAAGGAGCTTGCGGAGTTTTCGGCGGCTGCGGACTACTATAAATATTACTCGCTGAAGAACAACGAGGACTTCAAAGAGAAGTCCCGCCCGCTGCCGGACGTTTACAAGCACAATCCGAAGGGCATTTCCGATTTGGAGCAATTCGGCTACCACATGGCAGCAACCTTTAACAATGTTTCGAGCGACCAATTGATGCAAGAGCCGATTTACGGCTACATCAACGCCATGCAGGGGCGCAAGGATGCCATCAAGAAGCACTACGCATACGGGACCGGCGAACGGGACAGTCTGGAAAGCTACGACTACATGACTGCCGATGAGCGGCACATCTTCAATTACCTTTGGGCCACAGAGGGGAAGGGACCGGCGATGGCCTTCCTCGACACGCTCAAGCCGACGCTGGACTACCGGCACGGCTCGGCGGATGCGGAGGAGGATAACGGCTGGCTGATTGACGACCTTTGGAATCCGATGCAACGAGGATTGCGAAGCACGGCCCGGAATGTGGGCGCGTGGTTTTCCGGCGAGGAGCTTTCTACGCTGCCGTGGGAATACGAAACGGCGATCCGCGCAGAGAACGCCGGGCCGCTCGAGCGGAGCGTTATCAACGCGGCTTCGAGCTTCGGCCAGATGCTTCCGGCGCTGGCGCTGGCGGCTCCGGTCGCACCGGTGGCCGGTGCGCTTGGGGCGAGCGCGACAGCGGCGGGTCTTCTCAGCGGCGGGGTAGGCGCAGGCGTAACATGGCTGACCAGCGGCGCGGGAGCGTATCAGGAGGGCCTGCGGCAGGGCATGAGCGAAGGACAGGCCCGCAGCTATGGCGTCCTTGTCGGCGCGTCCGAGGGGCTGCTGCAATTCGCGTTGAGCGGCATCCCCGGAATCAAGGGCTGGGGCGTGGAGCAATACGGCGAACGAGCCGCCGGGAAGGTCGCGAGTGCGCTCAAACGCACGGCGATCAAATACGGCGCAAGCATCGCTGGCGAGGAAATCGAAGAGCATTTGCAGAACTACCTTGAGCCGCTGTTCGTTACGATGCTGACCGGGAAGGACTATGACGCGCCGGGCTGGGATGAATTCGTGGACACGACGCTTTCCGTATTGCTGCTGACCGGCGCGACGAACCTTGTGACTGTCGGCTCGACGCTCAAAAATGAGCGGGCCGAGGTGGAGCAGATCAAGGCGGCGCAGGCGCAATTTGCGTTGGCGGCGCTGAGCTTTGATGAGAGCAGCCCTGTTCATGCGATGGGCGAAAAGGTCGCGGCGGCACTGGATAACAAAAAATTCCTGACCGGGCAGGAATTCCGCGCGATGCTGCAAGAGGCCGGGGCAGATCAGGCGACAGTCGATCGCATCAACAAGGGCGCCTTTACGGCAGAGGATGCCGAGCAGGTCGCGCAGATGGCACAGGAGGCGGCAAAGCGACTTCGCACGGAGCGCTTCGAGCGGAACTACACCGAAGGAACCGAAGCATGGAGTAAGGAACGCGCGAGTGCGGCGGCGGAGGTGCTTTATCGTGTCTGGAACGGCGAGAATGTGCGCAACGCCGACATTCAGAAGCTGCGGCTGAACACCGAGAAGGGTGCGGCGGTGCTACAGGATGCGCTGGGCGTGCCAGTCAAGAAGGCCGGAAACAACAATGTTGCGGCGAATCAGACCTTCCGGGAGGCGGAAATGTCGTACCGGATGGCAAGAAGCACGGCGAAATACGGCGAGGCGGAGATCAACTGGAAAACGCTGCCCCCGACGCAGGAGAGCGCGGACGCGATCATGGTGCATCCGGAGGCAAAGACGGCGCTGGAGGAAATCCGCAACAAGCCGTTCACCGGAACCTACGCCGAGCAGACGCGGCAGATCATGCAGCAGCTTAACATCTGGTGGGCGGCAAACGCGTCGCGCTTTACGCCGGAGGCGGCGAGCATTCAGGTGGAGCGCTGGCGGGCAGAGCATCCGCAGCAGACGGAAGCACCCGCGCAAACAGCAGATGTGAACGCACAGGGCGCTGACGTTTCTGATCAGGCGCAAGCATCTGCGGGGATGGAAGCGCAGCCCGCGCCCCGTGTTGACATTACAGACGATGGGAATTTCCGCATGGTCGAATACGGCGATACCGACACGCAGAAGCAGATGACGCAGGCGCTCCACGACCAGATGGTCGCGGACGGCGAGGTCGTACAAATCGAAAGCCGCGAGGACGTTGCGGAGCACTATCCTGACCTTCGGGGCGTAAAAAAACAGGAACGCAACGCGCTCCTGAAGGAGAAAATCGGGGAACTGAAACGGCAACTGCGGGCATTCCTGCAAACCCTTCGACCGAATACTTATGAATTTGATGTGGATGGGCGCACGTTGGAAGCGCGCATCTACTCCACCGCGATTGACGAGGTTACCGTCCGGCTGACAGAGCCAAAGTCCAATATGCTGTACCAATCGGAGGAGATTTTCAACAACGCGCGGTATCTCTACAGTACGCCGGACTATGACGGGAATCCGGACGTTTATCGCTGGAACTATTTCTATACGCCTGTGCAAATCGGCGATGAGGTTGTCGGTGTCAGAATTGCGGTTCGCGACCGTGTCCGCGGCAATGAGAGCCAAATCTACCACTGGGGAATAAAGAGCGACCGACCCTTGGCAGCACATGGGAGCGGAAATCAATCCGGGCCCACTCTTAGCTCATCAGGTCGGTCTGATAGTAGTGTACCACAGGATGGCGCGGCTGTCAACCCCGTGGGAGAAAACTCCGTCGGTGCAGCGCGAAAAGGCTTTGACCCGTACAGCAGTGCAGCCATCGAATACGGCACCATCGAGCCGGGCGAGAATCCGGCGCGGGTGGTGGATGTGCCGAAGAGCATGGACGGACAGACGCGGGTCAGCACGGCAGCGGCGCACATCATGGAATCGAAGCTCGTGCCGGACAGCAGGCTGAACACGGTACAGGATCTGATCGTTTCCGGCGAGCTTTCCGATAGCGTGCGGAGTTTGGATAAGCTGTCAACCGACGCGAAGGCACTGGTTGAACGGGACATTCCCTCTGCGGTAGTCAAATTCGTCTCGGCGGTCGAGCGTGGGAGTGTTTCCGAAGCGCTCGTTGCGCGGGGCGCTCACCTTCTGAGCGTCGCCGGTGACAGCGACATGACAGCGGCGCAGTATGGGCAGCTCTACACGGCTATGGTTGATCTGCTGCGCAACACTGGCCGGGCGCTACAGGCGGCGCGGCTCGTGAAGCAGCTCACGCCGGAGGGTCGGATGCTCTGCTTGCAGCAGGCAATTCAAAACATCAACGACGCGCGGGCGGAAAATGCGCAGGCGAAAGCCGACCGAATGGCAAGGCGAAAGGAAATCCGCGAAGCGTTCCGTGATGCCGACCGGGCAGAACGGGCGAAAGATGCTGCGGTAAACAAGCAGAAAAACGCCGTCGGTTCCGTATCGGAAATTGTCGTTCCGGAAGAGATGTGGCAGGCGTACCGGGAGGCGACGACCGACAAGGCGCGGGATGCCGTCATTTCCGACATTCAGAAATACGTCGCAGACCAGATCCCTTCGACGCTCTACGACAAGTGGACGGCGCTGCGGTATCTGAATATGCTCGGCAATTTCAAAACGCAGATTCGGAACATCGCTTCCAACACGGGAGCGGCGCTGCTGTACACCGCAAAGAACCGCGTGAAGGCGCTGGTCGAAGTACCGGTTTACGGAATTTCCAAGGCTTTGAACCGGGCAACCGACGGCAAGGTTGCGGAATACGAGCGCACTTCCCCGCTTACCCCTGCTTCTGTTGCTGACCCGATGCTTTTCGGGCAGTCTTGGAAGGACTACACGCAGTTCAAGGACGAAATTCTCGGCGACACGAAGTTCAAGGAGAATCTGCGCGGGCAGTACGCAAGAGAAATCGAGGCGAAACGCCAAATCTGGAAGCTCAACGGGCAGTGGGGAACAAAAGAGGACAGCAACACTGCGGCAAAGGCGATCCGGAAATCTGCGGAAACAGGGATGGCGCTGCTGCGCGGATATGACAAGGTAACGAGTTTTGCAATGGAGCAGGGCGACGCGATCTTCGGGCGGTTTGCCTATGCACAGGCGCTTTCCGGCTACCTTCGCGCAAACGGGGTCAAGAGCAGCACGTTTGAAAATGTCGATGCGGAGCTGATGAACCGTGCGCGGGCTTATGCCATCCAGCAGGCGCAGGAGGCGACCTTCCGCGACACGAACTTGGTTTCTACCTACGTCAGCGGCTTTGACCGCAATGCGCCAAGGGGCGTGAAAATGTTTACTCGTGGTCTGTTTGCATTCCGCAAGACACCGGCGAACATTGGCGTGAGAATCGAGCAGTTCTCCCCGCTCGGCGTGCTCAATATGTTCGCGGATATCATCGGAAAGACATCCGGCTTTGACATCAGCGGCAACGACATTGTGGAAGCGGCGTCAAAAACACTGACCGGCACGGGGCTTCTCTACGCGGGCTTCCTCGCGGCGGCGAACGGGCTGATCCGCGGCGCGGGCGGCGACGACGACAAGGAGAAAACGCTCGACGAGCTGACAGGCAAGCAGGACTATTCCATCAAAATCGGCGGGAAATGGTATGACATTTCGTGGCTGGCACCTTCGTCCGTGCCGTTCCTGATCGGCGCGAACATCTTCGACATTTCCGAGCGCAACAACGACCCCGGCTTCATTGAGGCTATGTTTTATATCACCGACCCGATGATTAAAACGTCGATGCTTTCCGGTCTGAACGATGCCATTGACACGATCAAGTGGTCGGATGCTCCGCTGGAGGATATGGTTATTACCAATCTATTCGGCTATCTGACGCAGGGACTTTCCAACTCCCTGATCCGGCAGGCGGAGCAGGCGGCGAACAAGGAAACGACCTACACCTACATTGATGAAGAATCGTGGATGCCCGACATTATGCAGCGCGTCCTCGGCAAATGGTCACAGGGGATCCCCGGCTGGGATTACAATCAGGCGGTCATGGTGGACGAGCTGGGGCGCACGGTGGACAAGGGGGAAACGGCGGAGCGCATTTTCAACGCGTTCTTCAATCCGGCGTACTACTCCGAGGAGGCGCAGAATCCAGTCGTGGACGAGCTGCAATACCTTTACGAGCTGACGCAGGCAGACCCCACGCTCAGCGAAATCAACGTCGTGCCGCGCTGGGGCGAAAAGTCCTATTCCTACAGGGACAAGAGCGGGAAGAAGGTCACCGTCCGCTTTACCGCCGAGCAGTACGAGGAGTATTCCATCACGCGCGGGACGGCGATCACGGCGATGCTGACCGACCTGTTCAAATCGCAGACCTACAACGAAATGACGGACGAGGAAAAGGCAAAGGCGGTGCAGAGCGTTATCCAAACGGCGACGCTGTATGCCAAGGCGGAATCCAAGACCGGCTATGTTTACCAGAAGGGCGAGAACAAGCTGCTGGATTTGGCGTTCGACGCGAAGCTGCCTGCCTCTGAGGTGTTCCAAGCAAAGGCATATCGGGACGATCTGAACGAAATGGACGCTTCGGCAAACGTCAAGATGTCGCACTTCGACAATTATGTTTCCCACAAGGGATGGACAGACGCGCAGAAGAAGGCGGTGCTGGAGGCTTACGGCTCGTTCTCTACGACGATGCGCGGCGACACGGACCGATACGACGAGCTGACGGAGTACATCGGCAAGGACAAGGCGCTGACCGTTGTGGATGGCGTTGGAAAGCTGGAGCCGATCGGCGACGCGAAGCAGGTTTCCGACGCACAGAGAATCCGCGCAATTGCGAAAATGCCGCTTTCCGATCAGGAGAAGTGGGACGCATTTGCGGTGTATCGTGACGACGACTGGCGCATTGCGTTCTTCCGCAAGGCAGAGATCAACCCGTCGGTGTATGCGGCGTATCTGGAAGCGGCGCCGGAATACCGTCTGACGGCGGATGGGAAGAAGTCGAGCGCTTGGAACAAAACAACCATCTGGAACTGGCTGCGGACGACGGAGTATTCCTACGCCGTGCGGCAGAAGGTCGCGCAGATCGCGCTGATGGACAAGCCGAAGGAGGACGGGAAGAAATGAGCCCACAGGCGAGATTTTCCCTCCCCCCTGCCCTCGGCGGGCTGACAACGGCAGAAATGCAGCGGGTGATTCGCCAGGCAAACGTCGGCGCGGAGAATGAAAAAATCGCGCAGCTCTATTTTGTGGAGCGGCGACCGCAGGTGGACGTTGCAGCGGAGCTGTATCTCGGCCGGGCGACGGTACAGCGAAGGATTCCGGAGATTCTGAATCGGATGGAACGCGCGTCGGAGAAGATTCTACATTAAAGAAGATGCCGCCCTTCGGGGCGGCATCTTGCGGGTCATCCAATCATGAGTAAGCGGAAGGTTTCTCTTCCTTTTGGTGTGATGAGTGTCTGCGTTCCGCTCCACTGCGTTTTGTCGTTGTAGCTCTCCTTCAGCTCAAACAAGCCGTCGTTCTTTGCCTCATAGGGCAGGAGCTTGCCGCGCTTATCGCGGTAGACGTACTTCTTTTCCATCAGGAAGGCAACAAAGCGCTTCGGCGGGATGCCGAGCTGCTTTGCGGTTTCGCGGAAGTTCGTCAGCGTTCCTCTATCTACGAGTTCATCGAAATACGACGCTTTAGGTTGCATAATCTGATTCTGCACCGTCAGGTCAGCAATTCGTGCCTCGCGTTCGGCAAGCGTTTTCTGCGCGACCATCAACGCCTTTGCCATCAGCTCCTCCGGTGTCAAATTCTCCTGCCCGGCAATGTAGCCGCCGGTCTTGCGGATGCTGGGGAGGACTTCGGACGTGACCCATTTGCGGAAGGGCTTCGCTTCCGGTTTGTCGCTGCGGAGGATGACGTTGTATAAGCCGGATTCGTTGATGACGGTCATTTCCTGCTTTCGCCCGATGGAATCGATGAGGTAAGTCTGACTGACCTCATCCCCATCAAGCCGCTGGGTGGTCATTTTGTGGTTGGCAATGTCGAGGATTGCGCATACATCTTTCAACACAAACCACGGCTCGCCGTTCTTCTGCACGGTGCGGACTTCGTTACCGCCATAGGTAAAGACTTGCAGCTCGTTCATGCCTGCACCGCCTTTCTGCCGTCGGCGACACCCTGTGCATAGGCATTGTCGAACATATCGGCGAGGACGTTCAGCAGCTCCACAAGGGTCTTGGTCGGCTTCTTGCCGGTGGTCTGTTCATAGATTTTCGCTTGCTCGGAAGCGTCAAAGTTTTTGTACATCATAAATACTCCTTTTCAAAACAATGTTTGACAAGGAAGCCTATCCGATGTATAATGATTTCGGATAGGGTTTCCTGTCCTGCTTTTCGGGCGTCCACATCTTCTTGGTCGGAGGGTGGGCGCTCTTTTTATTTGACCTTCGCATAAACCTCTCGGATTCCCTGACGGATAACGTCCGCTTTTGTCATTCCTGTCTTTTTGCAGCAGATTTCAAGAATACGAACATCTTCGTCGGACATCCGGATGCGCGTTTCGTGCGTCTTTGGGTTTAACGTCGGTCTTCCGGTTTTCGGGGACATTTTCTCACCTCACTTTCGTGTCACCGTAATTACATTATAGTATTGGTGACACAAAACGTCAAGCCTTTTCGTCCCGTCGATTTGCACGTATTTTCGCCCCGAAATTTGTGCAAAACGACGGGGCTTTTCTATGGGCAGAAGTGATGCACAAATGAGGCACAGCAGGAGCAGAAACACGGTATGCTGAAACCATGAGGTGGCCACCTTAAATAATTTTACGGAGGGTACACACATGGTAGAAGTTGAGAAGAGCTATGCCTCGAAGGGCGTGGCGGGTACGGCGCTTGGCCTCGGCATCGGCGGTGCGGCTCTGGGTCTGCTGAACGGCGGGCTGGGTTTGTTCGGCGGTCGTGCTGCAACGTGCAGCGAGAATATGCCGGTCAGCCGCTACGATCAGGAGCAGCAGGCGAAGATCGCGAAGCTGGAAGCGGATGTCGCGCTCAGAGATGCGAACACCTACGGCGACAAGAAGATGCTGGAAATGTATCAGTACATCGACAGTCAGCTCAAGGACATTCGCAGCACGATCGGCCAGCAGGCGGTCAACAACCAGCGCACCGAGGACAGCTTTGTGCTGGTGCGGCAGGATGTCGCGTCGATCAAGCAGGAGTGCATGAGTGCGGTCGCGCAGGAGGCGGAACGTCGCTGCTGCGGCGACAACAGCATCGTGACGTATGCGAACGCGACCTTTTATCCGAAGATGGTCGCCGACGTTACCACCGGCACGGGAACCACAGCGCAGACGCTCTACAACCCGCTCCCGAAGTGCGGCGGGTGCTGCTGCAACTAAGGCCAAAAAGGGGCGGCAGTAGC
>USIH01000006.1 GCA_900554705.1 uncultured Eubacteriales bacterium
GATATGCTTACTTTCTCAGCTCCGGCAGGGATGCTGCAATGGCGGACTGGCCCACCCGGCGGAATTTTTCGTCCGGCAGCGCCACATGAATCACCTTTGCCAGCTCGGGGTATTCGCTTTCCATTACCTTGTTGTAGGTTTCCAGCAGCAGGTCGCCGCCCTTGCCGGACATGACGCGGCCAAGCATCATCATGTGCTCGATGTCGTAGAACTGGGAGTACAGCACCACAGCGTATGCCAGATACGCGCCGATGCTCTCGAAAATGGCCTGCGCTCTGGGGTCGTCCTTCTCCATCAGCGCCTGAACGACCTTCAGCTTCTCAGCGGGGGAAAGGGACTCGTCCAGCTCGATGCCGGCGCGGGGAGCCAGCTTGATGACGGAATCCTGGGAGAAATACTTCACGCCGCAGCCGATGTCATGGCTCCACTCGTCCTCCATGGCATCGGGATGGCAGTCCACGGGGACGAAGGCCAGCTCGTTCAGCCAGCCGGTGATGCAGCCGTTGGGATCGACGTAGCCGACGGCCTCGCTCGTTCCCATTGCCATGCCCATGACCGAGCCGGTCTCCAGTCCCATCGCGCCGGCTAGCGCCGTAACGTCGCCGTCGTTTGCAACGACGATCGGCACGTCGCCGATCTCGCGCGCGGCACGGTCGTAGATTGTCTTGACAAGCTCGCGCTTCTCGCGCGGGACCTTGATAAACAGCGCGGAGACCATCGGACTGTTGCCGATGAACACACCGGCCGACGAAACGCCGATCCCGTCCACGCGCGGCATCTTTGACGCCGCCGTGCGGAAGGCCTCGACGATGCCGTCGAAATGGTACTGCGGGTCTGCCTGCGTCTTGGGGTGCCAGACGATTTCTTCGGAATAGACGGTTTTTCCGTCGATGACGGCCGAGACCTTTCGGTCGGAGCCGCCCGCGTCAAATCCGATGCGGCAGCCGTCCATATGGCCGCCGATCGACACGGAAGCGTCGTTCTGCTGCGGGAAATCCTCCGCCTTGCAGTCGATCACCTCGAAGGGGACCTCGTAGACGTCCTGCATGAACTGCACGTCGAATTTGCGCGCACCTTGCAGGGTGTAGGCCTCCTTCAGCCGCGCCGCAAGGACGCTGTCGCCACAGAGGTAGATGCGGAAGCCGCCGATCGACCAGAGCAGAAACTTCACATAGCGCTCCACATAGCGGTAGTCTGCCTCGCGCAGCTCGGGCGTGCCGTGGATCTTCGTGTGGTGCACGGAGATCTTGCCCTTGTCGCGCTCGATGGCGATGTGCAGGGGCTTCTGCGCGCCCTTCTCGTAGGCGCTGATCCACGCCCCGAATGGGATAAACGCGGGATCCAGCTCCGGCAGGTGCCGAAGCTCATAGGAAATGCCAAGGTAATTCATCGTGTTTCCTCACTTTATTTTCGCCGCTTCCTCCGCGACGATCGTCTGCATCTGCGTCCATTTGTCTTCCATATCGGCGACCAGCTTCATCTGGCTGCGCGCGCGCACCAGATTGTGCTCCGGATAGTCGGTCTTAAAGTAAAGGTCGCCGTCGAGATAGTCCGTCAGGAAGCGGACGGCAAGCTCCAGCGTGATGATCTTCGCGCCCAGCGGCAGCAGCTCGATCTCCCTTTCCGTCAGGCTGGGGCAGGCGGTCAGGTAGCCCGCCGTGTAAACACGGAACAGGTGCAGATCCATCCCCATCTTAGAAAGGTCGCGCTCATCCTCCTCCGCGCTTGCCGCGCCGAAGCGGATGGAATCGCCGTAGTCATACAGGGAGGAGCCGGGCATGACCGTGTCCAGATCCAGCACGCAGATCGCCTTGCGCGTCTTCTCGTCGAGCAGGACATTGTTGAGCTTCGTGTCGTTGTGCGTCACGCGCAGCGGCAGCTCGCCGCTGTCGAGCAGGCGGCAGATCGTTCCGGCCTCGCCCTCACGCTTCAGCGCAAAGTCGATCTCCTCCTGCACCGCACCCGCGCGGTGCGCGCGATCTTCCGCAAGCGACTTGTGGAAGATGCGGTAGCGATTGACGGTGTTGTGGAACAGCGGGATCGTCTCGTGCAGCGTGAGCGCGGGGAAATCGCGCAGAAGCTCCTGAAAACGGCCGAAAGCGATCGCGCTTTCGTACAGATCCGCGTCGGTCTGCGGCGCGTTGAGCGAAATACCGTCCGCAAACTCGTAGCAGCGCCAATACTCGCCGTTCTCGTCTACGTAGTAGTATGCCCCGTTGTCGCTTGTGATAAAATGGAGCGTTTCTCTGGGGTCGGAAACGCGGCTGCGCAAAAACTCCGTCACCGCGCCGACATTTTCCATAACGGCCTTCGGGTCGCTAAACACATAGCGGTTGATCCGCTGCAAAATATAAACATGCTCGTCGTCGGTTACGACGCGGAACGTGCTGTTGATATGTCCCGCGCCAAATTCCTTGCAGGAAATGGGCTTTCCGCTGATGTGAAAATGCGGCAAAGCAAGTTCAGGTTTGACCGTATGTTGCAAGGGAGACTCATCCTCTCTTCGTTTTTTCATTCTATGTAAAAAACGCCGCTGCGTACATGGCGGCGCGATCTTCCGCAACTTCCTCGGAAACCACCGCGCCGCTTGCACTACTTTATCATGTCTTTGTCAAAAATGCAAGCAAATATTCCATTTTCAATGATTTCCTCCCCAAAAAAGAGCAAAAAAGAAGCCGCGTGGAGCGGCTTCCTATACTACTATTTAGCTGTGCTGTGTGCGATAGAGCGCCGCATAGAGGCCGTCGCGCTTCATGAGCGACGCGTGGTCACCCTCTTCCACGATGCGTCCGTCGGAGATCGCGATGATGCGCGACGCGCTGCGGATGGTAGAGAGCCGGTGCGCAATGATCAGCGTCGTGCGTCCCTGCGCAAGCGCGTCCAGCGCCGACTGGATCTTTGCCTCCGTCACGCTGTCCAGCGCGCTGGTCGCCTCGTCCAGAATCAGGATCGGCGGGTTCTTTAAGAAAATGCGCGCGATGGAAACGCGCTGCTTCTGTCCGCCGGACAGGAGCGTGCCGCGCTCGCCGACGTAGGTGTCAAACCCGTCCGGCATGGCCATGATGTCATCGTAGATCTCCGCGCGCTTTGCCGCCTCGATGACCTCCTCCATGCTTGCCGACGGCTTTCCGTAGCGAATGTTATTACCGATGGTGTCGGCAAAGAGGAACACGTCCTGCTGCACGACGCCGATTGCATGGTGCAGCGACGCCTGCGTCACCTTGCGCACATCCGTCCCGTCAATGCAGACACTTCCCTGCGTCACGTCATAAAAGCGCGGGATCAGGCGGCAGAGCGTGCTCTTTCCGCCGCCGGAGGGACCGACAACGGCGACCGTCTGCCCCGCGTGCACGCAGAGGCTGACGTCCTTCAGAACGCCCACATCGTTATCGTAGGAAAAGCTCACATGGTCGAGCGTGATCTCGCCGTGCACATCCTTCAGCTCCACCGCGTCCGGCGCATCGCGCAGGCTCGGCTCCGTGCGCATCAGCTCCGCGAAGCGTCCCAAACCCGCAAAGCCGTTTGCGAACATTTCGGAGAAATTCACCAGCTTTCGCACCGGCGAAACAAAGGTCGTGATATAGAGGCTGAAGGTCAGCAAGTCGACCAGCTCGATCTGATCCCGCATGGCAAGGATACCGCCCACCGCGATGACGGCGACGGAAAGGATCGACATAAAAAACTCCAGCGAGGCGCTGAAAATGCCCATCTCCTTGTGAAATTCCCGCTTTGAGACCTTGAAGCGCTCGTTGGCGGCGTCGAATTTCCGCAGCTCGACCGCCTCATTCGCGAACGCCTTTGCCGTGCGGATGCCGGAGAGCGATGACTCGATCTCCGCGTTGATCGCGGCGGTGCGCGCCTTGACGTTCCTCGACACCTGACTCATCTTGCGGCGGCGCAGGATGAGCGTGGCAAGCGAGATCGGAAGAAGGATGCAGATGACCAGCGCCAGACGCCACTGGATGGAAAACATCACGATCAGCGCGCCGAGGATGGTCATCAGCGAGGTGGCAAGATCCTCCGGCCCGTGGTGCGCCAGCTCCGTCACCTCGAACAGGTCGCTCGTCAGGCGGCTCATGAGCTGACCGGTACGGTTGCGGTCATAAAAATCATAACCAAGCTCCTGCATATGCCGGAACAAGTCGCGGCGGACGTCGGCCTCGACGCGGATACCGAAGGTGTGCCCCCAGTAGCAGATGACAAAATACAGCAGAGCGCGCACAAGATAGGCCGCGGCAAGGATCGCCATGACGGTGAAAAATGCGCCGTAGGCGTTGGCCGGCAGAAGCTCGCGCAGCGCGCTGCGCGAGGCAAGCGGGAAGGCAAGATCCACGGCGGAGACCAGCACCGCGCAGCACATATCCAGCGCGAACAGGCGGCGGTGCGGCTTAAAGTAGCTGATAAAAATGCGCAGCAGGCCGTGCTCTTGGTAAAACTTCGTGTTCATACTTTTTCCTCAACAATGTTATTGATCCAGATGCCCTTGCGGATAAAGATCAGACCCAGCACGCATTTTACAAGGTCGATGAGCTGGCAACAAAGGAACAGCGGACGGATGTCCATCTTGACCACGCTGCTCAAAAACAGCGCAAGCGGCACCGTGACGACGCACACGAAGAAGCTGTCAAACAGGAAGGTGATGAAGGTCTTTCCGCCGGAACGCAGTGTAAAATAGCAGGCATTTGCAAGGGAGTTGATCGGCATACACAGCGCGACGATCGTGATGAGGCTCGCGGCGAGGGAGCGGATCTCCTCCGTGGTGTTGTAAATACGCGGGAAGAGCGGCGCGACCGCCGCCATCGCGCCGCCGATGACGAAACATATGGCGACGGAGAAGACGATGAGCTTGCGATCCGTGTCGACCGCCTCTTCCGGCTTGTTCGCCCCGAGGAGCTGGCCGACGATGATGCCGATGGCGTTGCCCATCGCAAGGAACGCCACGTTAAAGACATTGGCGATCGTGTTGCAGATGTTGTTCGCGGAGACCACGTCGTAGCCCTCGCGCGAATAGACCTGCGCAAGCAGCGCCATGCCGCCCGCCCAGAGCGTCTCGTTGAGCAGCAGTGGGAAGGTCTTTTTGGCAATGGCGCGGATCAAGGACGTAGGAATGCGCATCGTGCGGTAAGCGCCGACGATGAAGGGGCACTGCGCCGTGTGGCGGTGCGTCCAGAGCATGACGACAAGCAGCTCGACCCAGCGGGCGATCACCGTTGCGATCGCCGCGCCTGCCGAACCGAGGCGCGGGAAGAAGAACAGGCCGAAGATCAGCAGCGAGTTGAAGCAGAAGTTCACGACGACGGAGACGATGCCCGCCGCCATCGGCACGACGGTCTGGCCGTTTTCGCGCAGCGTGCCGGAGTAGCACTGCGTCAGGGCAAAGGGCAGCAGCCCGAAGAGCATGATGTGCAGATACTCCTTGGCGTAGCCAAGGCTGTCCGCGATCTGATCTGCGCTTCCCTCTCCGCGCAGATAGAACGTGATCAGCTCGTCGTCCAGCAGCAGGAAAACGGCAACGCCGAGCGCGGTCAGCGCCGTGCAGACCAGCAGCTTAAAGCGGAACGCGTAGCGCACGCCGTCATGGTTCCCGCTGCCGTAAAACTGCGCGCCGAAAATGCCCGCGCCGGACACGGCGCCGAAGATCGCAAGATTGAACACAAAGATCAGCGTGTTGGCAATGGAAACGCCGGTCATCTGCTCCGTGCCGACCCTGCCGACCATGATGTTATCCAGCAGGCCGACAAACTGCGTGATGCCGTTTTGGATCATGATCGGGACTGCGACGGCCAGCGCCATTTGATAAAACGCGCGGTCGCCGATATACTTTCGCCTCAAACGCATGGGGATCCTCCGTCTCTTTCTGTCATTCAGGACATTTTAGCAAATCTCCGTGAGAATAGCAAGCCCGATTTTTTAGTAGCCGTAACGTTTGCGCTTGCCGAAGAAGAACAGCGCCGTGACGATCAGCGCCATGACCTCCGCCGCAACGATGGACAGCCAGATCCCGTCCAGCCCCCAGAGCTTCGGCAGCAGGAGCACCGCAGCGACCTGAAACACGAGCGTCCGCAAAAACGAGATCAGTGCGGAGGTCAGGCCGTCGTTGAGCGCGGTGAAGAAGGACGAGCCGAAGATGCACAGGCCGGAAAACAGGAACGAGAACGAGAAGATGAAAAACGCGCGGGAGGTGATGTCCAAAAGCGTCGCGTCGTAGCCCACGAACATCCGCGAAAGTGGTTTTCCGAGCAGCTCACCCATCAGGAACATCGCAACGTCGCACACGGAGATCAGCAGCAGGCTCTTTTTGCGCAGGTTTTGCAGCTCCTCGCGGTCGCCCGCGCCGTAATGATAGCTCACGACGGGCGACACGCCGACGGCATAGCCAATGAAGATCGCCTGAAAGATCATGCTGACATACATCAGGACGCCGTAGGCGGCGATGCCGTTTTCACCGGCATACTGGATCAGCTGGACGTTATAGAGCATACTCACAAGCGACATCGAAACGTTGCTCATAAATTCCGACGAACCGTTGGAGCAGGTCTTCCCGAGCGCCCTCCAGTCCGGCTTGCAGCGCACGAGGCGCAGACGGCTGGTGTTCTTGCGCGCGAAATACACAAGCGGCACGATACCGCCGACCATCTGGCTCAGCGCCGTGGCTGCCGCCGCGCCCACCAGTCCCCAGCCGAAGACCGCGACGAACAGCGCGTCGAGCACCATATTGGTTACGCCTGCGGCCACCGTCACGAACAGGCCGAGCTTCGGCTTCTCCGCCGTGACAAACAGACACTGGAACTCATATTGCAGCACGTAGAACGGCTGCGCGATCAGGATGATCCGACCGTAGCGCACGCTGTCGCGCAGGAGCTGCCCCTCCGCGCCCATCAGGCGGGCGATCGGGCGCAGCAGCCCGAAACCAACCACGCCCAACGCGGCGCCGCACAGCGCCGCAGCCCAAACGACCATGGAAAAGATCTCGTCTGCCTTGCGCGCCTTCCCCTCGCCCATCGTCTTGCCGATGAGCGCCGCGCCGCCCGTGCCGAACATAAAGCCGACGCAGCCGAGGATCATCAGCACGGGTATGACCAGATTCACCGCGGCAAAGGGCGTCTTTCCCGCGAAATTGGACACAAAGAAGCCGTCGACCACGCCGTAGATCGAGGTGAAAAGCATCATCAGGATCGACGGAAACGTGAAGCGCAGCACGCGGCCATAGGTAAAATGATCGGATAATTGAATGGGTCGCTTCAAAACTGTTTCGCCTCCTTACGCATTTCCACCAAGAAGCGCTCCGTCAAACGCAGATAGGTCTCCCGTTCCGAGGCCTGCCAACCGGCAAGCACCCGATTTTCCATCTCCAAAACGCGCATCGCAGTGCGCTCGACAAGCTGCCGCCCCTCCGGCGTCAGGCACACGTCCTTCGTCTTCGCGCCGCTGCGCGCAAGGTAGAGCAGCCCCGCGCGTTCCATGCGGCGCAGCGCGGAATTGAGCGTCTGCTTGCTCAGGCACGACCGGCGGCAAATCTCCGTCAGGGGGCAGGGATCGCCCATGTCGCACAGTGCGTAGAGAATGGCCATCTCGCTTTCTGGCAAGCCGACTTTTTTGGCAAACGTCCGATACAGCGCGTCCGTCTCGCCCATCAGGTAATTGAAGCGGAACATCGCATCGGAACTGTAAGATCGCATGGCACGTCCTCCTCTGAAACACAAATCGCGGCCATTATAGTACGATATCGGACGATTGTCAAGCAGAAAAAGAACTGACCGGCAAGCGGTCAGTTCTTTTTGTTTTTCCCGTCAGCGGACGGTGATCTCGACCGGAACCGTCTTATCGCCGTTCAGAGTCGAGGCCGTGACCTGATAGGTGTAGGTGCCGGTCGTGTCGGGCGCGGGGAATTGGACGCGCCAAGACTTCGTTCCGTCCGCGTTCTGGCGGCTGGCAACGCTCCAGCGGGTCACGCTCTGTCCGTTCAGGGTCAGGTGAATGTCCGTCGCGTCGCCGCTGGTCTCGGCGCAGAGCACCGCAACATGACCCGCGAGCACATACCTCGTATCCAGCGCGCATTGCAGCGTCGTCTCCTTCGCCGTGCGGGCAAGCGCGATCTTCGCGAGCAGGAGGTCGAGCATCTTCCGATCGACCGTCTCCTGATCGGTCAGGGTGCGCGCCGAAGCGCTGACGCTCGCATAGAAGCTCTCCGCCTCGCCCAACGCCTTCGCGTAGTCTGCGTAGTTGGCGTAGCCGTTGTCGGGTGTTGGATTGTCCAGCAGGAGCTTCAGACCGTCCAGATAGGGCGCGTTTTCATACCAGACCGTAACGCTGCGGTTCGTTGCACCGACCGTACCGGTGACAGTGCCGCCGTTTTCGCCAAAGAGCGAAGGCGTGAAGTCCGCGCCGTCGGTGTGTGAGTAGCAGTAGCCGTTGCGCACCGTGACACGCACGGTGAAGCTCTCACCGATCTCCGCGTCGATCCCGATCGTTTCCAGCGTCTTTTCCTCGGAGCCGATCATCGTCTTGACATACACGACGAAGGGCGCGTCGGAAACGAGCCTGCCCGACGCAGGCAGCGTCGAAGCGTTCGTGCAGCCGTTAAACCCGGGGAAATCACCCATGGTGTCGGTCATGGTTTGGAAGGCCGTGTAATTCAGGCTGGCGTCCACGTCCCAGTTCCACTGCTTCGCAGCGTTTGCCCACATACGGCCGATCAGGTTGTAGCTGCCGTCGCGCGTCCAGATGTTCTCCTCGTTGTCCCAGCCTGCCCAGTCGCCCCAGATCAGGAAGTAGCCGCCGCCGAGCTGTGCGTCGCTGCGGTACTGGTCGGTGAAGCAGTTGCTGAGACAGCCGTTGAAGCTCGTCGGCGTCCAGCCGCCGACGTGGCGACAGTTCGACCCATACGTGCAGCCGGAATTGCAGCCGGAATACACAAATTCCGCTCTGCCGTGGTTGAACGGCCAAGTCTTGTTGGAGTCGCTGCGCGCATCACCGCCGTTCTTACTGTTGCGCAGGACATAGTAGGTATACCAGTTGAGGCAGTTATAGACCTTGCGTCCCTGATCGGCAAGCGTATTGGGCGAGACGTGCTCGCTCTCCGCCGTCCAGAACAGGACGTCGATGCCCGAATTGACCGCGACGGTGGCGGATTTGTTATCTTTGTAGCGCTTACCGTCGGGGTAATAGCAGTAGTATCCGTTGCCGAAGAGGCAGTCGTTCCACGCGCGCACGCTGTAGGAATGGTTGTCCGAGCCGTAGACGCTGCGCTGCAAAAGCTCTGCCAGCTTGTTCATGTAGATGACATAGGCATCCTTGTAGTTACTGGTGCTGCCGCCGTTGCTCGTGTTGAAGGAGGAGGTAGCCCAAGTATAACTTCCGCCGGTGACTTCGTCGCCGCCGATGTTGAACTTCGTGCAGCCGAAGTCGCCGAAGAACTTTGCATAGGCGTCGGTCACGGCAAAGGACAGGGTGCGGGCATAATCGTCGCCGATGTTGATCGTGGCGTTGTTGCCGCCCTGTAGGCTGCTGTGGCCGGTGTAGGTCGCGCCGTCATAGCGGAAGGTAAAATCCGTTCCGGTGTCCACGAAATTCGACTTGTACTTTGCGATGATGCAGTCGGCGTGGGTCGGATAGTCCACGGCCGGAATGATCTCGATATGGCGGGACTTCGCATAATTCACGATCTCCGTCAGCTCGTCGCGGTTATAGAACTTGTCCGCGTTCGGATCCGGAGCTCCCTTCGGGTCACCGTTCGGATCGTTCCACGAAACGAGGTTGTAGCCGATCATCCAGCTAAAGTCGTTGCCGTTGGCATCGAGCACCTGCGCGCCGCTCCGGTCGCGCCAGATGTTCGCGCGGCAGCCCTGATCCTCCGTCATGTGCAGATCCATGGCATTGTAGCCCATCCACGACATTTCGTCGATCAGGTTCTTGATCCAGTTCACCGACCAGTACTTTCGGCCGATGTCAAGCTGCACCGTGCGCTCTGCGGTATCCGGCGCGTCGGAAACGGTGCAGCAGCTTGCCGTGCTGCCGTCAAAGAGGCGCATCAGCGTGCGCAGGCCGTAGAGCAGGCTGTTGTGGCTGCCTTCGCCGCCGTAGTAGACCTGCGCCGTGCCCGCCGTGTAGTAGACCACGGCATTGCTCTGCGTGATCTCCAGCCGGTAGGCCTCGCCCGTAAGCGCCTGATCCGCGCGCACGACGATGTCGCCGTCGCGAATCTTGTCCCGCGTGCCGTAGGCGATGTCCAGCGCGGTGGCGGTTGGCAGCCCCTTGGCCGCGAACTGCGCGCTTGCAAGCTGCAAGGTGGAACGGAGCATTCCGCTCGGCTCACGATCCGTGACAACGAAGAAGCGCGCATCGGCGGACAGGGTGAAGGTGCCGCTTCCCTTCTGATACTGATCTACGAAGGAAGTCAGGCCGGTATTTTCGGCGGCCGCCGCCCGCCCCGGAATCAGGGCGAGCAGCAGGACTGCCGTAAGCAGCAGGGAGATTAGACGAGTCGATTTCATGAAAGCGCTCTCTTTCTAATTTTAAGATGTAAAGGCCATGTTGGTGCTGGTATTGAAGCAGATCGCGCCGTCGGTCGCCGTGCGCGGGCAGGCGCCTTCCATGAAGAAGCCGACGAGCGCAAGGTCTTTCATTTCCGAAGGGGCTTCCGGTGCGGAGAGAACACAGTTCATGTCCATGAGGTTGATCTTCATCGCGCCGCAGCTGGCAATTTGCTGTGTCAGTGCGAACCGCTCCACCGCGATCATGGGCTTTGTATATTGTTTCATTCTCTGCGCACCTCAATTCTTTGCAACAAATTCCAGCAGCCGGTAGATCACCGCCGCAGCCTCGGCACGCGTGCAGCGATCGAGCGGCGCAAGCTCCGTTTCGGACTTGCCGTTGATCATGCCGGTAGCAACGAGCAGCTTCACGCTGTCCAGCGCCCAATCCGGCACCAGACCCGCGTCGCCGTACTTGCTCAGGTCGGCAGGCGTCGGGAGCTTCGCGTCGGACGCGTGGAGCGCGCGGGCGATCATGACCATCATTTCCTGACGGGTGATCTCCAGCTCGGGGCCGAAGGTCGTTGCCGTCATGCCGTTGACCAGACCGTGCTGTGCAGCGATCCGAATTTCCTGCTCGCTCCAGCGACCCTTCGTGTCGTCGAAGCCGCGCTTCTCGCCGGTGTCGGTCAGCTCCAGCGCGCGCACCAGCATTGCCGCAAACTGCTCACGCGTCAGCCGCTCTTCGCCGTGGAAGCGATCGTCGGGGTAGCCCTTGACCACGCCGGACGCGTAGAGGGCATTGACCGCCTCTTCAAACCACGTGCCGCGAATGTCGTCAAAGGGTGCCGGCGTCACCGGCTCTTTCGGGTTCTCCGGATTTTCCGGATCCTTCGGGTTCTCGGGGTCTTTGGGGTTCTCCGGATCCTTCGGGTTTTCGGGTTCATCGGGATTCAGCGGATCTTCCGGCGTCTCGGGATCCTTCGGAGTCTCAAGCGTGATATCGATCCGGTTATCCAGCGTCGAGCGTGCCTCGACGGTTTTCCGGCTGTCGATCTGCTTGGCAAAGTCCTGGAGCATTTGGTTGACAAGCTCGATGGATGCGTCCGTGAGCTTGCCGTCCGCGCCGAAGGTGATCTTGCCCGCCTGCCAAGCCGCGGGCTGCACAAGCTCGTAGCCCTTGATCTTCAGGCCGGTGAAGGAGACCAGACCGTTGCGCGGCAGAAGCAGCACAAGGTAAGCACCCGTCGCCTCATCGTAGGCGCAAAGCGTCGGGTCGATCCGATAGTACTGCTCGGCACCGCTGGTCAGCTCGGTGATCTGCGTCCATGCAAGCGGCTCCTCCGTCGCGTTGCTCTGGCTGAGCGTCAGCTTGCCCTCATGATTTTCCAGTTCCGCTTCCGTGAAGCCGCCCGCGGCTGCCTCGTCGATGGCACGCACACCGATCTGGAGCGTGCGTTCGGCAAGCGGCGTGTTCTCGTCGGGCCTGACGTAGAACGCAAGCGCCTGACGCAGGGACAGGCCGTTGAGGTAGACCTCGTTGTTCGGGCCGACCAGCGCATAGTCCTCTACGGAGTCGGCCAGATTGCCGCTGATGATATTGCCGTTGCGGTTTTCCGTGAAGGTCGCCGTGGCAGAGCCGACGGTAACGGAGGTCTCATCCGCCTCCGCGACAAGGATCTTGCCGTCCACGATCTGGTCATGGATCTGGAGGATCTTCGCGTTGCTCTCGCTCGGCGTGTAGTAACCATCCGGATCGTTGTTTTCCTCCTGCTGGAGGGGGTTAAAGATGCGGATGCCGTCGACATAGAGGTAGCTCTCCACCAGCATCGGGTTTGTCGTCTCGGTGCCGTCCTCCTTCTGATAGGTGGAGCTGCCCGTCGCCACATTGTAGAGCTTGTAATAGACCGTGCCGTCGGCGGCGGTCAGCCGATAGCGGATCACGCCGCTTTCTTTGTCGTAGGTGAGATACTCGACCGTCCAGCCCTCGTAGTCCTGACGGGAGGTGACGGAGACCTTGACGGTGTAGTCATCAGGCTTGAGGTCGTTGACGGAGACGACAGGCACCTGATAGATTGCCTCCTTGCCATCGTCGTTATTCCCGTTATCATATTCGGTGATGACCGGAATGGTGCGGATCTCTTCGCCTGCGGTGTTAAACACGGAGGCAATGATGTTCGCCGAGCAGTTGGAGGTCGCACGGCTGACGATCTCAAAACCGGTTCCGTGGAAGGAGAAGGAGAAGACCTGCTCGTCGGTCGTGACCGTGATCTTCGTCACGGAGCCGCCGGAGGCGTGGTGTCCCTCATTCTCATAGTGGCCGTCGTGGCCGTACTGTTCGTTCTGATCGGCGTCCTGATAGTCGCCGTCGCCGTTTCCGATCTGGTCGATCTTGCTGTCGGTCTTGGAGTAGTCGATGCCGCCGAAGTTATCCTCGTAGTAGACCACAGAGGCGGGAACGGTGACGATCATTTCGTACATCTCGACTTCCTTATGAACATCGACGTTGCCGAGTCCGGCAGAAGGGGTCTTCGTGCTGTCGCTGACGCGGATGACAACCTTTGTCGCGCTCGCGCCGTTCATGATCTTCTCCGGCGTGAAGACAAGGCGAGAATAGGTGTCCGACTGCGCGATGTTCGAAAGAAGCCAGCGCTGATTTTTGTTTGGCGTAGTGTTCTGCCAGATCTGGATCGGCTGGTTCTGGGATTGCACACCGTCCTTCAGATCGAGGCAGAAGGACTGGGCAGCAAATGGCTTCAGCGCATTCGTGCCGTCCGAAAGGGCGGTCAGCACCCATTTCTCCGCGTCCGTGCCGGTCTTTTCCTTCTGCACGACGCGCACGCCGTTGGCCGCGGCATTCGCAAGCTGGAGCGTCATGCCGGAGGCGACGTTTTCAATGACATAGCTGCCGTCGCTCTGCTGATCCATGTACCACAGCTGCGCGCTGTTGGAATCGTCGCGGGTCTGCACGACCGCCGCCGTTCCGGAGGTCGAGGTGATGTCGATCTTTACGCGGTACTGCGTCTTGGTCTGCACCTCGCGCGTGGAAGAGGCCGTCGCCGGTGTCGCGCTCCAATCCGACCATTCGGACGTGCTCGACGTCGTGGTGGTCTTCGTCCAGTTCTGCTGGTAGATGGGAGTCGCAAACCAAATTATGGAACCTTTGCAGTAGGTCGCACTGAAGCTGGAACTCTGTATGGCATTCGCGTTCGTGGAACCCGGCGTATAGAAGCCGACCAAATCCAGTCCGCTTCCGCTCATGAAGTCATAGGTATCCTTTTCATCCTCACCGCCGGAAATACCGGTCGCGTAATTGGCGTTCTCCCAAGCGTGGAACGTTGTCACGGGAGTGCCGTTGACGTTCTGTCCTCTGGTATAACCGATCCTGCGCCAATACGGACCGTCGGTCTGATTTGCGCACCAATGCCAGTAAATATACCCGACCGTCGTGGTCGTCGAGGTCACGCCGTCGCCGCTCATGAGCGACTTATGGTACTTCGAGTAGAGCGAATTGCTCGTGTCGAAGCCGGACGGGAAGTTGGCATACTGCACCGTGCCAGTCTGCGTGTTGGTCGTGGTGGTCGTGTCGCGGTAGCGGTACATGGTGCGCGTCTCGAGCTGGCTGTCGTCATAGCCGGAGGGCTTCGTGTCGCTCCAGTCGCCGCTGGCCGCATCGTTGATGGACAGGACGTAGTTCTGGTTGTCGCCAAGCAAAATACGATAGGCTCTGCGGGTGGCGCCGCTCTCGCCGTTGTCCGTGGTGAAGGTGCCGTAGGTGCTGTGCTGCTCGTTCAGCGTCGTGCCGGTCACGCCGTTCGTCTTCGACGTCAGCTTTGCGTCCTTTCTGATCTGTGCCAAGCTGTCGTAGCCCTCGCCCGTGATGATGCCCTCGAGCGTGGTGTTCGTCGTGATGCCGGTCAGGGCGATCAGGTCGTTGTTCGTCAGGCCGCCGTCGTTTTCGTTGTTCAGATCGACGGGCAGACCGTAGTCGAGCACATAGGTGTTGTCCTTGACGTCCAGCACGTGCAGAACGACGGGAACCTTCGTCGTGACGGTCACGCCGCCGTCGGTGTAGACAGCATTAAAGTACTGCGTATGGGTGCCCGGCTCATCGCCGTTGAGAACGAGGATGTTGTCCGAGAAGCCCGTCATATTGCCGTCGCCGTTTGCGTGGGCGTTAAAATACCACGCGGCGTTGCCGGAATCGCTGACCGTCCACAGATGCACCTTGCCGCCGTTGTAGGCGTGGGCGCTGTCAAGATCGACCGCGTAGGCGGTGTTCGTCTTTGGCCGGATCACATAGGCGTTCTTCGTGCTGTTCGGCGCAATGCCCGTCGTGTTTTTCTCGATCCGCCAAAGCGTCGTTTCGTTGGCGGCGGCGTCCGCCTCCGTCATCGAGACGAGCTTGAGCCGGTCGTCATAGTCCGTGGCATTCGACTGCGATCTTCCGTCCGTGCCGCTGGTTTGGTCAATGTACACATATTGGTTGTACTGAAGGTTGAGGATGGTGTAATAGCCGTTGCCTGCATACTTCACGTAGAAGAGCGGCTCGTTTCCTTCGGTACCGTCGCTATATAGCTCATTTGTGTCATAGACCTGAAGCTCGCCGTCGCTCTTCGGCGACCAGACAAATCTGCGGGCGTTCGGGTCACTTGAAATCACCGTCGCCGTGCCGATGGAGTAAACGCCGTCGGCAAGGGGACGCATGGCACTCGTCGCTCCGTTTGCTGAGCAGGGGATGAAGTCCGTGATCGCGCCGACATTGCTGCCCAGCGCCGTCGAGGCCGCGTCGCCGACGCTGACCGCGATGGGATGCCCCGCCCATAGGAAGTACTGCTGCGCCGTGCCTACATAGACAGCGAAGTTCGCGCTGCCGCGGATACTGCCCGCCTCGGTGTAGACCGTGTTCTTAAAAATGCCGTCTCTGGACAGGCCGTAGCGGATGCCGTAGAGCGTTAGACTCTCGCCGGGTGCAAGGCCTGCGTCGGTATGTCCTTCGCATTTGACGTCCGTCAGGAAGGTCTTCAGCGCGTCTGTGTCGGCAAAGCTGATGTTGATCTGTTTGCCGCCCGCCGTCTTGAGCACCGCAGTGATCGAGCCGATCTCCCGTGCGTAGGTCGTACCGCCAAGCATATAACTGCCGAGGCTGACGCCGTTGTAACCGGCAGAGAAGCCGACATTCTCGTCTAGGAAGGAGAGGTTGGTCAGCGGGAGGACATAGCCGTCGTTGCGCAGGGTGAAGTAATACTCCACATACTTTGACTTATCAACCAGACCGTAGTTTGTCACCTCGACGCCGTCCTGCGTGGCGCCCTTTTCCGTGATGACGTCCTTCGAGGTGACCTCGATGTTCGTCTCGATGCGGATGTTCGCGCCGTAGGTATGGCGCTCCGTGTAGAAGAAGTCAAAGTCGTAGGTCTCGCCATCCTGAAGGCCGCATTCCTCGATGTAGTCGTTCAGGTTGAAGACCGAGTTGGTGATGGAGTGCGCGCCGCCGATGTCCATGACCATCTTGTTGTTGATGAACAGATAAACGTCGTCGTCGCCTTCGAAGTTGAAGTAGAGGTCGTCTTCCATATTGAAGATGAACTGGCCGTGACCCTCCATCGTGTAGCTGTAGTCGCGTCCGACATAGGTATTGTAGACGCCTGTCTTCCGCGTCGATGCGCCGTCGTCCATAAAGTACGGCGAATTGGTCTGGCGGTAAGTTTCGCTGCCGGTCGTCGGCAGGAAGGGACGGGAGGTCGTGATCGCGTTGACGCTCGTGCCGTACTGGACAAGCTCCTTCGTGCCGCTGCTCTCGACATGAGAGATGCTGCCGTCGAGCGCATTATAGGCAACGTTGTCGTAGCCGCCGTCGAAGACGTAGTAGGTCTTGCTGTTGCTGTCCGTCTCCTGCGAGAGAGTCATGTGCGTATATTCCGGAACGATCCGGCTGATGCCGTTGTCGTAATAGAGCGTGTTGAGCATCCAGTAGGCAACGTCCAGATAGTTATTAAAGCTATCCTTGTGGCTGCCGTTCGTCAGCTCCTCCCAGCTCAGATCCAGCAGTGCCTCGTGACCCGACTTGTAGCCGCTCCACTCGCTCTCCGCTACCTCCGTCACATTGGGGTTGCCGCAGCCCGCGAGGTATTCGCGGATCGTCTGCGCCCAGTCCTTGCCGTTCAGCGTCTTTTCGCCCTGAACGAAGTTATAGTTATAGGTAGCGGAGCCTGCGTCGTAGACCTCGGAAATGCTCAGCGCCTTTTGCAGCAGCGCCGCGAGCTTCTGCACCGTCTCCCGCGTGTAGACAGGCTTCTTTGTCACGGGGTCAAGCTCATACTCGACCAGACCGATCGTCGCCATGCCGTTGACGTAGGAATGCATATTGGGCAGGTACTTACTGACGTCGATGTAGTCCTCTCCTTCGATCGTCGTCAGCGGGAAATTCGCGGTGCTGGAGCTGACGGTATTGCCCGTCTCTCCCTGCGTGTGAACGAACCAACGTCCGTCGTTCGACGTTTTGGAGACCGCGTAGCCGTACTCATAGATCGCGTAGGCGTTCCACTTGCCCGCCGCGAGGTTGTTCTGCACGGTGTAGTCGTCCGTGCCCCAGCGAGAGGCATAGCCGAAGTTGTTATATGCATAGTAGCTGCTGGCCGTGTTATAGCCGGAGTTCGGCAGGAGCATACCGAAGGCAAGGTTGTTGCCCATGCGGTAGCGGCGCACCTTGCCCGCGTCCTTGTTCGCGTCGTAGTCGGCACTGGTCGTCTCCGTCCAGTGCTTCGTGACGGTGTAGCCGTCATACTCCAGCATATCCGCCATACCGGCCAGCACGCCGCAGCCGAAGCTGCTCGCCTCGTCCTGCGTCGCAAAGCAGCCGACCGCCGCGATGGACAGCGTGACCCGCTTCCCCGCAGCCGTAGAGACGGACAGGGAGGAGAGCTTCTGCGCCGCCGCGTAGCCCGCCGCCGTGGAAAGGTCGATCGTCACGGTGTGATAGCCCGGCGCGGTCGAAAGCGCCGCGTCCACGCCGTTGGCGCTCACGTCGGAGAGCGCCGCACTCCGGCCGTCAAAGCCCGGGTAAACGCGGAAGGTCTCGTCGCCGAAGGTGATGCGCGTGCCGTCGTACCGAGAGAGGTAGAACCGCTCCCCGCGCATATCCTTGCGCCAAAGGGCGGAGACGATCTGCGTCCCCTTCGCCATTGTGCTGTCTTTGACCGCCAGATAGAGCGGCTCGCCGTAATAGTCCACATCGGCAAGCCGGAAGCTGTAGTCGCCGCTGCTGTTCTGGATGATATGGAAGCGGTTCGCACTGTCCTTTGCTTTGCAAACCGGTTGCTGTCCGCTGGTGCTGATGCCGCCGATATAGAAGTTGGTAGCGGAGAGGTTGCCGCTACTGTCCGCTCTGTACCAGCGGAGGTAGTAAGACCCGTCTGCCGCAGCCTCTGGAACGACGTACTTCGTCGTTTCGTTATCCCTGTCCGGAGACGACCAGAGTTGGATCGTCTGCCCGTCCGTCGCCGTTCCGTTACTCACATCGAGCGCATACCCATGCTCGCCGTCGATCGGGACGATCTTAAACGGCGCAAACCGGCTGATGTCGCTTGCGTCCGTATCGACATGGTAGACCAGCGTCATATAGCGGGTGTTTTCCTTCCCCAGCGCCTGCTCAAGAATGGTCGCGTAAGCGCCGACGGTGGAAGAAACGTCCGACGTCGTCCGGATGATGCGCAGCGCGTCACCGGCAAGCCCCGTGAGCGCCGTCTCGCTGCCGTTTGCCGGAATCAGGAACCATTTCTGCGCAGCCGAATCGTTCGACGTCCATGCCTGAATGTTCTGCCCGTTTGCCAGCGTGCCGCCATATAGGTCGAGCACACGGCCGGTCAGATCTGGATTGTGAGAGGCGGTGTATACCGTCTTAAAAACATAGCTGCCGTCGCCGTTGGCGATCGCCGTCCAGCGCTGGTTATTGCCTCCGTTGGCTGTCCAGCAGTGGACATTGATGCTCGTGTCGGCAAGGTCGATGTCCATCGCGCTGCCGGTCAGCTCATTAATAAATGTATAGTAGCCGTTGGCATCCATCAGGACCGTCCAGCGCTTGGCCGCGTCGCTGACGGCAGAGTAGTCCCCGCTGTAGAGCTTGAGGTCTGCGTTATAGGCGTCGGAGTCGGCGCCGATGAAATAGTAAGGCGAGCCGGTGTTCCCGTTTACGCTCGGATAGGCCGCAAGGTAGAACGTGCCGAGATTATAAAACTGCTCGGTCGTGCTCTCCAGTGTTTTTGTGATCGGTCTGTCTCCGTCTGCGTACCACGCCTTGCCATAGGCGGGCGTGACCAGCTCCGCGTGCGCGCGTGCATACCTATACTGGTCTTTATATGTATTGCTCGCGTACTCGAAGAGCATACCGTCGTTCGGGTAGTTGTGGATGGTGACGGGCAGCGACACGGATTTCTGCGGATTCAGCGTTCCGTAGGTCACGTTCTGCGTATCGCCCACCGCCGCCTGCGCCAAAGTCGCAAGCGAGGAGAGCATACCGACCAGCATTGCCACCACCAACAGCAGGGATAGGATCTTTTTTTGCTTCATGTTTCTCCGTTCCTTCCTTCTTTTATCTGCGCCTGCCGTGTCCCTCAAATTGCAGCAGGTTTATTTTGAAAATACTCCGGTTGCATGAAAAAATGTCCCTCTTAGGAAAGTATATTATACCACCGCTCTGGCGGGACGCGCAAATTATTTGGCGTTTTTCCGTAAAAATCTCCCTTTTGCCTCTGCTTTGTCACGATTTACTTTCTTGCTTCGTCACTTGTTACAAAATCGACCTCAGGCGTTTCCTCGTCGGCACAAAGTGTCTGCAACGTCCGTAAATAGGACTGCGTCATATCGCACAGATAGGGCGCTCGTCTGCTCGTGCTTCCGGTCTCGCAGCGGTGGATCGCCGCACAGGCGGGGCACGCGCCGCGCAGCGCGCAGCCGTCGCAGACGGCGGGCAGGAGCACCGCATCCATCCGCCGCGTCAGCTCGCGCCACGCCGGAAGGAAGCCGTCCGCGAACGGGTAGGTCTGCGGCTCATCAAGCATCCCGCAGGGCATCATCCTGCCGTCCCAGGAGATCCAGAACTGTGAGCGCCCCGCAAGGCAGCGGGAATCGTCCGTGCACAGGCAGTCATCCGTCGGGCAGAAGCATTCCGCGTCCGGCTGCGCTGCGGCAAAGGCGCGCAGCGTCTCGCGGTCGCTCGTTTTCCATTGGGAGAGCGCCGAATAGCGCCCCGCCTCCTGCGCACTGAAGCGCTCCGGCGGCACGCAGCCCAGCCCCTCACGCCGCACCGGCGGAAAAAGGTAGGTCGTTGGCCGGACGTGCAGTCCCCGCTGCGCGGCAAAGTCGGCAATGCCGTCAAGCTGCCCGATGTTCAGCGGCGTCAGCGTAGCGTTGAGCGTGAGCGCGACGCCCGCCTCCAGCAGCCGGTCAACCGCACGCTTTGCCCGTGTGCAGGCATCCGGCTCGCCGCACAGCGCGCCGTAGGCCTCCGGCGTCACGCCGTAGAGCGAAAGGTTGACCTGCGCGGGCGGCGACGCACTGAGCCACCGCACCGCTTCGTCGTCGATCAGCGTGCCGTTGGTGTTGATGCTGACGGAAAGTCCCATCCGCGTCAGCCCGAGATAGATCTCGCGGAAGTCGCGCCGCAAAAACGGCTCACCGCCCGTCAAGAGCAGGAAAAGCGTGCCCGCCTCCACCGCCTGACGCCCCATATCCAGCCACTGCGCAGCGGAAAGCTCCTGCCCCGAGCGGGAGTGGATATAGCACATTTTGCAGCTTAGATTGCAGTGCGGCGTCAGTTCAAAGCCGCCCGTGACGGGCGTTCTGCTCTGCATCGCCCGCAGGCTCAGAAGCTGCCGAAGCGGGATGTCCTGTCGCATCGCGTTCCTCCGGCCTACATCCCGTCGGCGTAGATGCCGACGACTTGGCAGGCGTCTTTATAGTAATGTCCCGCCGGAAGCGTCCGGCTCTCGCCCGCCTTCAGGTCGTTTACCGTGATGCGGTAGGCAATGCCGCCAAGGAAGGTGTCGTCCTCGCGGATCAGTTTATAGTACACCGTGACCAGCGGATAGTCCGCGCCGGAGGTGTTGGTGACGGTGATGCTGCCGTTGTCGCCCTCGACGCTCACGCCGTCGAGCCACGCAGCGTCCGCCTCGCGGAAGATGCTGACATCGTCCTCATAGGTAAACTTTGCGTCCTCCCCGACGGTCAGGCCGCTCGACTCGAGCACCCACGCAGCCTTGCCCGCCGGAAGCTCCGAAAGGAGAAACACAGCGGTCTTGCCGTCAACGGTATAGCACAGAGTGCAGTACTGGCACACCTGATCGGACGTATTGACGATCAGGAGCGCCGCCACATCCGTCACGTCCTCATCCGCGCCGTTTTCCGGATCGACGCCGCTGAAGCGGCCGGTTCGCGCAACGACGAGCTTTCCGTCGGCGGGCTGCACAAGCTTCGGCGGCGCGGTCGTCTCCGGAACGGGCGGCTCCGTCGCCTCGCTCGGCGTATCGGTCTGCGTCGGCGCCACATCGCTCACAGGCGGAGTTACATCCGAAGGCTCCGTCGTCCGGCTCTCGCTCGGCGCGCTCGCCGTGCTCTGCTCGGTTTGCGGCTTTGCTTTCTTGCTTTGGCAGGCACAAAGCAGCAGCGCCAGCGCCAAGATCAGAAGTAAACTTTTTTTCATTCCTCTACCTCCCGTAGAACGGATAATTCCCGTAATTGCGCAAAGATCTCCTCCACGTCCGCCTCCATCTCCTGCGGCGCAAGGCCGTAGAGCGCGGACATCTGAGCCAGCAGTTCTTCGCGGGTCATCCCGACTTGAAGCAGGCGAAAAATATCCGCGCCCGTCTCATTTAGGGCAATCAGGCCGCTGAAGGTGCGCGCGGCTTCGCCGGAGGGTACCGCGACATAGTCCTGATCGACCTTGCGCAGAACAAAGCCCTCCGCAAGTTTCCATTTCATGCTCATTGCTCCTTTGGGAAACACTCCCCTTATACTTTTGTAGGTTAAATTATACCATCTTTCTCTGTTGCAATGCAAGTGGCAAAATGCCCCATTTGCGCAAAAAACGCGCCGTGGAAAGCTCCACGGCACGTTATCTTTCGTTCTCACAGTTCGCGCAGCGCATCGACGAGTGAGGTCTTCGCGTTGGTCTTTTCATCGCGGTATTTGACGACTCGCGCGGGCGTTCCGGCCACGACGGCATTTTCCGGCACGTCGGCGGTAACGACCGCTCCTGCGGCGACCACGGCGCCGGAGCCGATCCGGACGCCTTCAAGCACGACGGCGTTCGCACCGACGACCACATCGTCGCCGACGATCACAGGTGTCGCGCTCGGCGGCTCGATCACACCGGCAAGGACGACGCCCGCCGCAATGTGGCAGCGCTTGCCGACCGTGGCGCGCCCGCCGAGGACGGCTCCCATGTCGATCATGGTGCCTTCTCCGACCCGCGCGCCGATGTTAAGGATCGCGCCCATCATGATCACCGCATTGTCGCCGATGGTGACGCCCTCGCGAATGATCGCGCCCGGCTCGATGCGTGCGTGCAGCTCCTTCAGATCCAAAAGTGACAGCGCGGAGTTGGCGCAGCCGTTTTCCACATGATAGGCGGCGATGCGCTCCTTCTGCGCGGCAAGCTGCGGCGCAAGCACCTTCCAGTCGCCAAAGAGGATGCACAGCCCGCTGCCGCCGCGGAACACCTCGACGCCGGCAAACGCGCAAGGCTCTTTTTCCTGTAGGACGACCTGCACCGGCGTCTTTTTCTCCGCCGTGCGGATGCGTTCGATGATCTCCAGTGCTTCCATGGCGCTACCTCACGGAGCGCTTCTTGCGCAGCATCTCGCGCCAGTCGAGGTCGCCGCGCTGCAGACCCATCACCAGCATCTCGGCCGCGGCAAGGTTCGTCGCCACGGGGACATTGTGCGTGTCGCACAGGTGGATGGTCTGGACGATCTGCTGATCCTCCCACGGGTCAAGGTTATTCGGATCGGTAAACATCAGAACCATATCGATCTCATTGTAGGCAATACGGGCATCGACCTGCTGATGACCGCCCTGATTGTGGGCAAGGAAGAGCGTCACGGGCAGGCCGGTCGCCTCCGCGACCAAGCGCCCCGTCGTAGCGGTGGCAGAGAGCGAGTGCTTGGAAAGCACGCTTTTGTAAGCCGTGCAGAACTGAACCATCAGTTCCTTCCTTTTGTCATGTGCCAATAGCGTAATGTTCATTCGTGTCACCTCACAGTTTCATCAGCGGCATATGCTCGCCGCGCAGTCGCCTGGAAATGCGGAAGCAGGCCTCCGCCGCGCCTCCGCCGCCGGAAAAAATCAGCGCAGTTCCCTGCGCGGCCGAGAGCACAACCTTCGGATCCTCCGGAAGCATACCGAGCAGCGGCAGCCCCACGCTGTCCATAATGTCGTCTACGGTCAGCGTCATGCGACGGAACATCCGCGGCGATATGCGGTTGACCACCAGCATGAGGTCTTCCTTGCCGTCCAGACTGAGCAGGTCGGCCGCGCAGCCCGCGTCGCGCATGGACGCCGGATCGGGCGTGGAGACGATGATGCAGCGGTCGGCATAGCGCGCGGCAAGGCGGAACCCGCTGCCCACGCCCGCCGGTGCGTCGATCAGGCAGAAGTCAAATTCTTCGCGCGCCTGCGTCAGGATCCTTCCGAAGCCCGCCGCGTCGATCAGCTCGTCGTTCTCCCGCACGGGAGCGGTCAGAAGAAAGAGCTGCGGCAGACGGGGGTGCTGCGTCGCGTCGGAGAGGCGGTAATGGCCATGGATCACGTCGGTAAAAGCGACCACGGGAAGCTCCGCCATGCCGAGCGCAATGTCCAGATTGCGCAGGCCGATGTCCGCGTCGATGCACAGCACGCGCTTGCCGTCTGCCGCAAGACAGGCGGCGACCGCCGCGCAGAGCGTCGTCTTTCCCGTTCCCCCCTTGCCGGAGAGAATGGAGATCACCTCGCCCATGATTGCCTTCACCGCCCTTTCTTCTTTCAGTATACCCTACCACGGTGGTAATTTCAACCAGAATTTGCCGTTTATTGGATCTCGCCCGCCTTTTTCAGGGAGAATTTTGTCACGGCGGGGCCGATCAGCTCATAGATGAGCGTGCCGCAGAGGATGACGGCGCGGATACGCGCGGCATAGTGCGGGACGACCTCGCAGGCGGCCAGCGACAGGCCGATGGCAACGCCCGCCTGCGGCAGCAGGCAGGGGCCAAGGTAGCTTTTGACCTTTGCGTCGCACTTGCACAGCACCGCGCCCAGCCAAGAGCCGACCATCTTGCCGGCGACGCGCAGGACGATGTAGATCACGCCGATCAGCCCGACGGTGGGAAGCACCGAGAGCTGAAGCGCCGCGCCGGAGGCGACGAAGAACAGCATGAAGATCGGCGGCGTGATATTGTCGCACAGATCCATGATCTTGTCCACATCCGGAGAAAAGTTTGCGATCACCGCGCCCATCGCCATGCACAAAAGCAGATCCGACAGGCCGAGCAGCTCCGCAAGGCCGAGACCGGCAAAGAGGAAGCCGACCGTCAGGGAAAGGCGGTTGCCCGCTTTCTTAAAGAAGCGCAGCGGGATCAGGTAGACAACGCCCAGCGCCGCACCCGCCACCAGTGCGCCGCCGATCTCCTTGAGCGGAGAGAGCAGGGAGTCCCTCAGCGAAGCGCTGCCGCTGCCGAGTGCCTGCGCGAGGGCGACGGAGAGGGAAAACAGGATCAGCGCCGTCGCATCGTCGATGGCGACGACCGAGAGCAGCGTCTCCGTCACGGGTCCCTTTGCGCGGTACTGCCGGATGACCATGATCGTCGCGGCCGGCGCGGTCGCGGCGGCGATCGCGCCCAGCACCAGACTAAACGGCACGGACTGACCCGAAACGATCAGCCCCAGCACGACGATCAGCACGGCAAAGAGCGACTCAAGGCAGGCGATCACGATCGGCGCGACGCCCACACGCTTGAAGTAGGACATTTTGAACTCGTTGCCGATGGAGAAGGCGATAAAGCCCAGCGCCACGTCGGAGATGATGGAAATGGTGTCGAGGAAGGAGGACGTGAGCAGTCCGAACACGCTCGGGCCGATCAGCAGCCCCGCGACAAGGTAGCCCGTAACGTTGGGCAGGCGAAGATGCTTTGCCATGCGGCCGCAAAACATTCCCGCGAAAACCATGATGGCAAGATCGAGCAGCATATTGAGTGTCATTGTTTCAGCCCTTCCACGTAATCCACCGGCACGGTGAACAAAATACCGCTGTCCGGATGATCCAGCCCGCCGGTCGCCTCGCGCACGATGCGCGAAACCTCCGCGACCTTCTCATCCGGCAGCACCATGAAAATCGTCTTGTTCTCCTTGTGTGCGGGATTCATCAGCAGGCGCAGCGACGCCATAAAGCGCAGCTCGTCGTGCCCCTCCAGTTCCTGTGCCATGCCCTTGCTGTCAAGGATCGTCGCGCCGGGGACATTGTGCCGGCCGAGACGGTCGAGCAGCTTGTCGAGACATTCCACTTTGTTCAGAACGATGATCAGTAGCTTCATTCCAAAAGCCCCTCCTTATTTTTGCGGCGGGAAAGCCGTCGTTTTCTGCGTTATCATAGCACCGCAAGGGGCAAAAAACAATGCCTATTTCGTAAAAATGCGCAAAAGCTCCCGCTCGGTCTGCGCCGTTACGGCGTCAAAATCTATAAACGGACGGCACAGTGCCTCCATCTCGTCGTGGATGGCCTTGGCGCGCGCGATCTCCTCCACACAGCGCCGCAGCAGGAGCGCCACGGTTTCGACCTGAAAGCGCAGCGCGTCGCGCAGGCGCATGGGGACGGAGGAAACCAGGTCGATCCGGCAGCAGCAGGGGCCGTCGTAGGCAAGCTCCTCGCTCTCGCTCAGAACGGCAACGCCCGCATCGGGCAGCAGCAGGTGCGCGGGGCTTCCCGTCGGCTGCATGGGGCCGTAGCCGAGCACGACGCTCTGTCGGTTTTCTCTTGCCCGCTGCACAAGCGTCCGCAAAAGCACCGGCGCGAGAACATAGGCATCGCGCAGGACGATGACGCGGCGGTAGGCGTGCGCAACGTCGCCGAAGCAGGCGCCGCGCGGCGTCAGCGCGCAGAGGAACCGCCTGCGCTCGACCCCCTCCGTCCCCGGCGACCGAAAGGCCGAGAGCGCGAGGCATTCGGCGATCGCGCCGAGCGACTGCTCCAGAGCGCGTGCCTCCCGCGCGGGGCTTGCGAGCAGACCGCGCGCGGCGGCAAGGGCGTCGGTCACGCGCGTGTAGCAGGCGGCATTCTCCCGCCGCAGCCGATAGAGCGGTTCCTCCGCCGCGCGCATGGCGGCGCGGTCATAAAAAGCGCCGAAATTCAGGTAGTTCATCCGCCCGCCGCAGATCTGCGGCTCAAATATGTGCGGCGCCGTCCCGTCAACGTAGGCGCGCCCGTCAAAAAGCACGCCGTCGAGCGAGGACGGGTCGGAAGAGCAGAGCACCAGCTCCGTATCCATGCCGTGCTTCCGCGCGGCGTCGGCAACGGCGCGCAGGAACGTCGACTTTCCGCAGCCGCAGCCGCCCTTCAGAACGGTCAGCTCCTCCGTTTCCCGATACAGCGTGTCAAAATGGGAAACAAATCCCTCCGTAGAACAGGCGCCTAAAAAGCAAGTGGTTTCCAAACAGCACTCCTCCTTTTTCCCCTATGGTATATGCGCAAGGCGGCGGTTTGGTTCCAAAAGGAGGAAATTGTCGGAAAAAGAGAGGAAGTTTTACAAAGGCCTTGCTATTTGGTCGTTTTGACGGTATAATGGCTTGTCAGTGCTTTTCTGAAAGGAGTCTGTTTGTGACTTTCATCAATAAAATTCTGGGCGTCCCGTTGGGCTACGTCATGTGGCTTTGCTACCGCATTTTGGGCAATTACGGGCTGTCCATTCTTCTTTTCACCCTGATCAGCAAGATCATTCTGCTGCCGCTGAGCATCCTCGTGCAGAAAAACAGCATTCGGATGATCCGCCTCCAGCCGGAGGTCAACCGCATCCGCCTGCGCTTCGCGGGCGACCGCGACAAGATCGCCGAGGAGCAGATGGCGCTCTACAAGCGCGAGCACTACTCCCCCATGCTCAGCATCATCCCGCTGCTCGTGCAGCTGCCGCTCGTGCTGGGTCTCGTGTGCGTGATCTATAATCCCATGCAGCACCTGCTGCACATCGACGGCGCGACCATCGCGGAGATCGCGCGCCGGTTCGGGATGAACGTGAATCAAAGCGGCTATCAGTGCTTCATCATGGAAAAGATCCAGTGCGGCACGGATATGGAGCTGCTCAACGGCATCGCGGGCATCGACGAAGTGATCCGGCGCGTGAAAAGCGTGGACATGACCTTCCTCGGGCTGGAGCTGCGCCGCGTGCCGACCCTCTGGGCCTACACCGCCGCCGGAAGCAAATACATAAATCCCCTGATGCTCCTGCCCGTGCTGAGCTGCCTGACGACCTATCTGCTGTGCCTTGCGCAGAACAAAGCAAACGTGCTTCAGGTCGAGCAGAGCTTCCTTGCCAAGTGGGGCGTCTCCCTGTTTACCATCGCGCTTTCCACCTACTTCACCTTCCTCGTTCCGGCGGGCGCAGGCGTCTACTGGATCGCGGGCAATCTGTTTGCCATCGGCAACCTCTATCTGATGAACTGGTGGTACAACCCGAAGAAGTACATCGACTATGAGGCGCTGGAGGAGACAAAGGAGCTTTTGGCGCGGCAGAACGCGGCGCGCGAGGCAAAGAAGCAAGAGCTTGCGCCCTTCCGCGAGCAGGAAAAGCGTGACTATAAGCGCTTTGTCAAGAACGCGGACATCGAGCCGAAGCAGATCGTGTTCTACTCCGAGGGCAGCGGCTTCTATAAATACTACGACGGCATCATTCAGGCGCTGGAGCGGAAAGCCCCGCAGCTGGTCATCCACTACGTCACGAGCGACCCGAAGGACGCAGTGTTCTCGCACAAGGATCCGCACCTTGTCCCCTACTACATTGGTGAACTGCGCCTGATCCCTCTGATGATGAAGATGGACGCGGACATGGTCGTCATGACCATGCCGGATCTGGACAATATGCACATCCGCCGCAGTTATCTGCGCAAGAACATCGAATACCTCTATGTGCCGCACGGCATGGACAGCCTGAACATGACGATGCGCAAGGGCAGCATGGATCATTTTGACAGCGTTCTGTGCGTCGGCCCGCACCAAAAGGAAGAGATCGAAAAAACGGAGGCGGCCTACGGCCTGCCGAAAAAGCGCCTGATCGAATGGGGCTACGGCCTGCTCGACCAGATGCGCGCGGACTACGCGGCCGCGCCGAAAAAAGCAAGCGACAGGAAGGTCATTTTAGTCGCGCCCTCTTGGCAGGAAGGCAACATTGTAGACTCCTGCGTGACGGAGCTGATCGACGGCCTGCGCGCAACCGGAAGCCGCGTCATCCTGCGGCCGCATCCGCAGCAGGTGCGCCACGACCCGAGAAAGATGGAAGAGCTGAAGGTGCGCTATGCCGCCGATGCCGATGTGGAGATCCAGACGGACTTTTCCTCCAACAGCACCGTGTTCGAGGCCGATCTTCTGGTCACGGACTGGTCCGGCATCGCTTACGAATACGCCTACACCACCTGCAAGCCCGTTCTGTTCATCAACACCCCCATGAAGGTCATGAATCCGGAGTATCAGAAGATCGACACGGTGCCGCTGAACATCCTTCTGCGCGAGGAGATCGGTCGGAGCCTACAGCCCGACCAAATGGCGGATGTCGCGCGCACCGCGCAGGAGCTGCTCGGCGCGGATTATCACGACAAGATCGCCGCCTTCGTCGCAACGTATGTCTACCATCTGGGCACCAGCAGCGACGTCGCCGCAGATTACATTCTCTCCCGTCTCGCGGTGCTGAAAAAGCAGCGGGAGGAAGAGGATCTGGACTAAGGAGGGAGCGCTATGCAGGCTATTCTGCTTGCCGCCGGAATGGGCAAGCGTTTGGGAAAATACACCAGCGGCCAGACCAAGTGCATGGTGCGCGTGGGCGGAAAGACGCTGCTGGAGCACGCAGCCGACGCGCTGAGGCAGGCAGGCGTCACCCGCCTGACCATCGTCGTCGGATATGCCGCGCAGCCGCTCATCGCCTTTGCCCGCGACAAGCTGTGCGACATGGAGCTGACGTTCATCGAAAACGCGGACTACGCCGACACGAACAATATTTACTCGCTCTATCTCGCGCGCGATGTCCTTGCGCAGGACGACACGCTGCTTTTGGAATCCGACCTCATTTTTGAGCCGGCGCTGCTGCGCGAGATGATCGCCTGTCCGGAAGAAAACGTGGTGGCCGTTGCCAAATACGAGCAGTGGATGGACGGAACGGTCACGCGGCTGAGTCCGGACGGACACATTCTCGAATTTATTGATCGGGCGGAGTTTTCCTTTGCCCATGTGGAGGAGTACTTCAAGACCGTCAACGTCTATAAGTTCTCGCGCGCCTTCTCGCGCGAAAAGTACATTCCCTTCCTTAACGCCTACATCAAGGCTTACGGCAAGAACGAATACTATGAGTCTGCGCTCAAGGCCATCGCGCACCTGTCGCACGCAGAGCTGTTTGCCTACCGGCTGGAGAAGCTGCGCTGGTACGAGATCGACGACGCGCAGGATCTCGACATTGCCGACACCATGTTCGCTCCGCCGGAGGAGCGGCTTGACCGCTACTGCCGTCATTTCGGCGGCTTCTGGCGTTTCCCCGCGCTGACGGATTTTTGCTATCTGGTCAACCCCTACTTCCCGCCGCGGGAGATGGAAGAGAAAATGCAATATGCCTTTTCCCGCCTCCTGCGCGAATATCCCTCCGGAATGTACGTCCAGCAGATCAACGCCGGACGGATGTTCTCGCTTGACGAGCGGCTCATTCTGGTCGGCAACGGCGCGGCGGAGCTGATCGCCGCGCTTGGACGGGTGCTGCACGGGACGCTCGCGCTCCCGACCCCTTCCTTTAACGAATATGTCCGCTGCTTCGGAAACTGCCGCATCACGCGCCTGCCCACCGCGCAGACGGACTATCAGCTCGACCTGCCGACGCTGTGCGCGGCCGCCGAGACGCACGATATTCTCGCTGTTGTCAATCCGGACAACCCCACCGGCAGCTTCCTTGCGCAGGCGGAGCTGCTCACCCTGCTGGAGCACTGCAAGCAGCACGGCACGCTTCTGATCGTTGACGAGAGCTTTGTTGACTTTGCAGACGCGCCCGTGCGCTACACGCTGTTGCAGGATGCGCTGCTGGAGCGCTATCCCAACCTCGTCGTGGTCAAGAGCATCAGCAAATCCTACGGCGTTCCCGGCGTCCGGCTGGGCGTCTGCGCCTGCGGCGACGCGGCGCTGCTGCGGCAGCTCAAGGACGCGATGGCGATCTGGAACATCAATTCCTTCGGCGAGTACTTTTTGCAGATCATCACGCTCTATCAGAAGGACTACGCCGCTGCCTGCGACGCCGTCGCCCGTCAGCGTGCCGCGCTCAAGGACGCATTGGACGCGCTGGATTTCATGCACGTCTACCCCAGTCAGGCCAACTACCTGATGGTGCGCCTGCAAGGCGTTGACAGCCGCCTGCTGGCGGAGCACTTGCTCTCGGCGCACGATCTGCTGGTCAAAGACCTTTCCACCAAAGACGGCTTTGGCGGAGAGAGCTATTTGCGTCTTTCCGTGCGCGACGAAACGGACAACCGTAAGCTCGTGGATGCACTGCGCGATCTGCCTCTGCACCTGCTAAAAAAACAAAAGGAGTAACCCATGAAAAAACTACTTGCGACCCTCTTCCGCTACGCCTACTTCGGCCTGTGCATCGCCCTGCTTCTGAGCATTCAGGCCTTCGCCTACCTTGACGCCTCGGCCGTCACGTACATTGTCTACATCCTTGCCGGCGTTGCCATCGCGGCCGGCGCCACCGTAACGCTCTACTGGACAAAGATCAAGCGCTGGTACCACAAAAAGAGAAGAAAGGCCGCTGCAAAGAAGCGTCAGGAAACAAATGAAAAAGTGTAAAGCTCTGATCCTGCCGCTGCTGGCGACGCTCTCGGTCGTCGTGTTCCGCTGCGTTTTCCTCTACGCGAAAAACGTGCTGGAGGCGCCTCTGCGCGACATTTTGCCGGGCTTTTTCCTCGCGGTCTGCATGGCGCTGCTGATTTTCTTCCTTGTTTGGCTCATTTTGCGCGATCTGCCGAAAACCGGCGTCTTTAGCGCGATCTTCACGCTTCTGATGCTCCACATCTACTCCCCTACGCAGGTCATCCGCCGCACATGGGCCGGCTATCAGCCGATCTATCTGCTGCTTTTGATCCTCGCGCTGTCGGCGTGGCTCCTTGTCGTGCTGCGCAGAAAGAAGACGCTCGATGCCCGCCCGTTTTGCAAGATTACCGTGCTGGTCTTCACGGCGCTGACGCTCGTTTCGCTCGCGCTCTCTGCCGGAGACATCCTCAAGCGCGTGCGCTACACGGGCAAGGAAGCGCCCTCGCAGGAGCTTCAGTCGCTCACCTTCGCGTCGCAGGAGCGCCCGAACGTCTACTTCTTCCTGTTTGACGAATACGCGGGCTTTGAAAACCTGAAGTACTACTACGATTTTGACAACGCGCAGTTCGCCGATTATCTAAAAGCGTCCGGCTTTACCGTCAACCGCGCGGGGCGCAACACCGACTCGGTCTTTACCGACACCATCGTTCCGAACCTGCTGAACTTGGAATACAAGGTCGTCGACACGCAACCGGCCTTTGACAAGACCGCCTACCTGACCGATCCGGAGCTTTTCCGCATCTTCGAGCAAAACGGCTATCAGGTCAACCTGCTGTCGCACCGCGGCTTTGTTAAAACGCAGGACGACGCGGTGAATCTGCTTGCCACCTCAGACGACACCTCGACCTCCGACTACGTCGTGCGCTTCAGCATTCTCAACAGCTTCGGTTTCGGCGAGCGCCTGCTGCACCGGGTGCAGGGCAGGTCGAACGAGAGCGGAACGCACGCGACGCAGCGTTGTTTCAACGAGATGGAGCACCTGACGGATCATCTGGCAGACGACCGCCCCACCTTCACCTTCGCCTACCTCTGCGCGCCGCACAGCCCGATCCTGTTTTCCAAGGACGGAACGCCTGTCAAGGAGCCGTATTGGCACGACTGGCGCAATGAAAGCTACTATTTGGACTACCTGCAATACGTCAACGACAGGATCGAGACGGCTGTCGACCGGATCATTGCGGTCGACCACAACGCGATCATTATCCTCCAGTCCGACCACGGCAGCCGCATTGCCTACCATTTTACGAAGTACCATAAGGATAGCAGCTACGACTGGCAGCAGGAGACGGCCGCGATGCAGAATATGCTCTGCGCCGTTCGCTGCGGCGCGCAACTGCCCGACATCGAAGGGATGTCCGGCATCAACGTGCTTCGCACCGTGCTCAACACCTGCTTCGGCACGGAGCTTGCGCTTCTGGACGCGCCGGAAGGCTACATTTTCAAACCGTAAAAATGACACCGCCGGAAGAATGATTCTTCCGGCGGTGTTTTGTTATCCCATTCTGTTCTCGGCGGGCACGGTGTCCACCGTACCGGCGTCGGAGAAATAGGCGTTGAGGATGGGCTTTGCGATGTTGCCGAGGTTACCGCCCTGCGCGCCCTTCTCCACGTAGATGGCAATGGCGATCTGCGGATCGTCCATCGGCGCAAAGAGCACATAGGCCGCGTTGTCCGAGCCGCCGGAGCCGTGCTCCGCCGTGCCGGTCTTGGCGCAGACGGCGACGGGGTAGTCGCCGAAGAGCCCGTGGCACGTGCCGTCCCAAGAGGTGACGGCAAGGCGCATACCGTCCTTATAGGCGTTGATCGCCGTTTCGGACATTTGGAGCTTGCTCAGAACCTCGGGCTTCGTGCTGTAGATCAGCTCCTGATAGTCCGACGAGAGCACACGCTTTAAGAACGTCGCCTTATAGCGCGTACCGTCGTTTGCAAGCGCGCAGGTGTAGGAACACAACTGCATCGGCGTGAACCGGTTTTCCGACTGTCCGATGGCAGCAAGGACGGTGTCCGCGCCGTACCAGCCGTTGTAGTCGCTGTCATACAGTTTCTTTTTCGTCTCCGGGTTGGCACGGTAGCCGACCTTCTCCGGAAGCTCCACGCCGGTCGCCTCGCCCAGACCCAAGGCCTTGGCCACCGCGTCGATCGGCCCGATGCCCGTCTTCCAACCGATGTCATAGAAATAGTAGTTGCACGAGACGCTGAGCGCCTGCATGACATTGATCACACCGTGCGTATATTGTCCCTTACTTGTCGTGTAGAGCATACAGCGGGGCGCGAAGGACGGGTCAATGTCCTGAAACTCCCGATACACGCCCTTGTCCTCAACCGTATAGTCCGGTGTGATGGTTCCGGTGTCGACGGCGGCGATGGTCGTGACCATCTTGAAGGTGGAGCCGGGCGGATAGGGCAGATCGAGCGCGCGGTTGTTCAGCGGCGCATACGGCTCCTCCAATATCTTGCTGTAGTTCTCGGAGAAGGTCAGCAGGCTGTAGGTCGGGTAGCTGGCGCAGGCAAGCACTTCACCGGTCTTGACCGACATGACCACGACCGCACCGCCTTCGGCGTCCTTGCCGTTTTTGGCCGTGCCTGCGCCGTTTTCGCGCAGGTCGAGGATAACGCGTTCCATCTCGTCCTCCGCGACCTTTTGCAGATCAATGTCCACGGTAAGCTCGACATTGTTGCCCGCGACCGGTTCTCTGATCCACTCTTGACTCAAAACGGTGCCGTCGGCGGCGATGGTCGTCTCCATCAGGCCGTCGGTGCCGTGCAGCTGCTCTTCAAACGCCTTTTCCAAGCCGTCCTTGCCGACCTTGGCGTCCATCGAGTAGCCCTGCTCCTGATAGACTTCCCACTCCTCCGGACTCATGGATGCCACGCGGCCGAGAATATGCGCCGCGTAGTCCGTGTGGTACTCTCGAACGGTGGTCGTCTCCGTGTTCAGCCCCGGGGTGTTCAGCTCCTTGAGCGCGGCAAGGGAGACTGCGTCGATATCCTCCACCATGACGTAGAGCGGAAGGTTGGTATAATAGCGCAGATCCAGCTCGTAGCGCAGGGAGATCACGCGGCGCACCTCCTCCTCCGTCCAGCTGTCGGGGAAATGGTAGCGCTCCCGAAGCTGGCGAATGAGCTTCGCGGCAGAAATGTCGCTGTCCCAGCCCTTCTTTTCCAGATAGGTCATGAAATAGTCGTTCCACGCGGAGGAATAGCGATCGGTCGTGTATTCATAGGGCTTCTCGGTCGTCACGGGGAAGTGATCGACCATGGTCAGCCCCAGCTTGTCGATCAGCTCGGTCAGCCGCCGCATCTCCTCGTTGGGGTTCTCGGCGCTGTAGATGACGTCGTGATGCAGCGTGATATTATAGGCCGCGCGGTTTCCGATGAGGGTCGTGCCGTTGCGGTCAAGCACCTCACCGCGCGAAGCGACGACACGGGTCGTGTAGGTGAAGTAGGTGCCGGGTGCCTCGTCCCGCGGCGTGGCCTCCACGACTTGCAGCGTGTGCAGGCGAACGGCGAAAATGCCCATAATGACAACAACCACGAACGCGAGTGCCCACAGGCGGAAGGAAAACTTATGTTCATTCATAGGCGTCTCCGATCTTTGCGATCTGCCGGACAAGCAGGTAGATCACGGGCTGGAACAGCATGGAGACCGCAGCGGCGGGCAGCAGCTTCTGCCACAGCAGCGCAAGCGAGATCTCCTCGAAAAAGAATCTGAGGAAAAAGATGGTGATCTGCTCGGTCAGGAGCGTGATCAGGCAGATGAGCAGGCAGGGAAGAAAACGGTTTGCAAGCACTGCCCTGCACAGGGCGCTGCCGAGAACCGGCAGAAGCGTCAGTATAAAGATGCTCAAGCTGCCGTAGTCCGCGCCGGAAAGGCACCAGAACAGCGAGCCGAGCAGCGCGAACGTGCCGCCGCGCTCCGGCCCCTCCCGCAGGCAGACGCAGGTCAGCACCAGCGGGACGAAGTTCGGATGCAGAGAAACGCGGTTCCCCAAAACGACCGTCTGCACCATCATGCAAAACAGCAGCAAAAGGCTGTAGACCGTCCAGCGCAGGATGTGGAGCCACTGCTTGGGCGTGATATAGAGTTTGTTGAGCAAAGCGGCTCCCTCCTTTTTATTGGCTGGTGTAGTCGGTGATGATAAAGACCTGCTCCAGATTGTCAAAATCCGCAGCGGGCTGCAACACGGCAAACTTGGCAACGCCCGTCTCGTCAAAGCCCGCGTCGGTCACGTAGCCGATGATGAGGTTTTTCGGATAGACCGTCGAGCCGGTCGTCACGATCTGGTCGTTGTTGCGCACGATGGCCTCGGTGGGCAGATAGTTCATGCGCAGCGAGCCATGCGTGCTCGTGGTAAAATTGCCCTGCACCACGCCGGTGCAGCCGGTGGAGGCGATGCTGGCGCTGATCTCAAAGGCAGGGTCGAGAATGGTGGTCACCG
>USIH01000007.1 GCA_900554705.1 uncultured Eubacteriales bacterium
TTCCGAACCTTTTTGCAGTCTGCCAGCGTGTCGAAAAGGGTTTTTCGACACGCTGAACCGGTGGCGTCTTCGGACGCCACCGGTTTTTATTCCGTCAAACTGCACAGTTTGAGAAAAGACAAATTCACATTTTTCACGAAAACGCGAACGGAAGGGAAAACACCCTTGACAAAAGAAACCCGTGTGCGCTATCATGCACTTAGGACGTATAGACGTCTTGACGACTTGACGACTAAATGGGGGTGCGCGAACCTATGGAACCGATCGTAGAGCTTCGGGGCATCGTAAAGCGGTTTCCCGGCGTGCTTGCAAACGACCACATTGATCTTGCGCTGTATCCCGGCGAGGTGCACGCCTTGGTCGGAGAAAACGGCGCGGGCAAGAGCACGCTGATGAAGATCCTTTACGGACAGTATGCGCCGGACGAGGGAGAAATTTTGATCGACGGCAAGCCCTGCCGGTATGACGTGACCGGCGCGCGCCGCCATAAGATCGGTATGGTCTATCAAAACTTCATGCAAATTCCGGAAATGAGCATTCTGGAAAACATCATTCTCGGCAACGCGCCGATGAAGCACGGCACGATCGACTATGCCGCCGCAGAAAAGAAGGTCAACGCCTATCTCAAGCGCTTCCATATGCGCGCGACGGCGAACGCGCTGCTCAAGACGCTTTCCGTCGGCGAGCGGCAGCGGATCGAGATCATCAAGACGCTGTATTTTGACGCACGTATCCTGATCTTGGACGAGCCGACGGCGGTGCTCACGCCGCAGGAATCGGAGGAGCTTTTCCAGATCATCGAAACGCTCAAGCAGGAGGGACGCTCCATCGTCTTCATCTCCCACAAGCTGCGCGAGGTCGTGACGGTCGGCGACCGTATCACGGTCATGCGAAAGGGGCGCGTGGTGCAGAGCAACTGGCTGCGCGGCGAAGTCGGCGAGACGGAGATCGCCCGCGCGATGATCGGCAAACAGGACGTGCAGCTCATTCAGAACAAGCGCGAGCCGGTCAAGGGCAGCCCCGTCTTGGAGGCGAAGCACCTCTGGTATTTTGACGAAATGGGTCTGCCGAAGCTGCGCGACCTCTCTCTGGTGGTGCACAGCGGTGAGATCCTTGGCATCGGCGGCGTGGAAGGAAACGGACAGACGGAGCTGATCCACGCGCTGATCGGCCTGTGCAGACCCGCGCACGGAAAGATCATCGTGCAGGGCGAAGACCTGACGGCGGCCAACGTGGCGCAGCGACGCAAGTCCGGCATCGGCTTTGTCTCCGACGACCGAATGACCGTCGGGCTGGTGCTGGACGGGACGATGGAGGACAATGTCATCGCCGGTGCGGAACAGCAGTTTTCCAGCGGCCCGATCCTACAGCGCGGAAAGATCGCGGACTACTGCCGGACGCTGATCGACCGCTACGACATCAAGGGCATCACCCCCGGCAAACAGGTGAAGATGCTCTCCGGCGGCAATATGCAGAAGATCATTTTGGCGCGCGAGATCGAGCGCAACCCCAAGGTGCTCATCGCGGCGCAGCCGACGCGCGGTTTGGACATCGGCGCGATCAACGCGGTGCGCCAGCTCCTGCTTAAGGAGCGCGAGGCGGGCACGGCGGTCATCTTAGTCTCCGCCGATCTGGAAGAACTGATGTCGCTGAGTGATCGGCTGCTGATCCTTTATGACGGCGCGGTTGCGGGCGAGGTGACGGACGTCGCCAACGTGACCGAGGAAACAATCGGTCTGATGATGGGAGGTGCGGGAGAGAATGCTGGCTAAACTGAAACGATCGGGCAGCCTCCGCGAGCGGGGCGCAAAGGTCGCAAATCCCGTTCTTGCGATTCTGATCGCCTTTGCCATGGGCGGCCTGCTCGTTATGATCTCCGGCGAAAGCCCCTTTGCAACGTATCAGGCGCTTCTGGAAGGCTCCTTCGGGAGCTGGACGGCGATCAAGAACACCGTGCGCTACGCCATTCCGATCCTGCTGCTGGCCTACTCCTTTTCCCTGTGTGATCGCTGCGGCTATTTTAACATCAGCCATGAGAGCCAGATCTACAGCGCGGTGCTCACCATGTCGGTGATCTCCGAGACGATGAAGGGTGCGCCGAGCTGGCTGCGGCTGTTGCTGATGATGGTCGGCGCGTGCCTTGCCGGTGCGGTCGCCTGTATCATTCCGGCGCTGGCGCGCTTCAAGCTGGGGATCAGTGAGGTTGTCGTGGGGGTTATGCTCAACTACCTGATGGCGTTTTTCGCAAAGCATATGATCGCCTTCACGTTCATCGCGGAAACGCAGTCCTCTTCCATCATGTCGCTCCCCATCCCCGAGACCATCGGCGCGCTGACGATCCTGATCGGTGCGATCGTGGTCGTGGTGCTTTATCAGTTCGTGCTAAAAAAGACCATCCCGGGCTACCGGCTGACCGTGGTCGGCAAGAACCCGAAGTTTGCCGAGGCAAGCGGCCTGCCGTCCATGCGGATCCTGCTTAGCGCGGCGGCCATCGGCGGCATCCTGACCGGTCTGTGCGCCATCGGCGAGATGCTGGGCTATTACCACATCATCTACGCGGATTTCGCTTCCAACATGGGCTTTAACGGTATGACGGCGGCTCTGATCGGCGGCGGCGGCGCGCTCGGTATGCTGTTAGGTGCGCTCCTGCTGGGCGCGCTGCGCAGCGGCTCGGTCCTGCTGACGGTGACGACCAACGTGCCGTCGGAGCTGGTGGACTGCGTGCAGGGCTTCGTTATGTTCTTTGCGACGATCAACCTGATCCGTCCGGAGCGCTGGAAGAGAAAAAAGGAGGGCTGAAAATGGACATAGTTTCTGTTCTTGCGGTGGCGGTGCGCCACGCAGGCCCCATCCTGCTCGTTGCCATGGGCGGCCTGCTGGCAATGAAGGCAAACGTGTTTAACCTTGCCTTGGAGGGCTTTATGCTGATCGGCTGCTTTGCCTCCGTGGTCGGCACCTATTTCTTCCAAAACGTCTGGCTCGGCGTGCTCTGCGGCGTGCTTGCGAGCACCGCGTTCATCGCGATCTATGCCGCGTTTATCATTGAGCTGAAGGTGCAGCCGGTCATCTGCGCCATCTCGATCATCACGCTGGCAAGCGGACTGACGCGCTATCTGCTCAACCCGATCTTCGGCGTCAGCGGGCGCTACGTTCTGCCGTCCGCTCTCGCGCTGCCGACCATCCGGCTGGCATGGCTGGAAAAGATCCCAGTGCTCGGGCCGATCCTCAACGGTCATTCGCTGCTGGTGTATCTGTCGCTGCTGCTTCCGTTTCTCATGTACTTCGTCCTGTATCACACGCGCTTCGGCCTGAATCTGCGCGCGGTGGGACTGAACGAGGACGCAGCGATCGCGGCGGGCGTCCATGCCACGAAGATCAAGTACACGGCGCTTCTGGTCAACGGCGTGCTCTGCGGTCTGGGCGGAGCGACGCTCGCGCTCTCGGTGTATATGTTCAATGTAGGCATGACAAACGGACGCGGCTATACGGCGCTCGCGGCGATCGTCCTTGCAGGAAACCATCCGCTCTGGACGCTTGCGACGTGCCTGCTGTTCGGCTTTGCCGAGTCGCTCGTCATCTCGCTTTCCACCTCCGGCATCTCCGCCTATCTGCTCGGAATGCTGCCCTACCTGCTTGCGCTCATCGCCGCGCTGCTGCCGCAGATCGTCCACCTGACGAGCCACACGCTGCGCCGCAGAAAGGCAGAGCGCCAGTTTATCGCGCAGCACACCGACCTTCCCTGATTTTACCGGCATTGCCGATAAAATAATAAATTTGAAAAGGAGCAACACCATGAAAATGAAAAAGATCGTATGCCTTCTGTTGGCTATCCTCCTGATCGCCAGTCTGGCGGCTTGCGGAAAAGACAAGAAAACCACCACCAAGACGACCCGCATTGCTTTTGTTTCCTATCAGGCGCTGGACTCCTCCGAATGGCTGCAAAATCTGGTCACCGGCCTGAAGGACTATGAAGCAAAGCATGATAACGTTGAGATCAAGTGCATCGAGGCGCTCAACGTTGACGAGTATGAACCGAAGGTTCGCGCCTGCTGCGAAGGCGGCTACAATATCGTTATCACGACCTATTCCGACATGACGCCGGCGCTGATCAAAGTCGCAAAGGACTTCCCCGATGTGAAGTTCGGCTCTCTGCAGGGCGAGATCGACAACATCGAGCAGTATAAGAACATTCAGGACTTCCGTTTGAACCGGACGCAGACGGCGTTCCTACAGGGCTGCGTCGCCGCTCTGATGACCAAGACCGGAAAGGTCGGCTTCATCGGCGGCGCTGTCGACGGCGGCATCAACGAGATCCTTGCCGGTTATCAGCAGGGCATCGCCTATGTGAACAACGGCACGCAGGACGTCGTCGCATATTGCAACTCCTTCACCGACCCGACAATCGGCAAGGACTACGCGCTGCAGATGATCGCCGACGGCTGCGACATCGTTTTCGGTGCGGCAGGTGGCTCCAGCACGGGCTGCGCGCAGGCAGCGGAAGAAAAGGGAGTCATGTATGCCGCCTGTGACGTCCACTATCCGGATGCGGCGCCAAACGCGGAGCTGGGCAGCGCGATCAATCATTTTGAAGTCATGGTCATCGCCTTCATCGACGACGCACTCAATGGCAACTACAAACCCGGCACCAGCAGAGAATACGGCATTGCCGAAGGCGCTGCCGACTATGAGTTCGCCTCCAACGGCATTGTTCCGCAGGAAGTGAAGGATCAGGTCAACGCGATCGCCGAGAAGGTAAAGTCCGGCGAGATCGAGATCTCCACCACCCCGCTGCACTTCTGATCACCGCTGCGCCGCCGCGGGTGCCCGCACCCGCGGCGGCGGGAAAAGAAAGGAGAAATACCATGTACAGTCTACACGATCGAATTTTAGGAAGCCTTGTCACCGCCGGCATGGGCGACGCGCTCGGCGTCCCCAGCGAAGCATACAGCCGCGCGGAGATCCTTCAGGAGTACGGTGGGCCGATTGACCATTTTATCGGCCCCGGCGCGAACGTCTACGGCGCGGGCAACCTGCCTGCCGAGGTGACGGACGACTCCTCGCAGATGTATGAGATGGCAAAGGCCGTGATCGCCACGCGCGGCGAACTGACCGTGCAGGCGGCAGCCGACGCTTTGATCAACTGGACGAAATCCTATCCCAAGTACTACCCGCGCAACGCAGGCCCCACGATGTCCCTCTGGGCGAAGGACTATCTGGCAGGCGGCGACCCGCTGGAGCTGGCGAAGGTCGGCAAGGCGTACGGCCGCGGTTTCTCCAACGGCTGTGCGATGCGCATTGCGCCCGCCGCGCTCTGCAATCCCGGCGATCTGGACGGCGCGATCCGCACCGCGATTACGATGACGAGCGTTTCGCACGGCACACAGCACGCCTACTCCGGCGCCTGCGCCATTGCCTGTGCCATCGCCGAGGCGCTGCGCGAGGATTCTCAGATCTCCTCCGTCCTCAAGGCCGCGGTTTACGGCGCGAAGGAGGGCGAGCGGATCGGAAACCGCGAGGCACGCCAGAGCTACGGTCCCCGCGTGCTTCCGCGCCTGATGCAGGCCATTGACTGCGTCTACCGCGCCGACAACGCCGAGCAGGCCTCCATCCTCCTGGAAGAGACGGTCGGATGCAGCGGCGACATTCAGCCCACTGTGGGGATTGCCGTCGGCCTCTTCGCCGCCAACGACGGCGATCCGCTTGCAACGATCAAGGCAGCGGCCAACATCGGCGGCGACACGGATACGTTCGCCTGCATCGCCGGCATGATCGCCGGTGCATATCGAGGCTTCCATGTGCTGCCCGCCGACTGGTACGCGCAGTTTAAGGAAGCCAACCCGATGCTCGACTTTGAGTGGGCGGCAAAAGAATTGGCGGAGATCGCGCAGGCACGCGCAAAGAAATAAACATGAAAACACATGACATTTTGCTTCTTTATCCGTCCACCGTGGACGTAATCCTCGAAATGGAGGGCACGTTCCCCATCTTGGGCGGTACCTCACGGCAGGTGATCGACTTGCAAATGGAGCCGGGCGGTGAGGGCAACATCCTCCTTGCCTTCAACCGCATGGGCGGGAACATCCTGCCCACCGGCCCCATTGGCGAGGATCATTACGCGGCCTTCCTGCGCGGTGTTATGAAAAAGGAACAGGTCGACCTGAGCGCGATGCGCGTTGTTTCCGGCTTCCAGCCGCCCATCGCGCACTGTATCATTGACGCCGAGGGCACGCACAGCTTCGTCAGCTCCTTGGCCTCCGCCGACTACGCGCAGGAGGAGGAAGTGATCGCACAGCTTGAGCAGTGCCGCGGTATGTGCCTGAGCGGCTACTACCTGACCGATCCGGAGGAGCCGTTTTACGGTCTGTCTCTCCGCCTCGCCGCACACGCGGCGGAGCTTGGAATGCCGGTCTTCTTCGACCCCGGTCCGCTTGCCGACAAGATATTGCCGGAGGCGATGCAGCAGGTCTATCGGGACTGCGCCGTCCTCTGCATGAACGACACCGAGGCGCGCATTTTAAGCGGCGCGGAGGAACCGGAGCGGGCGGCGGAGCGGCTTTGCAGCCGGACGCAGGCGCTTGTGATCGTCAAGGCCGGTGGGCGCGGCTGCTATGTACGGCGGGGAACGAACGCCGGAAAATGGTACGGCGGTTTCCGCGTGCGTGCTGTCGATAGCATGGGCGCAGGCGACTCCTTCTTGGGCGCGCTGATGTTCGCATGGATCAGCGGCGGCGATCAGGACACCTGCATCACGCTTGCCAACGCAGCCGGAGCGGTAAAGGTCTCCAAATACGGAACCGGCACCAAAGTGCCTACTTTTGGTGAAATGGTTGCAATTTTGGAAGAAAACGGTTATAATGTTCCAGCAGAATGTAAGAATGACAGATCGTTTGCAAAATTCAGAGTGAAGAAGGCAAGCGCGTCAAAGGAGTGAAGCGGTATGGTGAGCAGGAACCCCGGGGGAATGGCGTTGTATCTTCAAATCGCCGAAGAATTGAAGCTGGATCTTGCAAAGCTGAAATACGGTGAGCAGATTCCGACGGAGACGGAACTGATGGAGCGTTACCACGTCAGCCGAGGGACTGTGCGTCAGGCGATCAACGGCCTTGTCGGCAGCGGCTACCTTTATAAGGTGCAGGGCAAGGGGACGTTCCGTGGCGGCGGTCTGCCGAGTCAGCATGGCTACAACCGCCTGCCGTCTTTTTCACGCAGCGTCCTTCTGGCCGGCCAGACGCCGTCGATCTCCGACGTTTGCTTGGAGACGGTGTGTGCCGATGCAGTTGTTGCGAGCTTTCTCTGTGTGCCGATCGGCGAGGAGGTATGGAAGCTGTCGCGCAACCGCGGCGTGCAGGGCGGGGAGGTTATCTGCTATGCCGAGGCCTACATTCCCAAGGATGTCCTGCCTGATCTGAAGGCGGAGGATCTGGAACTTTCCATCATCCATATGATCATTCAGAAATTTCATCTGAGAGTATCTTCCACGACCAACCAGCTTCGCGCGGAGATCATCGGCGATACATACGGCAAGCGTTTCCACATTGATCCGCACGCCGCTGCGCTCATATCCAACTACGTGATGCACAACGAGGTGGGACGTCCCATTGTCTACGACTGGTCGATCAACTGGGACGGCGAGTTTAACTACACGCTTGAGTGCATCTACCCACCGGAGAATTATACGAAATAAAAACACTCCCTTTGCGTGGCGCTGCCGTCTGCAAGGGGAGCGTTTTTTTGCCTGTGTGCCCATGGGCGGTGGACGCGGTGAAACGGCTCAGCTTTCCATCTGTCGCCCGAGGAAACCGGCGACGGTCTGCGCCAGCTTCTGCTCCGACTCGGTGGGCGCGGCGTCGTCCTCCGCCATCAGCAGCATGACGCAGCCCATCAGGTCGCCCTCCGAAATGATGGGGGCGGCCACGCCGAGGTGGTAACGTTCGACCGTCTCCGCCGGACGCAGGCGCGCCTCACCCGTGCGATAGCGGTAGCTCTTGCGCTGCTCCATGAGCTGCTCCAGCTCGACGGAGTTGTGCTTCTCCAGAAGCTCGCGCTTCGGCGCGCCTGCGACGGCGATGATCGCGTCCCGATCCGCTACGGCGGCAATGTGGCCGGTGTTCTTGCCGATCGACTCGCAGATCTGCGCGGCAAAATCCTGCAAGTCTCCCATAGGCGAATACTTTTTGAAGATTACTTCGCCATCCTTCTCCGTATAGATCTCCAGCGGGTCGCCCTCGCGGATGCGCAGTGTGCGGCGGATCTCTTTGGGAATGACGACCCGACCGAGGTCGTCGATCCTCCGGACAATTCCAGTTGCTTTCATAAAATCTCCCTCTTCTTACAAAGTGTACGGGGCTATTGTTTGCCGAATTTGGGAGAATATGCGCGTGTGCGCTGCCGTGACGGCAATTTGGCACACGAGCGCGGCGGCTGCCGAAAAACGTGCGGCAAGATTTTTGTTGCATTCGCGTGTATGTCCCGTTATAATACTGGTGTATACACCAACGAAGGAGGAGATCGCCGTGGCACTGACGAGCGCAAGCCTGCCCGCGAAGAAGCGGATCCTGACCGTCTGTGTGAAGCTGTTTTTGGAAAAGGGCTATAAGAAAACGACACTGGCGGAGATCATCGAAAAGGCGGAGGTCTCCTATAGCTCATTTCAGAATATTTTTCGTGCCAAGGACGGCGTGCTGACGGAACTGACGAAGTTTATGTTTTCCAACCAGTTCACCGCCGCGCGCGGCACGGCAGGACAGGAACTGCCGCCCATCTTCGTCTATGCGGTCGAAACGGCGATCCAGATGACGCTGACGGAGCTGAACGAAAACCTGCGGGAAATTTACATCGAGGCCTACACGCAGAAGGAATCGTCCGAATATATCTTTCGTGAGACGGCAAACGAGCTGTATCAGATCTTTGGTCAATATCAGCCGGAGCTGAGCCGGCGTGATTTTTACGAGATGGAGATCGGCTCTGCCAGCATTATGCGCGGCTACATGGCACACCCGTGTGACGAAGACCTGACGCTGGAGAAGAAGCTGCGGCTGTTTCTCACCATGAGCCTGCGTGCCTACCATGTTCCGGAGGACACGCTGCAAGAGACGATCCGCTTTGTCGAGCGCCTTGACATCCGCTCGATCTCCGAACGGGTGATGCACAAGCTGTTTGAAGCGCTGGCGATGCACTTTGCGTTTTCCCTGCAAGGGATAGACGGAAAAGACGACGGGGCGGAACAAGGCTGACTTGCTCCGCTGCTGCCGAGGCGGCCGGACTTCGGACGCGAAAGTGCAGCTCCCACAGGAATGGAATAACCAAAAACCCCGATGCATTCAGAGCTTTCTCTGAATGCATCGGGGGCTGTCTTTTATTCTGCGTTTAAGACATAATATAGATACTTGGAGGAAGATCAAAATGAAGGGACGATTGGTCACGGCAAAGGTGATCGCCGCATTCAGGGAGCACCTCATCTTGGAGGAGCGCAGCGCGGCGACGGTCGAAAAATATGTCCGCGACGTGCGGGCGTTTGCCGCTTACGCGCGGGACGGCTCCATTACAAAAGAGGTCGTGATCGCATATAAAAAGTATTTGCAGGAGAATTACAGCACGCGAAGCGTCAATTCAATGCTTGCGAGTATCAACAGCCTCTTTTCGCGCCTTGGATGGGACGATCTGAAGGTGAAGCAGCTGAAGCTCCAGCAGCAGGTTTTCCGTCCCGAAGAAAAGGAGCTGACGAAGGCGGAATACACACGGCTCTGTCGAGCGGCGGAGCACAAGCGCAACATGCGCCTCAGCCTTATCCTGCAAACGATCTGCGGCACGGGCATCCGCATAAGTGAGCTGCAATATATCACCGTGGAAGCGGTGAAGCGCGGCGAAGCGGTCGTGCATTGCAAGGCAAAGACACGGCCGGTGTTTATCGTCCGAGAACTGAAACAAAAACTGCTCTGCTATGCGGCGGAGCAAGGCATAAAAAGCGGAGTGATCTTTGTCACGCGCACGGGAAAGCCGGTCAGTCGGGTCAATGTCTGGCGCGAGATGAAAGCGCTGTGCGCCGAGGCCGATGTCGACCCGCAAAAGGTGTTCCCGCACAATCTGCGGCATTTGTTTGCAAGCGTGTTTTACGGCATCGAAAAGGATATTGCCAAGCTTGCCGATATTCTCGGTCACAGCAGCATCAACACAACGAGAATCTATATCATTTCCACCGGAAGCGAACATCGCCGCCATATGGAAAATATGCGGCTGATCCTATAAAAAAACGCCGAAACCGACGGAGAAACATAATCTATATTATGTTGCAAAAAGCGCGGACAAAAACGTGCGCAACCATACCTACACGAAAAATGGTAACACAAGACACACTGTTTGTAAAGCCTTTTTACGTCCAAAATGTGAAATTGTTCCTATTTCAGCATGAGAATTTAAGTTTAATCGTTCATTTCGTTGAAAGCAAGCGCAAGGCTTGCTATTTTTCGCTTTTCTATGAGGCGATTTGTTGTACTCCTGTGTCCCTTTCCATTTGCAACATAATATAGATTATGTTGCAAAGCCGTATCAAAGCATCCAATCACCTGTTTAGGAGGAAGTCGGTATGACAGTCGAGGAGAGAACAAAAGTCAAGCGTTCAAAGGCCAAAGGAGTCTTAATGTCGGCAGTGGCCATCCTGATGCGCCCTCTCATGCCGCCTGCGTGACCTCTGCAATGCGCGGGCACGCGTCTGACAAAATGCCTGCGGCATAGAACAATAAAAAATGATCGAATTTGCACGGAAGATTTATGAAATAGAAAGTGAGGCACAAAATGGCTAATTTTTTCAAGGGACTTCTGAGAGCGAACACGACGATCTACGGTGATCTCGAGGGAGCGATGACGAAACTCAAGAACGGGAGACTCGCGATCGCGATCGAAAAGGACAAGAGCAAAGAAGAAAAGTGCATCGCGTGGATCGTTGGACAGAAGGACATCGAACTGTCCAAGGGCAACGTGAAGAAGGTCGAATTTGTTGATCATGCCGTTGTGAATAATATTTCAAGTGACGCCGGAAAGTCGGCTGACGTTTCCATTTACAGAATTGAAATGACAGACGGCACGACGGGCACGCTTCGCCTGAAAACTTCTTTGGAAGAACGGGTTTTGCGGCTGATCCGGTAAAATTGCAGAGGCCGTGCAAATTCGATCATGATCATAAGACAAGGAGGGCACTATGGCAATTGATATAAAGACCGTTATCTGCCCGCAATGCGGTTCGACCGATGTCGATATGACTTCCGATACGCAGGGCGTTTGCAATTCGTGCGGTGCCAAGTTTACCGTACAGCAGAGAATTGAAACGCAAAATGTGTACAATGAGGTCCACGTTCATACGGAGGCCGAGCCGGTGGCGGAAGAGGAAGAACCGTATAATAAGGCGATCATTACGCCCGAGTATTCGCCCGATTATTTTGTAAGGAAGGCATGGATCAAGTTAGCCGAGGAAGACGTCCCGTTTGAAGTATTTGATCAGGATTTTGGCGAGGTTTCTCAAACGGAGCACGAGGTGCTGGTTGACAGAAAGTCGGCGGACATGAGATATTGGGCAAGCATCGGTTATGATCGGCAGGAACCTTATATCGACTATGAGGATTACTACGAGGACGAGCCTTATATCGCCTATGAAACACAGCGCAATTCGGTCACAAACCAGTACGAGGAAAGACAGGTAACAAAGTACCGGAAGGTAAAAAAGCAGCGGCAGGTCACAAAATACCGGACGGTCACAGATTGGAGCAGTCAAAACGGCAGACATAGCGCCGAATCGTTCGCTTTTGTTGAAAATCTGCCGGGGCAGCATCTCGACGAAGCCGCATTTATGAAAAGCTTTCAGTATGTGGGGAAGAGCGCCTTTGCCCAGCCGTCTGCCGAAAAGGCGGCGCAGATGCGGGTGACGGATGAAGCGTATCAGACGGCCATGGCCGAGCACGAGCGTAATTTTTCCAATGCGCTGTGCCGCGCGCTTCCCGGGGATCATTACAAGGATCTGGACTATGAGTACACGATCACAAAATCTGTGACGGCACTGTGCGCGTGCCAGGAGTATGAGGCGACGCTGTCCTATAATGGAAAGACCTATTGCAAGCGCGCCTTCCCGTTTGGCGGGTTGGAGATCAGGGGAGACCGGATCATAAATGAGGAAAGCCTTACCAGCATTACAAAGCGGAAGGAAGATTCCGTTTTTGACATGGCGTGGGATAAGACGAAGCGGCTCTCTTTTATCACGATCGGCGCCTTGGCACTTTCCATCATCGTATCCTTGGCGATCCGTGTAACGGCGCTCGTGATCATCACATTCGTTATCGCAGCGGGGCTGTTCGTTTTCAATACGCTTACCGAGAAGAAGACGACGGAAGCGATCTACGCAAGGGTAAAGGCCGAGATCAACGATTACACCAATAATTACAAAACCAAACAGCGCGAGCTGCTCGACCGCAAGCTCACGTCGCTGGGGTACGAGCCTGCGAGAGCGGACGAATTATAAGGGGAGGCGAAGAAAGTGGAGAGCATCGAACGTGTAAAGAAAATTCGCATCATCCTTTTGGTGATCGCCTGTATCGCCTGCTTTGTGGGGGCATCCAAGTCCCGAGCGGCCGAAAAAAAGGCCGCAACGGATGTTTCCAAAATCAAGGTGCAGATCGTCGATAAAGAATGCTACCATAAGGCAGCCGAATCGGAGTATCGCAGCGGGTACTATTACGTTGATCTCACCTATAAGATCACCAACCGCACCAAGGCCACTTGGAGCTATCTGAATATCACGACATATGTGTACGACAAGGACGGAAAATCGCTGGGAACCATCACATCCGAATTTGGCTCAACGTATGGAACGTCCGATTTGAAACTCAAGGCGGGCGGTACGGTGACGAAGTCCTCCAGCTTTAAGTCAAATCAGCCGGACGATTTCTTCGCGACAATGTATGTATCCGATCTGTCCGATTTGGTATTTGAGTCGGAGGTCACATACGGCAGGCATAAGTGATCGCTGCTTGCAGCGCAGCCGATACATGGTTTTCCAGAGAAGGGAAAAGACAGCGCGGACAAAACCAAAATAGAGAAAGCAGCGGAGCGTGGCGATGGGGCAGTTTGCCTCAACGCCGCGCTCCGCTGCTTTTTTTGAACGAGAAAATGCAATCCTTCAATGTAAAATCATTCAAGAGATAAGAATAAATGTTTGACAATTTTGTGTGAACAAGATACAATACAAATGGTGAAAAAATGACAAAATTTGCGATAAAGATGAAAATGTGTCACTCGCAGAAGACGAGTGACACACGGTTCACACAACGGGGGAACGGCGGGATGAAACAAACACGCAGCATGGAGGAAGCGATGGAATACTTTGCAAAATCTGAAAATTCACAGGGGCACCAAGAAACCGTAAAGGAGCACTTGCAGCAGGTGGCGGCGCTTGCCTTGACATATGGGGAACCTATGGGGATGAGAGATGAGGCAGAGCTGGTAGGGCAGATGCATGACTTTGGAAAGTACTCCGAGGCATTTCGGGGAGTGCTTGCCGGAAAGTGCGTGCGAAGAGACCATGCTTTGGGCGGTGCGTGCTTTTTAGAGTGCTGCTATAGAGGAAGTATGGCCAGCCGCCCTGTCGTGGAGGCGGTCAACGGGCATCACGATGGCCTTGTGGCATACGACATGATAAGGGGCGAGCTGCACGCCATTGCGGATGAGAAAAAGGTTGCGCACGGAAACGACGGCAAAACGCCGACGATCGAAAACTTCGCGCAGCTACAAGAGGCAATCGCCGCATTTCGAAGGGATTTTCCTGATTTCAGACCGCCCAGGCTTTCCGCCCCGCCGAGCGGTGAATTGGAATCTATGCTGTACACCCGAATGCTGTTTTCCGCTTTGGTGGACGCGGACTACACAGCCTCCGCGCTGAATGATGACGGTACATATCTGGAGCGCTCGGAGGATCATCATTTTGATCCGAGTTTGCTTCTGGAAAAGCTATATGCTTATCGTGACGAGATCAAGCACAATTCCACTGCGGATCGAACGCTGAATGCGTATCGGGATCAGGTTTTCGTGCAGTGCGGGAAAATGGGGGATGAACCCGAGGGGCTTTATACGTTAACGGCACCCACCGGCACAGGAAAAACTTTGGCGCTGCTGCACTTTGCCCTGCGGCATTGCCTGAAGCACGGGAAAAGTCGGATCATTATTGTGCTTCCGTTCCTGACACTGGCCGAGCAAAGCGCCGACACTTATGCAAAAATCATCCCCAATGTGCTCGTCGACCACAGTCAAAGCGACCTGCCGGAGGAAGCCCGCGAGCTGGCCGCCAGATGGAGCGCGCCGGTCATTATCACCACTTCGGTCCGCTTTTTTGAGGCGCTGTTTTCGGATCGTCCTACAGTCTGCCGGAAGCTCCACAACATCGCGGACAGCGTTGTGATATTCGACGAGGCGCAGAGCCTGCCCGCCGCGCTGACTTCCGCGACGCTTCGCGCGGTGAATGAACTGTGCGGCCGGTATCACACCACCATGGTGTTCTCCACGGCGACACAGCCGGACTTTGCCGCGCGAAAGGATCTCAACTGGGCACCGCGAGAGATCCTGCCGGAGCACAAAAAGATGTTTGAGACCCTGCGGCGGGTGGACGTACAATGGCGCCTTGGGAGGGAAACGCCGCTGGAGACCATTGCGGAGGAAATGACTCAATATGATAGCGTCTGCGTCATTGTCAATCTGCGCCGCCATGCGCGGCAGATCGCCAATGCCCTATTGCAGCGCTGCCCGGCGGAGACGGTGTACTTCCTTACCACGGACTTATGTCCGGCGCACCGAAGAGAGCAGATCGCGACCATTTGCCGGAGACTGAAACAGGGACTGCCCTGTCGTGTGGTGGCGACACAGTGTATTGAGGCCGGAGTAGATTTGGACTTTGGGGTGATGTACCGCGTCTTGGCACCGCTGGATGCAATCATTCAGGCCGCCGGACGCTGCAACCGAAACGGCCGCGGCATGGGGCAAGTGATCGTCTTCCGTCCAGAGGACAGTCGAATGCCCTATCCGGACAGTTGGTACAACAATGCGGCTGTCACCGTGCAGGAGATGCGGCCGCCTTTTTCCATTCACAATCCGGAGAAGATCCGAGAATACTACCGGAGGTTGTTTGACGGAACTACGGACAAGCCGGAGCTGAGAAAAGCGATCGAGGCAAGGTCGTTTGAACAAACGGCGGAGCAGTACCAGCTGATTGCCAACACCGGCGCGCAGGTCATTGTGCCATATGCCAAAGAAAAAGAGCTGTATGAACGGGTCACAGGAGAACTCCGAAAACAGGGGATCACCGGCGCGCTACGGAAGGAGGCAGCGCCCATCACCGTGACCTGTTTTGCAAAGAACTTGGAAGTGTATGCGGAAGAGCTCCCTTTTGCCCGTCGGGGCAGGGAACGCTCTGCGGATCAGGCGCACAGCAATGTTTACTTGCTTCGCCCACAGCATCAGGAGCAGTACTGCGCGCTGTTGGGGCTGTATCTGCCCCAAGAGGAGCGGTTCGATTTCATATTCTGAGTACATAGCCGCCGTCAGGCAAGCTGTGCGCGATTTCGCCTTTGAAGCAAAAAATGATTTGACAAGCAGCAACTGTATAACAATATAACTGACAGCTGATTTTCAACAAACGCTCGACTTGCGGTTGGCAGACAATCGGCTGATGAGTAGAAACAGTTAATATTTGGAGGGCTCTGCTTCTAAGGAAGACAGGGCAGCAAATTATGGAGGTGAACATTATTTGAAAGAAATCGCAATCGAAGTCTGGGGTGATTTTGCCTGCTTCTCCATGCCTTACGCAAAGGTGGAGCGGCTGACCTATCCCTTTCCCACGCCATCCGCTGCAAGGGGTATCCTGTCGGCCATCTATCTCAAGCCGAAGGAGTTCTATTGGCGTGTCAATCGCATTGAGGTGCTCAATCCCATTCGTTACATCAGCTTCAAACGCAATGAGGTCAAGTGCACCGTCGGGACAGAGCCGATTTTTGCGGAGGAGGAGCGAACGCAGCGACAGACGGTAGCGTTGCAGGATGTCCGCTACCGGATCGTGGCATCCATCATTCCGCGCCCCGCCTTTGCGGGGAAAGAGCCGCAACTGTATGAGCAGGCGCTGCGGCGCATTCGCGGGGGAAAATGCTATTACCAATGTTCCTTAGGGCTAAAAGAGTTTGTATGTTATTTTGAGGAAAGCAACGGAGTCCGACAGCCGATCCGTCAATCCATGGACGCGGGTCTGATGCTCTATGACCTGTTTACACCGGAGGATGTAGAGGTTACGAAAAAGGTAAAGGTTCATATGGCCCTGTTCCATGCGGTGATGGAGGACGGCGTTATTTTAGTTCCTCCTTACGACAGTCCGGAGGTTCTGAAAGGGGGCGACGGCACGTGCTGAGTGCCCTATATGACTATGGCGTGCGCCGTCAGCTGGCGCTGCCTGCCGGTTTCGTAGGAAAAACCGTCAGGGCGTATATTTCTCTCTCCGAAGAAGACGACCATGTCGGCGTTTATCTGGGCGACGAGGAACCCGTGCCCTGTCCGGATATTGGCAGCTTGGCCAATGGCAAAGACAAGAGTAACGTCCTTGCAGAAAAACGACTTGTCGTGATTCCCGAGAGTTTCGGGGCAAAGAGCAATTTTTTCTTGCAGGCGCTTCGCTCTGCCGCCGAGGTCGAGCCGATGCTGAAAGTTTGCGTCCGTGCGCTGGAGACGCCCGAGATCCTTGCAGCCATTCGCGCCGAACTGGATCGGGCGAAGATCAAGCCGTCGGACAGAGTGTCTTTTCGGGTAAACGGCCGATCAGTACTGCAATCGGAAAGGGTTTGCGCATGGTGGCAGTCCTACCGTAAGCAATTCATCAAAAGTGAGGGAACGCCCTCCGCGCTATGCCTGATCACCGGAGAACCTACCGTTCCCATGACGACCACCACCCCCATACAGGGCTTGCGGGTCGTTGGAGGTCACGCGAGCGGGGACGCACTGATCTGCTTTGACAAAGCCGCTTTTTGCTCCTACAACCAGAAAAAGGCGGCCAATGCACCGGTTTCGGAAGCGGCTTTCAGCGTGGTAAAGGCGGCACTGGACGATCTGTTGAAGGATGCGCCCATCCTTGCCGGTATGAAGTTTGTCCACTGGTTTGACCGCGAAATCCCACAGGAGGAGGATCCGCTGTTTGCCATTGACTTTGGCTACGAGATACCGGAAGAGGAAAACGGATCGGCGGTCAATGAGCAAACCAAACGGACGCAGGCCGATCAAGTTCCCGAAAGCATCTATTCCGGTCGAGCCGTCCCCGATCTGGAGCAGGCGTCCTATTACATTCTGCTGCTGTCGGGCGCCAATAGCCGTGTTATGATCCGCAAGTATGAACGCGGCAACTATGCTGACCTCCGCCGCAGCTTAGATCGGTGGTATGCCGATCTGGCGCTGACCAATCAGAACGGCACGGGGAATATCGCGCCGGTGAAACTGACTGCGCGGCTTTTGCGCCTTTTGAAATTCCAGAAAACCGATAGCCGACCCTTTGACCGCCTGTCAAAGGAGCTGGCGGGGATCACGCCGGCAGTGATTCAGGCGATCCTGTCGGGCGGCGTTCTGCCGGATGCCGTTGCGGCAAAGGCGCTGGCCTATATTCGCTCTGAACTGCTAAGCAGCGAAGACAGCCAAAGCGCTCTGCCAAATGGCTTGGCCTGCCAATGGCTAAAGGTTTGGTTGCTGCGAAAGAATCGAATGAATCATCAGGAGGAAGAAATTTTGGAAGAATACAATCGGAACCTTGCAAACGCCGCCTATCACTGCGGTGGATTAATGGCAATTTACGCGGCAATTCAAAAAACGGCCATGCCCAATGTCAACACCGACATTGTGGAGCGGTATTATGCCTCCGCAATTCAGATGCCTGCGCTGGTCATCGGTCAGCTCAGCAGCCGTTCGAATCACCATCTGGAAAAGATAGAGAATAAGCAGGTTGCTGAAAAATACAGGGAAAGGCTGCAAGAGATCGCTGTTGCACTTGGAACGTCCATTCCTGTCACCCTAAATCTGGAACAGCAGTCCTATTTCGCCTTGGGCTACTATCAGATGGGAGCAAAGCTGAATCAGGAAAAAACCGACAAGAAAAAAACAGGGGAATAAGAGGAGGATATACGATGGCTATCAAGAACAGATACGAGTTTATGTACTACGTTGCGTGCACCAATTCCAATCCGAATGGCGATCCGGACATGGGCAATATGCCGCGGATCGACCCGCAGACCATGCAGGGCTTTATCACCGACGCCGCCACCAAGCGCAGGATCCGGAACTACGTCGAGCTGGCGCATGGGGGAGAGCCGGGCATGAACATCATTATTCAGCAGGCGACGAATATCAATCGCCACATTGCCGAGGCCAGACGGGCTGCCGGTGTTGAGGACTGCGCGAAGTCAAAGGAAGCCGTTTATGCGGGCAGAAGGAAAGCCTGTGAGCTGTTCTATGATGTGCGTACGTTTGGCGCGGTCATGTCCACAGGGCCGAACGCGGGGCAGGTGCGCGGCCCCGTGCAGATCACCTACGGAAAGAGCTTGGACGCGGTTCTTCCGATGGATATTTCCATCACCCGCATGGCAGTTGCGGACAAAGTGAAGGAAGAGGCAACTGTGGAAGATTACATGGCATGGGAGAAGGAGCAGGCTGAGGACAAGCTTCGCACGATGGGGCGAAAGCAGATCATACCGTTTGGCTTGTATGAGGTGCGCGGCTTTATCAGCGCTAACCTTGCCGAGGAGACCGGATTTAATGAAGAGGATCTTAACGTCCTGTTTGAAGCGATCCTGAATATGTATGAGCACGACCATTCTGCCAGTAAGGGCGAGATGGCGGTGGTTTCCCCGCTGATCATTTTCAAACATATTGGAACGGATACCGATGCCACGCAGAGGGCACGTCAGGCCAAACTGGGCTGCGCTCCTGCGCACAAGCTCTTCGATTTGGTCAAGGTTACGAAAAAAGAGACGGTTGCATATCCCAGAAACTATCGGGACTATGATGCATTGGTCTATCTGGACAAAGTACCCAAGGGAGTACAGATCGGCTTTCAGACAAGTGCATCCGAACCCGTGACATGGGATGACCTTCCCGCAGACGAAGACTGGTTCTGCCGTGGATGATTGGGATCCGATCCCGCTTTCTCGTCTGTCCCATGCTGGCTTTTGCCTGCGGCGTGCTGCGCTCCTGACCAATGAACAGATTTGGGCAGAAAGCGCGGATACGGCCAAAGGGCGTGCCGAACATGAACGCGTTCATACGCAGCGCATAGAGCGCAGAGGAGACTCCGCGAAGCTGTATGAGTTTCCGGTATTTTCCGAAATACTGGGAGTTGCGGGAAAATGTGATTGTATTGAGGCGGAGGCGGCTCCCGACGGCTGCCGCATTCCGGCGCTGTGCTTTCCGGCCAGACTATACCCGATCGAGTATAAGCACGGGAAGCTCCGCGCGGAACGGGAGTATGCAATTCAGCTGTGTGCGCAGGCCATGTGCTTGGAAGAAATGTTTCAAACCGAGATTCCGGAAGGAGCCATTTATTATATCACGTCACATCGCCGCTACGTAGTTCCGTTTACAGCGGAATTGCGCGCACTGGTCAGAGAAACGATCCGGAAGATCGACGCATTTCGCCGCAGTTTTTCGGTTCCACCGGCAGAGCTCGGTGCAAAGTGCAAGGCGTGCTCCCTTCGGGAGCATTGCCTGCCCGACGTGCAGCGATCCGCCGCCGATTATTGTATGCAGCTGCGTAAGGAGGCGATGGAAGAACGATGAAGAAACTGTTGGAAACTTTGTACATCACAACGGCGGAAAGCTATTTATTTGAGCGAAACGGAAATATCTGCGTTTCCATCGGAGGCGCGGAAAAAGCCTCCGTGCCGATCTCACAGATCAGTTCCATTGTTCTGTTCGGGAAGAACACTTGTTCGACTGCGCTGCTGTCATTCTGTTCTCAAAATGACGTAACCATTACTTTTCTCACTGAGAACGGATTTTTCCTTGGAAGAGTGTGTGGTCCCGTCAGCGGCAATGTGCTGCTGAGAAAGCGCCAGTATGAGAGCCTGTCAGATGCGGACTTTGTGCGTCGTTTTGTTGGAGATTTGTTGCTTTGCAAGCTCCGAAACAGCAAGTCCGTTCTGACACGCCATGCCCGCACCGCCACGGACGAGGCGGTACGGCGCGCGCTTTCTGACGCAACTGACGACCTGACGGAGATCGCAAAGCGGTTGGATAGCTGTGACGATGTCGACTCTATGCGGGGCATGGAAGGGGCTGCAGCGTCCGTCTACTTTTCCCAGTTCGACCGCCTCCTTTCCAGCCCCAAGGGGTATCGTTTCGAAGTAAGAAGTCGGCGCCCTCCACGGAACGAAGTCAATGCGGTGCTGTCATTCGTTTACACCTTGTTGGCGCATGATGTACGCTCTGCCATGGAGACGGTGGGACTGGATCCTGCTGCGGGCTATTTGCACACGCTTCGCCCCGGCCGACTGTCGTTCGCGCTGGACATTATGGAGGAACTGCGTTCTCCTTTGTGCGATCGACTGGTCATTTCCATGTTCAACAAGGATCAGTTTCAGGCACAGGACTTTACCACAGATTTTGGCGCGGTCTACCTCAGTGAAAAAGGACGACGGAAGGTCATTGAACAATGGCGTTCCAGAAAGCGTGAGCCGATCCAACACCCGTTTTTGAAGGAGAAGATCTCCATTGGGGTGATCCCCTATGCACAGTCGATGCTGTTTGCTCGTGTGCTGCGCGGAGACTTGGATCGTTATCCGCCGTTTGTTTGGAGGTAGTGCGTATGATGCTGGTCGTGACCTATGACGTGGACACATCGGATGCAGCCGGACAAAAGCGCTTGCGAAAGGTTGCAAGGATTTGTGAACGTCACGGAATGCGTGTGCAGAATTCGGTGTTTGAAGTGCTTCTCGATGCCGCGCAGCTGGTGACCCTGAAACACGAATTGAAAAAAGTCATAGACATGGAACAGGACTCGGTTCGCTTTTACCGATTGGGAAACGCTTATGAAAACCGGATCGAGACGATGGGAAAGAAGCCCCTCGTGGAGGCGGGGAGTGCGTTGATTTTTTAGCGCCGATCCTTCCTAAACAGAATTTTGCGGGAGGTTGGCGCAGACGATTCCAATGATTTGCACAGCTTTTTGAGGATTTACGCATGAATTCGAGAAATCCGGATCAAAGACTATGTGCGTTTTTGGCAATTTGAAGCCAGAACCAATGCCAGTTTTGTGCAGAATTGCAGTCGCCCCTCTCGCAGGGGCGTGAGTAGAAATATTTTGAAGGGGTTAAGATACCTACGGGTGAGCAGTCGCCCCTCTCGCAGGGGCGTGAGTAGAAATTCTACTTCAACCGCTACCAGAAGGTTGATTTCAGTCGCCCCTCTCGCAGGGGCGTGAGTAGAAATCCGAATAAATCCGGATATATCAAGAAACTGATTCGCGTCGCCCCTCTCGCAGGGGCGTGAGTAGAAATGTTCCGGCTATGGATCGAAAGCGGCTGCAGAAATGTCGCCCCTCTCGCAGGGGCGTGAGTAGAAATCTTTGAAGTGGCGTAAATCTTGCCCTTCGGGACGCTGGGTCGCCCCTCCCGCAGGGGCGTGAGTAGAAATCCCAGAGGCAAACGAAAGAAGGGCAATACCTCCCGTCGCCCCTCCCGCAGGGGCGTGAGTAGAAATGGAGCTCTCGTAGGCGATTGCTCTCGACGGGACGCGTCGCCCCTCCCGCAGGGGCGTGAGTAGAAATGTATGTCCGATGATCCAGTCGGAGACGGTCGGATTGGTCGCCCCTCCCGCAGGGGCGTGAGTAGAAATCGCATAGCCGAGCATTGTCCATCGGTTGAGCGCGGTCGCCCCTCCCGCAGGGGCGTGAGTAGAAATACTCAGGTAACTACTACCATTGTTGCAAGTCCTTTGTCGCCCCTCCCGCAGGGGCGTGAGTAGAAATCAGTAGTACAGCACGGATTCGTACTGCGATTGCCAGTCGCCCCTCCCGCAGGGGCGTGAGTAGAAATATCCACCACTGCATAGTAGCCATTGCGCCCTACCGTCGCCCCTCCCGCAGGGGCGTGAGTAGAAATGCGCGTCAAGCGCCCCATGAGCACGATGTGATTAGTCGCCCCTCCCGCAGGGGCGTGAGTAGAAATCTGGTACAGTCCCCCCGATTTTGAGGAGGCAGGCGGTCGCCCCTCCCGCAGGGGCGTGAGTAGAAATCCGTAGATACGCCGATCAATATCAGCATCACAGGTCGCCCCTCCCGCAGGGGCGTGAGTAGAAATCTTATACTTTTTCTCTTTTGGTATCTCTTTATGGTCGCCCCTCCCGCAGGGGCGTGAGTAGAAATTTGAAAAATTGCGCTAAATTTTGAAAAATCGCCTCCGGTCGCCCCTCCCGCAGGGGCGTGAGTAGAAATCGATTTGGAAATCGTGTTGTGCTGCTGCCGGAGATGTCGCCCCTCCCGCAGGGGCGTGAGTAGAAATGATTCCACGCAGCTCAATTTGTTGGAAAATAGGATAGTCGCCCCTCTCGCAGGGGCGTGAGTAGAAATCGAGATGTACCCGTCCCGATCCTCATACTGCCGGTCGCCCCTCTCGCAGGGGCGTGAGTAGAAATTGTGATCTGCTTGTAAAATTTCATTCCTGCGCCTCGTCGCCCCTCTCGCAGGGGCGTGAGTAGAAATTCGTGGCCGTTCTCGTCGTAGCCGCCGTCGATCGTCGCCCCTCTCGCAGGGGCGTGAGTAGAAATCTGCATCCGCGCTGTTCTCGATAAATGTGCGCTGGTCGCCCCTCTCGCAGGGGCGTGAGTAGAAATCTCTGCCGCGTCCTTGCGGGCATCGCGGTGCTTCCGGTCGCCCCTCTCGCAGGGGCGTGAGTAGAAATTTGCTGATCTTCCGTCAGCCCCATGCCTTTCAGCATTTTTCTGGTAATGCTCATGTATTCCTCTCCTTTGCTTCGGGGGCATTGCCTCGCCCTTTGAGTTATAAAAACCGCAGTGCTTCGCGGGTTTTACCAACAAAAAAAGAGCCGGTCGGTTACATATGGTAATCAACTGGCTCTTTGCCTTATTTCGTTTTTACTTTGCTTATTGTTTGCTTATCTTTGCTTAATTAACGCGCGCCGTGCGATTATTCTCCCTTCAGCGCTGCTTCGATGATCGCGCGGTATTTGTCTGCATGATCCGCAACGGCAGGCTTTAGGTATGGTTTTGCCCGATTGCCGTGCGTCCAGTGCCATTTCCCGCTTGCATCCTGATATGCCCACGGCGTCGGACGGCCACCGCCGCCCTCGGCATAAATGCCCGTGCCAAGCTCAACATACGGCGCATACTCGCTGTTTGTGCCGATGATCGCGGCTGGTTCTTGCTCGTCAACCGTGTGGCTTATACTGTTGCGCAGGTTGCCGGTAACAACAGGGCATAACTTTTTCGCGTACCCCTCCGCGACCAGCCCGCACGTCTCCAGCCCTTTCCGCAGCGCGGCGTCAAAGGCTTCCTTTACCTCGTCGGAACGGTCGATCAGCTTAAAGTCCATCTTTTACGGCCTTAACCCCGACGACCGCAGCACAAAGCAGAACAAACGCCATGTGCAAAAGCAGCGGACTGAGCAGTGCATACCACGGCCAGCTTATCACATCAGCTGCCCGAAGCGCAATAAAGGTGATCGTCGTCCATCGTATCAGCCAGCTTGTAAAAGCCGAAAGTTTCGGTTTCGTATTGTCCATTTTTTCCTCCGTTTCTTCTAATGGAAAAGCACTGTGCAAATCGCACAGTGCTTTTCATTTTCTATTTTGTTGTCCCACGCCGATACTCTTCAAGTAGTTCTCGTATTCATACGGGATGCCGATGTCGTAGTTCTTGTAGTAGTGCAGGAATTCGTAAGGGAAAACAAAATCTCCATCCCAAAAAACTCCCGCATGGAGTTTCTCGCCTGTAAAGAAATCATATGATGGAAGCGTCGTAAGACCTTCTTCGAGAGATTCAATATGGGAGATAACCGCCGACTTGGGGATGCTGTTTTTCAATTTTCGGTAATCATCAAAATTATCATTGCTCCCTTCATAAGGAAGCCCCTTAAAATATCCAAATTCTATCACTTTTTCCGCCTCCTTTGATTGGGCATAAAGGATACAAACTTCCCGGCTCCCTGATTCCCTACGTGCATCCGCCCGCTCTTGTAGATATACAACGTATCGTTTGGCGCTTTGACCTCAACGCCGAGCGCGTTGGCCAGTTCTTCGGCAAAACAATACTCGTCTCCGCTTTGCTTTCCCGTACTGCAAGAAAGCAGCCGGATTTTCTGCCCGTTCCAACCGTCGCTATGGCGGATGACCGATGCCAAAAGCCGCGGCGACATATTCGTTTCCTCCGTGCCAAACCCGACCGCCGTAGGAGACCCGTGCATCGCAACGTCAAAGTATGTTTTCAGCGGCGTTACCTTTTGGATATACTCGCCTAAAACATCGTTATCAGGGAAACAAGCAAAGCCGTTTTCCAACTTCATTGTACGCCTTTTTACAATGGATTGCAAGTCGTCTCTTGCATCAGCGCCCAAAAACTTTAATGTGGCCGCATCATCATTTGCGTAACCGGCAACCGCTTCACTCGCTTTCCAGTCTTGCCACTCCTGATACGTCATGTTTTTGATGAGGACGTTCCCGCCGGTTTCTGGGTCTCTTGCCCGCCGCATCGCATCAGAGGTGTCTACACCGTCAACCGCCGCCACCAACGTACAGCGGCAGTTATACACAAGATAGCCGGGCGCGCTTCGATCGCCAGGAAACATGATCTTGTAGCCGTCGACCTCAAACGGCTTGTCGATATCGGCCTTCTGCCCGTCGAGCATCGCGTGCGCATGGCGCGTTCGGTTGTCTAACGTCGCTACCCATTCTCTTTTGAGGCTGATTCCCCTTTCCGCAGCGGCGGCATAGGAATCCATCCGCCCGGCGTTTTGCGCGCCGGTCACGGCGGTTCTTGCCGTCCGGATCGCGCTGTCGCGGCTCATCGTCAGAATGTATCGCTGTAGATCGTCGGATATGCCCTTGATGCTCTTGCCTTGTAAAATAGAGCTGGTAACGCACTTCGTGATCTGCTTCTTGCCGTACTCCAAGTCAATGCCGCGCCGGAGCGCTGCCTTTTTGGGATAATACGGCATGAGGTTGGGACGCTCTGTGATCAATCGCCGTACCGTTTGCGCATCCCAAAGGGTAAAATCTACATTTACAGTTACGCGCTCGATGGTATACGCCGCATAGTTGCGATTTAGGCTGTAAATGCTCGGCGTTGCATCGTTCACGTAAGTAAGCGCTACGCGCCGTGAGGCGTGGGTGCAATGGAACGCGCGCACGGGAAATACTAAATTATATAGCAACCCGCACGGGGGCGCAATCTATACGAGTGCATGCGTGAGGGGCGACGGCTGGCGGCGTGATTGCTGGCGCGCAAAGCTCCGGCTTGATTTATGGCGCTGCGTTTTTGTGAAACAATTATGTTTTGTTAAATTGAAAAATTAATATATAAATAAATATATAACAAAATATTACCGTTATAAAGGGAAGAAGTTAGACAAACGGCAAAAAAAGAAAAGCAGCAAGCAAGAACGAGCCACTCAACTCATCATCTTACTTACTGCAATTCTCAATCTTGTTCTTTCGGTCGTCAACCTGATTGACAAACTGATTGAATAGGGGAAGGGCGGGAAACCGCCCGACCTCTTGCCACCATGTTACCCTATCCCGTGGAAAAAGTCAATATAGGAGGGCAAAAAAATAAAAATTTTTGCGATTATCTCGAATGTTGTTTCTATCGTCTTGAATTGCGCCGTGCTTTACTTGCTTTTGCGTCGGCGCGCTGACGAACGGAGGGAGGCCAAATGAGCCTTGCAAGCAACGCCGCAAAAAAACGCTATGCAGATAAAACCTATGGCCGGTACGCACCTCAGCTTTGCAAAGTCGAAGACGCGGAACTGATCGCAAGGATCGAAGCACTGAAGGCTGCCGACCTGTCTGCAACCAAAAAACTAATTGAGACAGCGGAGGACAAAATGAAGACAATCATCAAACTGACACAAAACGCCTATGCTGCCGGAGGTTTCCGGCGACTGGCCACAGAGGACGGGAAAACCTAAATTTACGTTCTAACCGGCGACTGATACGAGGGGGTAGTTCACGACACCGGCCTCGAACAGCTTGTCTCGCAGCTCTGCACGATCCTCGCTGCTGATATACCCCTGCTGCAAGAGGCGGTTTGCCGTGCGCTCGATCAGATCGTTCGCGGTCTGCCGCATTCCCGATACGCCGCGTCTTTGTAGCCATCCTTGTTTGCCGCCTCCGAGGCTGAAGAGAAAGCGGCGCTGTCTGCATCGAAGTCATACAACTCCGTTGCAGCAACGCCGCTCTGCTCAGATGCACTTTGGAGGCTTTTTACAGCTCTTCGGGGAGAGACTTGATCGGTTTGCCCGTTCCGTCCGTCTGTGTTTTGATTATTTTCGTATACGGGAACCTCTTCCGCCGCCCCTCGATCCATTCGGTCGCTGTTTGTGGGAATGCCTCCATTGCCTTCATTATATCCCGCATCTTTGGCGTTGTCAATATTTATTCGTTCTTCATTTGCGACACTTCTTCAGGGACGTGCATAGAAATACAGCCTTTGAGCTTCGGAAGGTCGCTTGTTCCGCAATATGAGCTTGCGCATAGAAAAACCACCGCCAGCTTTGACGGTGGTTTTTGTCGGATAAGAGGGCAGGAGTTCTATTGCCGTGATCCGTAGGCATTGGCGCTTTAACAGGAGCGCTGTTCTCTTGCATTTTTCACGGAATCAGTCGGAGGATTACGGCTCACACTGTTTACACGGTGCGTAACCCTGCGCGAGCAGGGCGTCTCGGCTGCCGGTGAAGTCCTGCCGGTTCTTCTCGGAGATCTGTGAGACCGAAGGGCAGGAGGGAAGATGGAATTTCTTTGAGCCGGTGTTGAGGACGTAGGTGATCTCACCGGACTGCGCGGGCGATGTCTGCGCGCTGTCGCCGGTTGCATAGTCAATCACGATGTCCGGCTGGACATTGTAGCAAAAGACATTAAAGCAAATGCCGTCGCCGTCGTCCTCCACCGAATAGCCCTCGAGCAGGACGCCGTTTGCCACAAGATCGTCGCCCGCAAAGATCGGCGTTGCCCGATAGAGAACGTGGTTGCCGGTCTCCTTCACATAGTCGGCGACCATGTTTTCAAACGGCAGCATTCCCTGCACGTTCATGTAGCGCGTTCCGGTGATGAGGTTTCGCTCGTTTGCGTTTTCCCCCGTCAGCTGATAGCCGATCAGGTGGCAGCGATTGTAGAGATATTTCCCGTCCACGTTGTCATACTTTGCCGTCTGCCAGCCGGTCGGTTTAACGCTGTCGATGGAGCCGCGCGGCTCGGTCGGCATGAGATCCGTTCCGATGGAAGCCATGCAGACGCCGCACCGCCCCAGCCGGTCAAGCTCGCTATAGGACTCGTAGGACTGCGTCGTGTAGTCGTCCTCGGAAAAATAGGGGACGTTGTCATTGATCGCTACATAGGGACTGCCGGAGTAGGCGGGGACGGCAGAGAGGGAAAAGGGCGCAGTATGCTTCGCCGCAGGGGAAGGGAAGCACCCCGCGAGCAGGATACATAGCGTCAGGAGAAGAGAAAGAAGCGCGTATTTTGTCTTTCGATTCACCGGATGTAGACCTCCTTCGTGATCTTATCATGGGACGTTCCGGAAAACTCAGCAGTGCTTTCCAGCCGGTATTTGCGCAGATCAAGGTCGAGGAAGACGTCTGCGGGGTAGTCCCTGTTCCATCGGTAGACGATGACCCTTTCAATCCGGTCGCCGCAGTCCGCGAGCGGATCGTTTTCGATAAAGCAGGAGTCGCCGCGATCGGCCGCAGCAAGCGGCGCTTCACAAACCGTGACTGCGGCGGCAGGGAACAGCGCCTCGGAACATGGGCAGATCAGCAGCTTGCCGCTGCCGACCGTGGCGCAAATGTCCGCTATGACTGCGGCGTCTCTGCTCTGACGCCGGTGGTTAAAGCGCATCCCGTTTGCGTTGTCCAAGCATACGATGACTGTCATGGTGTGCATCGCCTCCCCCGAAAATTCACTGCGTCCATTATAGCAGATTTTGAGAGAAAAGCCCATAGCAAGACGAGATTTTCCAAATTTGCGCCGAAAAATGCGCCGTTCGCGGCGTGCAGGATTTGCGTTTTTTCGAAAAATAGCGTACAATGGAACAAACGGATAAAGAATACCGCGCCTTACACGCTGCCAAACAGCGAACGGAACGACAAAAGAGGGACATTTATGGAAGAATGGGAATTTGAACACCTTTTTGCCCCGCAGATCCTGCGCCGCGGCGCCGATTATGCGCGCGAAGGGAGAGTGCGCATACTGGGGCACAGCGAGGAAGTCTGCCATGCAGCGGTAGAGGGAAGCGCAATGTACGATGTTTCGATTGCCTTTTCGGAAGACATGGAAATGTTTTGCAACTGCCCTTACGCGCAAGCGGGAGAAAACTGCAAGCATATGGCCGCCGTCCTCTACACGCTCGCGCGTGAGCCGGAGAGCGCCCCGCGACCTGCGGCAGCGGAGGAGCCGCCGCTTGCGCAGATGACCGAGGCGCTCGACACACAGGAGGTTCGCGCGCTGCTTTTGTCCTGTGCGGAGGAGGACGCGGCGCTACAGAGCAAGATCTTGCGGCTGTACCGAAAAATCACCCCTACCGAAGGGGAAAATTCGGACGCGTGGGCGACAGATTTGGATGAATTGGTTCGCGAATATGCGGATAAGGACGGGTTCATCGACTACGACAATGCATATTGCTTCTTTGAGGCTCTGGGAGAGTACATGGAGGACGGGCTGGACAGCCTGCTGGAGGACGGAAGGATCGACAACGCGTTTGAGCTGGCCTGTCTGGTGTATATGACCGGCATTACGCAGGAAGCCGACGACTCCGACGGCGGCTTGACCGAGCTGATCGCGCAATGCGCCGGATGCTGGGACGAGATATACGACTGCGCCGACGCGGCGCTGCGGGAACATATGTACGACTGGTTCTGCGACGCGATCACGAAGAAGCGGTGCGATATAATCGGCTACCTGCAAGCGTTTGTCTTAGAAAAGTTTTCCGAAACGGGATTTGTCCGCCGTTCCATGGCGATGCTGGATGCCGAAATGGAAACGGCATCGGAGTGGGAGTGGGGAGAACTGATGCAGCAGCGCCTTGACATCACACCGGAGGAGGAGCTGCCGGCGCTGCTGGAACGATACGGCGATCGACCCGCCGTCCGTCGCTGGAAGATCAAGCGCGCAACCGCGCAGGGGGCGCTTGAGACGGCGGTGGAGCTGTTGCAGGAGAGCATGACGCTCGATGCAAAAGAGGCCGGAGCGGTGTGCCGCTATCGGGAGCAACTGATCGACCTGTATGACAAGCTGTCGCGCCGAGAGAAATATTATGAGACACTGAAGGACTATGTCCTGAACCAATGGCAGCGCGATATGGGCTATATCCAACGCCTGAAGGAGGCGACTCCGCCGGAGCAATGGCCTGCCCTTCGGGCGCAACTTGCCGCGTCTAATAGCCTGAGCAACGTCCGCGTGGAGTTCCTCGCGGCGGAAGCGCAGTGGGATGCGCTGCTGGCGCTGGCGCAGAAGGGGTGGAGCAATGAATTGCAGCGGTACGAGCCGGAGCTGAAGCGGCGCTATCCCGAGCAAATGCGGCAGGTATGGCAAAATGAAGCGCGTTGGCGCATGGAGCGCGCGAATGATCGACGCGGCTACCGCAGCGCGATCGCTGCGCTTAAGCAACTGCGGCGTTGTGCGGAGGGGCGTAAAGCGGCACAGCAGTTGGCTGCGCAGTGGCGCGCGGCCTATCCACGACGCATGGCACTGCACGATGAGCTGGACAGAGCCGGATTTGAAAAGGAGGAGCCGGATACTGCGCCGGACGGCTCCGAAACGTGAGAACGAAGAGGTAAAATAGCCAGCCGCGCTGATGAACCGATAAGGTCATCAGCGCGGCTGGGTTTGTTTCAGTCCGACTGCGTGTCGTTGGGGGAGTGCCAGAGGCGCATGGTCAGGGCGGAGACGGGCATCAGGCAGTCAACATGGTGGTCGTCGGGGCACGGACGGAAGCCGAAGTGCTCGTAGAAGCGGATCGCGTTGGGATCCTTCTCCGGCGCCCACAGCGTAATGGGATCGAAAGCCGAAAGACGCTCCAGAATCTCCTCCATCAACCGGCGCGCGACGCCCTGCCCGCGATATTCCGGCAGCACGCCGATGGAGAAAATTTCGCCGTGGTAGAGGTCGAAATCGCAGAAGCCGACGATCCTGTCGTCCTTCTTCGCGATCCACTGCGACCACGGGTAGAGACGCGCGCCCTCCTGGCAGCGCGCCAAGGTCATTTGTTCGACCGTTTCCGGATCAGCGAGCTTGTCGTAGACCTCGTGCCAAATTGTCCAGTACACGCGGCCTTTTTCAGCAATGCTCTCGTCAAAGAGAATGGAAGAAACATAAACGCCGCTCATAGGGAGACCTCCGTCAAAACAGTCTGATATTTGCAGATACGTGCCGAAATGTAAGCGACAACGGGCACTATGCATCCGGCACGCTTAACAAATATAGAATGAGTATAATCAGAGCGACACTAAAAATCAAGAATATCCGGCAAACGCGCGAAAATTTCAATGTTTTACACAATTTAAGCCGATAGAAAATGTAAAAAGTGACGGAGCGCAATGCAAAAAATTGCGCTTCGCAGCGGGGAAGCCACCGCGTGCCTATCAAGAAACAGATCACGAAGTGCGTTACCAGCTCTATTTTGCAAGGCAAGAGCATCTTGATCAAAAACATGACGTATCAAGAGTGGCAAGACTGGAAAGCGGGTGAAGCGGCTGCCGGTTATGAAAATGATGATGCGTCCACATTGAAGTTGGAAAACGGCTTTGCTTGCTTCCCTGATAACGATGTTTTAGGCGAGTTTTATGACATCGCCTTGGTGCAAAGGCCTTTGCAGCACAGTTCTGCCGCAGTTACACAGGCGCTATATTGGCATTGGATCGCAGAGAATTGAAACCGCCGATTGTAAGTCATGCAAATTTGTTGCAGGAAGCAACTGAATGAGGCGGGGTGGAAAGCGCGTGTGATCTGGGTCGGATGACATAAATCGTTTTCCAGAGCGGGAAAAGCAACGGGAGCAGATACAAACTGCTCCTGTTGCGAAGGTCTGTTGTCCATTTGTTGCCCAAGACAAAAACGCCCGGCACAAAACAGGCTGAAAAGTATAGAAAAACACTCGATTTCAAATGAAATCGAGTGCTTTTTGGTGGAGATAAGCGGGATCGAACCGCTGACCTCTTGAATGCCATTCAAGCGCTCTCCCAGCTGAGCTATACCCCCATATGTGCTGCGCTCTCTCAAGCGCAGTGGTATTATAACAAAGGTTTTTTCAAAAAGCAAGCCCTTTTTTCATTTTTTCGAAAAAATGCGCACGGGCGCCGTCTTGACTTTCTTCGGGCAACTCCGTATAATGTGGGAAATACCAATGCAACGAGGTGTATTTTTATGAAGCTCCATGCGCAAACGCAGTGCATTCAAGCCGGTTACAGCCCGAAGAACGGCGAGCCGCGCCAGATCCCCATCGTGCAGAGCACGACGTTCCGCTATGAAAACGCGGAGGAAATGGCCAAGCTCTTCGATTTGGAGGCGAGCGGCTATTTCTACTCCCGCCTGCAAAATCCCACCTGCGACGCCGTTGCGGCGAAGATCGCCGCGCTGGAGGGCGGAACGGCGGCGATGCTGACCGGTTCCGGCCAGGCGGCGGTCTTCTTTTCCGTCTTTAACATCGTCGGTGCGGGCGACCACATCGTAAGCTCCGCTTCCATCTACGGCGGCAGCTTCAACCTGTTCTCCGTGACGATGAAGCGCATGGGGGTGGAGTGCACGTTCGTCGATCCGGACTGCTCGGAGGAAGAGCTGAACGCCGCCTTCCGGCCGAACACCAAGGTCGTTTATGGCGAGACGATCGCAAATCCCGCGCTGACGGTGCTGGACATTGAGAAGTTTGCAAAGGCGGCGCACGCGCACGGCGTTCCGCTGATCGTGGACAACACGTTTGCCACGCCGATCAACTGCCAGCCCTTCCGCTGGGGCGCCGACATCGCCGTGCATTCCACGACGAAGTATATGGACGGCCATGCCGCCGCGCTGGGCGGCTGCATCGTCGATAGCGGAAACTTCGACTGGTCGCGTTACCCCGAGAAATTCCCCTGCCTTTGTACGCCAGACGAGAGCTACCACGGCATTGTTTACACCGAACGCTTCGGGCAGGCGGGCGCTTATATCACCAAGGCCACAGTGCAGCTGATGCGCGACCTCGGTGCGGTGCAGTCGCCGCAGAACGCGTTTTATACCAATTTGGGATTAGAGAGCCTGCCGCTCCGCATACGGCAGCACTGTGAGACGGCGGAGAGGATCGCGCGCTTCCTACAGGCGCACGAGCGGGTATCTTGGGTAAAATACCCCGGGCTGACCGGCGACCGGTATTATGAACGCGCGAAGAAGTATATGCCGGACGGCACCTGCGGCGTGATCGCGTTCGGTGTGAAGGGAGGGCGTCAGGCGGCCGCGCAGTTTATGGCGCAGCTGAAGCTCGCGGCGATCGAAACGCACGTGGCCGACGCGCGCACCTGCTGCCTGCATCCGGCGGGCACGACGCACAGGCAGATGAACGACGAAGAGCTGCTCGCGGCCGGCGTTTCTCCGGATATGATCCGGCTGAGCTGCGGACTTGAGAACGCGGAGGATCTGATCGCGGACATTTCTCAGGCGCTCGACACGCTGGGCTAAGGGGAGAACGGGTATGCCAATCAAGATCCCAAACGACCTTCCGGCAACTGCGACGCTGCAAAACGAGAATATTTTTGTCATGACGGAGACCCGCGCGCTGACGCAGGACATCCGCCCGCTTGAGATTTTGATCCTCAACCTCATGCCGACAAAGATCGAGACGGAAACGCAGTTTTCGCGCCTTTTGGGCAATTCGCCCCTACAGGTGCATCTGGAGTTTCTGCACACGCAGTCGCACAAGGCCAAGCATACGTCCGCGGAGCACCTGTTTACCTTCTACCACACGTTTGACCAGATCCGAGAGCGGCGCTTTGACGGCATGATCATCACCGGTGCGCCGGTGGAGCAGATGCCCTTTGAACAGGTGGAGTACTGGCAGGAGCTTTGCACGATCATGGAGTGGAGCAAGACGCACGTGCACAGCACGCTGCACGTCTGCTGGGGCGCGCAGGCGGGACTGTACTACCACTATGGGATCGAGAAGCGGCCGCTGCCGGAAAAGCTCTTCGGCGTTTTTTCGCATCGCGTGCAGTATAAGCACCCGATCCTGCTGCGCGGCTTTGACGACGTGTTCATGGCGCCGCATTCGCGCCACACGACGGTGCTGCGTGAGGACATCGAGCGCGTGCCTGCGCTGCGCATTGCCGCTGCTTCGGAAGAGGCGGGCGTCTACGCGATCTTCACGGCGGGCGGACGGCAGGTGTTTATCACGGGGCATCCGGAGTATGATCCGGATACGCTCCGGCGCGAGTACGAGCGGGACAAGGCGCTGGGTTTGCCGATCGCGGTTCCGAAGAACTATTTTCCCAATGATGACGATCGGCTGCCTCCGCTGGTGACGTGGCGCGCGCACGCGCACTTGCTGCTTTGCAACTGGCTCAATTACTTCGTCTACCAGACTACGCCCTACGATACGGAGGACATTCACTGACCGAAAAGCTGCTTAACAAGCAGACCCCCGCGATGCGACAGACGGCATCGCGGAGGGTCTTGCGCCCCTTGCCTGCGCGGAGCGCGGCGGAATTTGTCGTCCGAGACGCAAAAAAAGAAAAAATAATGGTTGACACGGGCGCATTTCCTTGCTATAATGTCAAAGCTGTCTGAAATGCTGCTATAGCTCAGCAGGTAGAGCGCATCCTTGGTAAGGATGAGGTCTCCAGTTCGAATCTGGATAGCAGC
>USIH01000008.1 GCA_900554705.1 uncultured Eubacteriales bacterium
CTTTTCCACCTCCGCCGTGACGGCGGCGGTGATCTCGTCGCGCTTGGCGTTTACGGCGCTCGTGACCTGCTCCCGCGCGGCAGCCTGTGCCTGCGCGGCGACGTTCGTCGGGTCAAGGGAGGCGATCAGAGCATTGAGCGTGTCGGCGTAGTTGCCGATGGTCAGGGTGGGAACGGTCAGACCGGCTTCCGCAAGCTGACTGTTTGCCATGCTCAGAAGGGAATTGAACACCTGCGCCGCACCGGCGTTGAGCTCGCTGCTCTTTGCGTTGAGCGTGTTCAGACCGGAGGACAGATCGGCGGCTCCGCTTGCCAGCGACGAGGCGCCGCTGCCGAGGGTGGCTGCGCCGCTCTTGAGCTGCTGCGCGCCCTGCGCCAGCTTTTCAATACCGGCAACAAGCTCGTTGGACTTTTCAAGGAGCGTGCACAGGCCGTCATAGAGCTGAGAAGAACCGTCCATCAGCTGCGACAGAGCGTCGCGCAGCGTGTCGAGCGAAGAGGTCAGCTTTTCTTCCAGATCCTCGCCGTCCTGCACGTCGTCCACGGTGTTCTGAATGCCGTTGAAGACTTCGTTCGTGGCAAGCGTCACGGTATTGGTCAGGGCGAAATCGGTCACCTCTGCGGTGATCTCTACGTAATCCGGCAGTTCGAGCAACTCCGGATCAAGCTGCAGGCTGTCTTGCAGTCCCGGGAAGGCAATGCCGACTACCACGGTGTGATCGCCGTCATTGATGAGCTTGCCGTTGGAGACGGTGACATTGCGGAACACGTCGTTGTCCAGCATCATGCCGGTCAGCATGGCGAAGGGGACGCAAACCGTTTCTTCTTTACCGTTGACGGTCACGGTGCGCTGCTCGTGGTTGGTGTAGTCGTAGCGGATGGTGACGGTGCCGCTCTGACCTGCCAGCTCCTCCGGCGAGACGGACACGCCGTCGAGCCAGTAGGATACGCGCAGGGAGACGGGAAGCTCCTTGTCGGTCGTTCCCTGATAGTAGATGTCGTTGCCCTGCGCATCCCACAGAAGCGCGTTGTCACGATCCATGACGTAGGTCTCGTCGCCCTTTACGTTCTCGATGTCCGTCAGTTCGGAGCGATCGGAGAGGTCGGCCTCGTGCGACGGGTTCTTGATCCAGTCGCTGACGATGATCTTGTCGACGGAGCCGTCGGCGCCGGCGAGGACATAAACGGTCTCGTCCTTCTGGGCATTTTCGCTGCCGGTCTTTGCCGCCGTGGTCACGGACTCCGGCTCCCGCACCTTTTCGGTGTTCTTGGCCGTCGCGCTGATGCCGAGGCATCCGCCCGCCATCAGAACCGCGCTCAGAAGCAGGGCAAGGGGCTTTCTGTACTTCATAAACATATTATCTTACCTCCGTTTTCTTCAAATGTCTCATACCGATGGTCGTAGCGCAGATGAGCTTGTCGCAGAGCATCAGCAGCGCGGGCAGGATGAAAATAACTGCCAGCATACTGACGATAGCGCCTCTTGCCATCAGGCTGCACATGGAGCTGATGATGTCAATGTCCGAGTAGACCGCAACGCCGAAGGTCGCGGCGAAGAGACCCATGCCGGAGACCAAGATCGAGGGGATCGAGGCGGACAGGGCGATGGTGACGCTTTCGCGCTTGCTCTTGCCGGAAATGCGTTCGTTCTTATAGCGTGTGGTCATCAGGATCGCGTAGTCTACCGTCGCGCCGAGCTGGATGGTGCTGATGCAGATCGGGGCGATGAAGGGCAGCGACTGCCCGAGATAATGCGGCAGACCGAGGTTGATGAAGATGGCAAGCTCGATGACCGCGATCAGGATGAACGGGAGGGAAATGCTCTTTTCCACCAGCATGATGATGAGGAAAATGGCGAGGATGGAAACGGTGTTGACGACGCGGAAGTCGCGGTCGGTCGTTTCGATCATGTCCTTCATGCAGGGCGCTTCACCGATCAGCATTCCCGTGCTGTCGTAGCTCTTGAGGATCTTGTTCAGGCTGTCGATCTGGTCGTTTACCTTGTCGCTTGCGACCTTATATTCGGAGTTGATCAGCAGCAGCTTCCAGCGGTCGCTTTCCACGACGCTGCGCAGGTGATCCGGCAGAATCTCCTCCGGAATGCGCGAACCGAGCAGGGAGTCAAGGCCGAGGACGTATTTGACGCCGTCGACGGACTCCATCTCGTCGATCATGCGGTGCACGGACTTGCTGGACAGGTCGGAGCTGACAAGCACCATGTGGGTCGATGCAATGTCAAAGTCTTCCGAGAGCTTGGAGTTCGCGATGACATACTCGATGTCCTCCGGCAGGCACTGCCCCATGTCGTAGTACACTTCGTCGTTGGTCTTGTCGTAGCCGTAGTAGGCAGGTGCGATGAGAAGCGCGAAGATGAGCAGGAACACGGGGAAGATCTTGAGCAGCTTCGAGGAGAACTTCGTCATGTTCGGGATGATGGACTTGTGCTTTGTTTTTTGCAGCGGCTTATCCAGCGCAAGGATGAGCGCGGGCAGCACGGTCACGCAGCCGATCACGCCGAAGATGACGCCCTTGGCCATCACGATGCCAAGGTCTTTGCCGAGCGTGAAGGTCATGAAGCACAGAGCCGCGAAACCGGCGACCGTCGTAATGGAGCTGCCGATGACGGAGGTGAGCGTTTCGTGAATGGCGTGCGCCATTGCCTCTTTATGGTCGGAGAACTTCTCGCGGTTCTCGTTATAGCTGTGCCAGAGGAAGATGGAGTAGTCCATCGTGACGGCCAGCTGCAGGACGGCCGAAAGCGCCTTGGTGATGTAGGAGATCTCGCCGAAGAAATAGTTCGTGCCCAGATTGAGCAGGATCATCATGCCGATGGAGGCAAGGAAGACGAACGGTACCAGCCAGCCGTCCAAGAAGATCAGCATGGCAAGCGTTGCAAAGAGCACCGCAAGGGCAACGTAGATCGGTTCCTCACGCTCGCACAGATCCTTCAGATCCGTGACCAGCGCGGACATACCGGAGACGTAGCACTGCTTGCCCGCAATGGAGCGGATCTCGCGGATGGCATCCATCGTCACGTCGTCCGAGGTGGCGCTGTCGAAGAAGACGGCGACCATGGTCGAGTGGTCGGTGTTGAAGGCGTCAAAGACCGCGTCGGGCAGCAGCTCCTTGGGAATGGAAATATCCGCAAGGGAGGAGTACCACAAAACGCTCTCTACGTGATCCACCGTTTCGATCTTGCTGCAGAGCTTTTGGACGTCCTTGTCCGGCATATCCTCCACAATGATCAGGGAGAACGCACCCTTGCCGAAGTCCTCCAGCAGTTCGTTCTGCCCGATCACGGTGTCAATATCGTCCGGCAGGTAGTCGAGCATATCATAGTTGATCCGAGTTCCCACCATACCCAGCAGGGAGGGAACTATCAGGACGATCGCAAGGATCAGAATGACCTTCCGATACTTGACGACCGCATTTGCAAATCGCATCGCTTCATCCTCACTTTCTTTCAAAATCGTCTACATCAATCACATCCGGCATTTGGTAGCGCACGATCTTGACCGCCGTCAGCATGGTGCAGAAATTCAGGATCCCTTCGCTCAGGAAGGTGATCCCCATCAGGATCATCAGAACGTTGCTGCCTGCACCCGGGCGGAACATCAGAACGACGCCGCACAGGCTGGCCAAAATGGCGCAGCTCAGGATCAGCCACCAGTTGCGGATGCCGAAGTTCTTTGCCTGCCACGCGATCTGGATCTTGAACAGACCGTCCGTCAGGATGGAAAGCCCGAGCGCGATGCCCACAAAGGTCATCAGGCTCTCCGGACGGATCAGAATGGCGATCCCGAGAACGATGGACAGAATGCCGAAGACCAGATCATACTGGAAGGCCAGACGATAGAGATCTTTGGAAAAATAACCGACGAGTCTTATGCAGCCGAACAGCAGCAGCAGGATGCCGCAGAGCAACCCGATGACCTTTGCGGACAGATCCGGCAGGACGATGAGCACGATGCCCAGAGCGCACAGCGCGGTCGACAGGATCAGGTAACCGGCTTTGGCCGCCCGCATGGGAGCCACGGAACGCATACGCATAAAAGACGCCTCCTTTCTTTTTTGGGGGAAAGCCCCAGCTCTCATTTACGGTCAGAAGTATAGCAAAGGTTCTTTTCTTTTCCAACGGGCAAAAAAAGCCCGCTACCCAAAAATCGGGCAGCGGGAGGGAGTTTGTATAAAATTTAGACACAATGCGTGTTTTGCCCAGCAAGCGCGGCGCTGCGGCTGCGCGCGATCAGCTCATCGGACAGGCCGCGGCAGAGCAGCGCGGCGTGCTTCGCGGCCGTGATCATGTCGTCCTTCATGCCGCTTTCGATCCAGTCGTAGGTCAGGCCGAACAGTGCGCACTTAAAGAAGCGGATAAACATCTGATGATCGTAGGGATCGACGGCGTTCTTGCCGAACGCAGCATCGAGATAAGTGGTCACGAGGTATTCGCACAGCTTCATACTGGAGCGCTCGTAGATGTCGCGGTTGAGCGAATTGAAAATGTGGAACACGGCGCGCTTGTTGTCCAGCCCGAAGCGGAAGGCGACCTCAACGCACTCGTCCAGTGAGCTGATGGTCGGATACTTCGCGATCAGGTCGTCCGCCGCGTCCTTGATGATCTCCTCAAGCAGGGCGGGAATGTCCTGATAGTGGTAATAGAAGGAGTTGCGGTTGATGCCGCAATCTTCCACAATGCTTCGTACGCTGATCTTACTGAGCGGCTGCTCGTTGAGGAGCTTCAAAAAGGACGCTTTGATCGCCTGCTTTGTAAAATTCGGCATGGCTGCACCTCCGGCAAATAGTCATCGGTCAGGGCAAGTATAACACACCGCCGCAAAAAACGCAAGAGGCGACGCCTTCGGAAAAAGAGCGTCGCCTCTTCTTTGCGGTTAGTCTACGATGTCGACGGTAACGCGCTTTCCGTCGCGCATGGCGACCGACTTGATCACCGTGCGGATTTCCTTGGCGATGCGTCCCTGCCTGCCGATGACCTTGCCCATATCCTCGGGCGCCACGCGCAGTTCCAGAACGGTACCGTTTCCATCCTCTCTCTCTGTGACCGAGACCGCATCAGGCTGATCGACCAGCTGCTTTGCCACATAGAGCAAGAGATCCTTCATCGTGTTGCCTCCCAACGGATCAAAGGACGTTTGCCTTCTTCAGGAGCGCACGCACGGTGTCGGTCGGCTGAGCGCCGTTCTTGATCCACTGCTGTGCCTTCTCGACGTCAACAGTGACAGCAGCGGGATTTGCCAGGGGATCGTAGGTGCCGATCTCTTCGATGCAACGGCCATCGCGGGGGCTGCGGGAATCGGCGACAACGATACGATAGTAAGGCGCTTTCTTTGCACCCATTCTTCTGAGTCTGATCTTAACCATGGGAATACCTCCAAAAAAATGTTCCGTAAAATAGTTTTTATCGTTAAACCGTGCGGTTCAATGATCACATTCCGGGGAAGCCGGAAAAGCCGCCCATCTTGCCCAAGAGCTTGCGCTTGCCGCCCTTGCCGTTCATCTGCTTCATCATCTGCTGCATCTGGTCGAACTGCTTGAGCAGACGGTTGATGTCTTCGACCTTCTGGCCGCAGCCGAGCGCGATGCGGCGCTTGCGCGAGGAGTTCAGGCACATGGGATTTTCGCGCTCATGCGGCGTCATGGAGAGAATGATCGCCTCCACGCGGCTCAGCGCGCTTTCGTCTACCTTCACGTCCTTCATCGCGCCCATGCCGGGCAGCATCCCGAGGATGTCCTGCATGGAGCCCATCGACTTGAGCTGCACGAGCTGGTCGTAAAAGTCCTTGAGGGTGAATTTGTTCTGGCGCAGACGCTGCTCCAGCTCCGCGGCCTTCTTCTGGTCGATCGCCTGCTCCGCCTTTTCGATCAGCGTCAGCACGTCGCCCATGCCCAAAATACGCGAGGCCATGCGTTCCGGATGGAACGGCTCGATCATGTCGAGCTTTTCGCCGGTGCCGATGAACTTGATCGGCTTGCCCGTGACGGCCTTGACGGAGAGCGCAGCGCCGCCGCGCGCGTCGCCGTCGAGCTTTGTGAGCATCACGCCGTCGATGTCGAGCCATTCGTTGAAGGACTGCGCGGCGTTGACCGCGTCCTGACCGGTCATGGCGTCGACCACCAGAAGGATCTCGCTCGGCTGCACCTCCGCCTTGATGGATTTCAGCTCGTTCATTAGCGCCTCGTCGACGTGCAGACGACCCGCCGTGTCGAGGAAGACAATGTCGTTTCCGTGCTGCTGCGCGTGGCGAATGGCAGCCTTGGCGATCTTAACGGGGTCTTCCTGCCCCATCTGGAAAACGGGAATATCCAACTGACCGCCGACGACCTCAAGCTGCTTGATGGCGGCGGGGCGATAGATGTCGCAGGCGACCAGCAGCGGGCGCTTGCCCTGCTTTTTGAACAGACCGGCCAGCTTTGCGCCGTTGGTCGTTTTACCGGCGCCCTGCAAGCCGACGAGCATGACGACCGTCGGCGGCTTGGGCGAGATGGTGATGCGCTGATTTTCGCTGCCCATGAGGGCGATCAGCTCTTCGTTGACGATCTTGACGATCATCTGCGCCGGTGTGAGGCTTTCCAGCACGTCTCTGCCGACGCAGCGTTCGGAAACGCTCTTGATAAAATCTTTGACGACCTTGTAGCTGACGTCCGCCTCCAGAAGGGCAAGGCGGATCTCCCGCATTGCGTCCTTGATGTCGGACTCGGACAGGCGTCCCTTGCCGCGCAGCTTTTTGAACGCGGCGGTGAGTTTGGCGGTCAGACCTTCAAATGCCATATTTTACTCCTTTACGGAAGAAACAGCGTCTAAAATGCACTGCGCATTTTGACGCACGCTTGGATCTGCGTGAGCGCACAGGGACTGCGCGGCCTCGGCGATCTGCTCGAGCGCGGCGCGCAGACGGAGCGATTTCTCAACGCAGCCGGTGGCTCGCTCCATATCGCGCAGCAGCGCCTCGGCGCGGGTGACGGCGTCGTGCACGCCTTGGCGGGAGATGCCCTCCTGCTCCGCGATCTCGCTGAGGGAGAGATCCTGATTGTAATACAGGTCGAAATAAGCTTTCTGCTTGTCCGTCAGCAGGCTGCCGTAGTAGTCCAGCAGCAGCGACATGGAAAAAGCGTCCTGCTTCATCCCCACACCCCCTATGCCGCACCATTCTATCACAGTTCTTTTCGGTTGTCAAGAGAAAAAACTTGACAGACATTTCTTCATGGCATATCATGGTTACCCGCCTCATATGCTTGACCGAGGTGAGGCGGATGAAACAGTTTTTACGGCGCAATCTGGCCGCGCTGCTGGTGCTCGCGGTGCTGGCGGCGCTGACAACGATCGCAGCGCTGCGGCAGGAAGCGGCGCTGCCCGCAGGCTCTTGGGGCCTGAGCTTTCCGCAGGAGGGGGAGCCGCCGACCGGCAACACGGACAGCCGGACGCTGCGCTCCTATCAGGCCGCTTATTTAGGCGATACGTCGCAGCCGGTGATCTACTTGACCTTCGACGCGGGCTATGAAAACGGCTGCACGGCGCAGATCCTCGACGTGCTGAAAAAGCACGGCGTCAGCGCGACGTTTTTCCTTGTGGGCAACTATCTGGAGCGCAATCCGGAGCTGGTTCGGCGCATGGTCGCCGAGGGACACACCGTGGGGAACCATACCTATCATCACTGGGATATGTCCAAGATCGGTGACGAGGCGACCTTCCGCGAGGAGCTGACGTCGCTTGAAACGCTCTACGAAAGCGTGACCGGTCAGAAAATGCAGAAGTATTACCGTCCCCCGCAGGGCATCTATTCCGAGGAAAACCTTCGCATGGCCAAGGAGATGGGATACCATACGGTCTTCTGGAGCCTTGCCTACGTCGACTGGCTCAATGATCAGCAGCCGACCTCGGAGCAGGCCTTTTCCAAGCTGATCGGCCGCATCCACAACGGCGCGGTCGTTCTGCTGCACAGCACGTCGAAGACCAACGCGACCATCCTTGATGAATTATTGACCCGCTGGGAGGAGCTGGGCTACCGCTTCGCGCCCATCAGTGAGCTGTTCGCCGAAGAAGAAAACGCTTCCACCGCCGGATAAGGGCGATGGAAGCGTTTCGTTTTAGCCCCACATGGCGGACAGGGCGGGGATAATCTGCTTTTTTCGGGACATGACCTTCGGCAGGAACACTTCGTTGTTCCGTGCCTCGGAGGAGAAGGCCATGCGAATGGTGTCTTCGTCGCCGACATAGATCAGCTGCGTGCCTTCGCGCAGCACGTCCGTCAGCATCAGGAGCATCAGATCGTATTGACGCTCGCGCATGGTCTTTTTCATTTCTTCTAAGAACTCATTCTTGCGCTGTAGGATGTGCATGGAGTTGACGCAGGTGATCTGGCCGACGCCGAGATTGTGGCCGGCGATGTGGAAGTCCTTGAAATCGGCGAAAAGCAGCGCCTTTGCGGTCTTGTCGTCCGACCAGGAGGCGGAGAAGATCTTCTGCCCCAGCTCTTCGAGCGATACGTTGGCAATGCGCGCCATACGCTCTGCCATATTGCGGTCGCGCACGGTGCAGGTGGGGGACTTGAACATGACCGTGTCGGAGACGATCGCGGCGGCCATCATGCCCGCCAGTTTTTCCGAGGGCATCAGCCCGCGCTCCTGATACATTCCGGCGATGATCGTCGTGGTGCTGCCGACCGGCTCGTTGCGGAAGTAGATCGGGTTGCCGGTTTGGATGTCGGCAAGGCGGTGATGGTCGATGATCTCCAAGATCTCTGCCTGCTCCAGCCCGGAAACGGATTGCGCGACCTCATTGTGGTCAACCAGAACGACGCGCTTGCGGCGCGGACGGATCAAATGGTAGCGCGAAAGCGTGCCGACAACGTGCTCATTTTCGTCCAGGATCGGGTAGCAGCGGTAGCGGCTCTTGAGCATTCCCTCGCGCACGTCGTCCACGTAGTCGTCCAGATGGAAGCACTCGAGATTTTCCGTGCGGCAGATGCGGCGGATGGGGAGCGACTGATAGATCAGGCGCACCGCACGGTAGGCATCAAAGGGCGTGGAGATGATACAGGTATCGGTCGGCTCGCGGCGCAGCGCCTCGTCCACCTCCGCCTGACAGACGATCACGCAGCGCACGCCGAGCGCAAGCGCGCGGTGCAGCATCTCCGGCTGGTCGCCGCAGACGACGATGCTGTCCTTGGCGGAGAAGAGCAGATTGTCGCAGCTCTGCGGCAGCGCGATGGTCACATTGCCCGTCAGGCTGTCGACCATATTGCCCGCTTCGTTGAGGAGCCTGCCTTCCAGCACGCTCAGGAGGTTGAACACGGGGATCTCCTCGATGTAAGGCCGCTCGATCGAGCGCATATCATAGGCGGCGATGTCACCGGCCGAGAGCATGCCAAAGAGCGTTCCGTCCTCATTGGTCACGGGAATGGCGGCAATGGAGCTGTCGGAGGACAGAACGGACCACGCGCGACTGACCGTGACGGCGGAGGAGAGCGCCGGCGGCGTGTCGTAGTCCAGATCGCGCACCTGTGTGCGAACGGTCTTGATCCATTGCGGCGCGGAGAAGCCAAAGCGGTCGAGAACAAGCTGCGTTTCGTCGCTGACGTGCCCCAAGCGCGCTGCCTGATATTGCCGGTCGCCCAGCGCGTTGCGCAGCGCGGCGTATGCCATGGCAGAAACGATGGAATCGGTGTCCGGATTTCGGTGTCCGGTAACGTATATCGTGTCCATAGGTCTCTCCTTTTCTGGTGTTTCGTTTATCGTAGCCTGTTTTTCCGATAAAGTCAACGCTTTTTTCCGTTTTGTCCCAACGATCAAGGAAATGGCTTGCATTTTATGGTGACAAATGGTACAATGGCGGTACTATACGGATAGGAAGTGCGGATTTATGAAGGACCTCACATTGGTCGTTCTCGCGGCGGGGATGGGCAGCCGCTTCGGCGGACTGAAGCAGATGACGCCCGTCGATGAGCATGGCAACAGCATTCTCCACTACTCGATCTACGACGCCTGTCAGGCGGGCTTTACCAAGGTGGTCTTTGTCATCAAAAAGTCCATCGAGGAGGACTTCCGGCAGATCACGAAGAAGCTGGAGCGCCACATAGAGACGGCCTATGTTTTTCAGGAAGTCGATATGCTTCCGGCGGGCTTCCGCGCGCCGGAGGGACGCACCAAGCCGTGGGGCACGGGGCACGCCGTGCTGTGCGCCAAGGAGCAGGTGCAGGGCGACTTCGTTGTGATCAATTCCGACGATTTTTACGGCCGCGGTGCTTACCTTGCCATCGCGGACTATCTGCGTCGGCCGCACGAGGATCATGCCTACGCGATGGTGGGCTATCTGCTCAAAAACGCACTGACGGAGAACGGCTCCGTCGCGCGCGGCGTCTGCAAGGTGGAAGACGGCCTCCTGAGCGACGTGGTGGAGCGCACACATATCGAAAAGCGACCCGATGGCGCGGCGTTTACCGAGGATGGCGTCCATTTTACGCCGCTGGACGACCGCACGATCGTTTCCATGAATTTCTGGGGCTACGGCAGGAGCATGATGGACGAGCTGGAGCGCCTGTTCCCGTTCTACCTCGGCGGCATTCTGCGGGAGAACCCCATGAAGGGCGAGTTTTACCTCCCCTTTGCGACCAACCGGCTCATTCAGGACGGCACGGCGTCCGTTCGTGTGCTCGAGACGCAGGAGCAGTGGTACGGCGTGACCTATCGCGAGGATCTGCCCAACGTGAAGGAAGCGATCGCCGCGCTGCACCGCTATCCGCCGGTTCTCTTCGACTGACACGGAGGTATCTGCCTTGATCGAAAACTTAAACAAACAGTCCTTTGCCGGCTGCGGAACGATCCTGCGCGAAAGCCAGATCGACCGCCAGTTCCCGCATGGGGACGGCTGGGCGGAGACGGTGCGGAGCTATACGCAGCGCGATTTGAGCTTTGTGCGCGGCAGCGCAGCCGTTTACCTGAACTTTGAGACGGGCATGACGGTGCTTGCTGTCCGTAGGGAGAGCAAAACGCGGTATTTCTATCTAGACAAGCCGGTCTGCCTGCCGAAGGGCACGGAATTTGCCATCGTGCCCTATCAGGAGGAGTGCTCCGTGCGCATGACGATGGAGCAGGGCGCGACGCTGGAAGAGACCGCCCCGTTCGACGGTGCGGCGGATCTGAAGATCACCGACCGGCTGCGTCTGGGCGAGATCTACACGCTGTTTTACCGCGAGGAGGAGTGCGGCTTTCTTTTCAAGGGCGAGGAGCACTCCATGTATGAGCTGACATATGTGGATCGCGGCCAGCTGCACTGCGTGGTGGACGGCAACGCAGTGGAGCTGCGGCAGGGACAACTGATGATCTTCACGCCGAACCAGTGGCATATGCAGTATACGGAGTTGAGCGTTTCGGCGCGCTTTCTGACGGTGACGTTCGACCTGGAGGGCGATCTGCCGCTGAACATCGGCAACCGCGTCTTTGAGCTGTCTTCTACGGAGGCGGTCTTCCTCAAGCAGATCCTCCACGAGTGGGAAACGGCGGACCCTTACAGCGGCGACGCGATCCGCAGCAACCTCAAGCTGCTGCTATTGTCGGTGCTGCGCGATGTGCGCGGGGCAAAAAAGCGGCTCAAGACACCGGTGGCGCTGCGCAACGACAATCTCATCGTCAGCCGCACGCTGCAATACATTGCCGACCATGTCTATGACAAGCTGTCGGTTGATATCGTGGCGCGGGAGGTCGGCGTGAGCGCTTCGCACATGACGGCGCTGTTCCATCGGCAGATGCAGATCTCACCCGGCGAATACATCCGCCGCGTCAAGCTCGAGGAGAGCAAGTGCCTGATCCGCGAGGGGAAAATGAACGTTTCTCAGATCGCGGCCGCGCTGAACTATTCCACCATCCACCATTTTTCGCGCCAGTTCAAGGACAATTTCGGCATATCGCCGACGGAATACGCAAAATCCATCCATGCGGAGTAACGCAAACGGGGCGGCCTCTTTCTTTAAGAGGCCGCCCCGTTGTGCTATGTCCGGCGGAGAAAGATCTCTCCGCAGCGTTTGCAGGTGACTTTGCTCTGCCCGAGGCCGACCGGCACGGATTGCACGGCGCGGCAGGCAGGGCAGCGGTACAGGCGCTTCTGCGCGCCGTAGCGAAGGCGGCGGCCGATGCGCTCACGCCGACGCCCCCAAAAATCACGGAAGCGCTCTCTCATGACGCCTCGTGAGCGTTGCCGCCGCGCGCCTCCCGAATGATCGCCGTAAAGCGAATGAAGTACATGGTGAAGGACAGCAGGATCAGTCCCGCAATGAGCAGCGCGTCGCACAGAACGAAGGCGGCAGGCGCTTTCCAGATAAGCAGCAGCCCCATCGAGAGATAGATGACGACGGTGCAGAGTTTGCCGTACCAGCCCGCGCTGTAGACCTTGCCGGTGGTGTGGCGGGCAATGAGGGAGAGAATGCCGATGGAGATCTCCTTGAGCGCGAGCACGCCGATCAGCCAGAGATGCTCCCGCATAAGGCACAGGAGCATGGCCGCCTGTGTCAGCTTATCGGCGATCGGATCGATCGCCTTGCCAAAGTCGGAAACAAGGTGGAAGGTGCGTGCGATCCAGCCGTCGATCACGTCGGTCGCGCCGGACAGGATCAGCGTGCCGAAGGCCCACCAGTAGTGCCCGCCGTCGTAGAGCCAGACAATGACCGGAATTAAAAGGAGTCGGAAAAAACTTAAAAGATTGGGCAGTGTGAAGATTCGGTCTGTATCAGAATAACGCGCATCTTCAATCGCCTTTCGCTCGTTTTCGCTCATGGGATAACCTCCTTACCTGTTTCTACCTCTTAGTATAGACAGAAATATCAACTCAACATCAACTGGAAGCGAAAAAGGGATGAATTTTTTTCGTTTTCATGCTATAATGGGAGCGGACGAAAGGGGGGACGGTCATGTTTCGGATCTTGGTCGCGGAGGACGATAACGAACTGCGGCAGCTGTTTTGCCGTGTACTGACGCGCAGCGGCTTTACCGCCATCGGTGTGTCCGACGGCACGGAAGCGCTCGAAGCGCTGGAGCACGGACAGATAGACCTGCTGGTCTCCGACATCATGATGCCGCGCATGGACGGCTACGCGCTGGCGCGTGAGCTGCGCGAGGCGGGCTATCAGTTGCCGATCCTGATGATCACAGCGCGCGATGAATTTCGGGATATGCAGACCGGCTTCCAGTCCGGCGCGGACGATTATATGGTAAAACCCGTCAACGTCAGCGAGCTTGTGCTGCGCGTGCACGCGCTGCTGCGCCGCGCGCGCATGGTCGCGGAGCGGCATCTGACTGTCGGCGGGACGACGCTTAGCTATGACGCGCTGACCGTGAGCGATGCGAGCGGGCAGTGGCCGCTGCCGCAGAAGGAATTTTTGCTGCTCTATAAGCTCCTTTCTTATCCCGAGCAGATCTTCACAAGGCAGCAGCTGATGGACGAAATTTGGGGCTACGACACGCAGACGGACGCGCGCACGGTAGACGTGCACATCAATCGTCTGCGCGACCGCTTCCGAAACAACAAGGATTTTGAGATCATCACGGTGCGCGGCATCGGCTACAAGGCGGTGAAACACGAATGAAGGGCAAGTATTCTCTCCGAATGCGCAGCTATTATATGCTCATCGTGTTTTTTGTCGTCCTCTTCTGCGTGGGGACGGCCTGCGGCGGGCTGATCCTGTTACGCTATCTCGGCAGGGTGAACTCCCTGAGCGTGCCGCTGCTGCTCTCGCTTCTGTCCGTGGTGCTCACGAGCAGCATCCTCCTGTCCACCTTCATCGGCAGGCGGACGGTCACGCCCATGGTCAAGCTCAGCAATGCCTCCAAAGAGGTCGCGAAGGGCAATTTTAACGTCACTGTCAGCGATTCGAGCAAGCTGGAGGAAGTGCAGACGACGTTTCGTAATTTTAACGCCATGGTGCGGGAGCTGAACAGCACGGTGGCGCTGGGAAATGACTTTGTGGCCAACGTTTCGCACGAGTTTAAGACGCCCCTGACGGCAATCAGCGGCTATGCGGAGCTGCTGCGCACGCCGGATCTGACACAAGAGGAGCGGGAGGAATACTTGGAGCGGATCATCGGCAACACAGAGCGCCTGTCGGTCTTGATCGGCAACATCCTTGCCCTTTCCAAAATCGAAAGCCGCTCCATTTCCGAGGAATGCGCGACCTTCCGCTTAGACGAGCAGCTGCGACAGACCGTCGTGCAGACCGAGCCGCAGTGGCAAAAAAAGGAGCTGCGCCTCCACGCGCAGCTGGACGCCGTGCAGATACGCGGCTGCGAGGCGCTGTTGCGTCAGGTCTGGGAGAACCTGCTGGGAAACGCCATCAAGTTCAGCCCGCAGGGCGGCAGCATCACGCTTCGCCTGCTGGAGCAAACGGAGTGTGTGGTCGTCAGCGTGAGCGACGAGGGCTGTGGCATGACGCCGGAGGTTCGCGCGCATATATTTGAAAAGTTCTATCAGGGGGACACATCCCACCGCGTGGAGGGAAACGGGCTGGGACTTGCGCTGGTCAAGCGCATCGTGGAGCTGTCCGACGGCGTGATCGAGGTGGAGAGCGAGCCGGAGCACGGCGCGACCTTCCGCGTGATCCTCCCAAAGAAATAGAAACAAAAGCGGCGGCAAACGGAAGCGTTTGCCGCCGTTCCTGTTTCGGACGTTTCCAATTGTTTACAATTTATCCATTGACATTTCGCTTGCGAGTTTGTACAATTCTAAAAAATCTAATTTTAGAACAACGGAAAGGGGATGAGCGCTTGCACGAATGGCCGATCAATGCATCCATGGTTTTTCGCAATGCCAACCGGTTTATCGAAGCATATCATACGGTACTGCAGCCCGTTTGCAAGCGGACGGGGCTGCCGCCGCTGGCGGTTGATATTCTGCTGTTTTTCGCCAATAATACCGACAAAGAGACAGCGAAGGATGTCTGCCTCTGCCTTGGCTGCAAGCCGGGGATCGTGTCGATCTATGTGGATCGGCTGGTAAACGAAGGCCTGCTGGAGCGGCGGGAGATCCAGGCGGATCGCCGAAAGACGCGCCTGATCTGCACCCGAAAAGCACAGGATGTGATCGAGACGGGCAGGGAGCAGCAGAGGCGCTTTGCGCAGCGGCTGCTTGCGGGTCTAAGCGAGGATGATGTGAAAGTATTTCGCGGTTACATTGCAAAAATGGACGGTAATATTTCCGGGATCATCGAAAACGGAGTTTGATAGGGAGAAGTACTATGCTGAAATTGCTGAGAAATACGAGGCGGAAGGAGCGGCTGATGGCGCTGCTCTGCCTTGTGCTCGTGGCGGTGCAGGTATATTTTGACCTGCGGCTGCCGGACTTTATGTCGGAGCTGACAAAGCTGATCCAAATGGGCGTCGAGACGTCGCGGATCGTCACGGTCGGCCTGAAAATGCTCGGATGTACGTTTGCGAGCGCCGCGCTTGCGGTGGCCTGCGGTTTCCTTGCGGCCAAAACGGCTTCCGGCGTCAGCTTTACGATACGGGAAAAGCTCTTTCACCACGTCATGGATGTCGGCAAAGAGGAAATGCAGAGCTTTTCCGTGCCGAGCCTGATCACGCGGACAACAAACGACATCACACAGATCCAGATGATCGTTGCCATGGGAATGCAAATGATCATCAAGGCACCGATCATGGCGGTCTGGGCGCTTGCCAAAATTTTGAACAAGAGTTGGCAGCTCTCGGCGGTCACGGCCGCTTTTGTCGTTGTGATCTGCGCAACGATCCTGTCGGTCATGTCGGTGTGCCTGCCGCGCTTCCGCCTGGTGCAGAAGCTGACCGATAAGATCAACCGTGTCGCGCGTGAAAACCTGACCGGCATCAGCGTTGTTCACGCCTTCCATGCCGAGCAGTATCAGAACCAGAAGTTCGATGTGCCCAGCAAGGAAATGATGGATCTTCAGATGAAAAACCAACGCCTGTTTGCCATGATCCAGCCGGTCATGGGGCTGGGCATGAACGGTCTGACGCTCGTGATCTACTGGCTCGGCGCAGCGCTGCTCAATGCCATTCCCGTGGCCAATATGCAGGAACGTGTTACCATGTTCGGCGATGTGACGGTGTTCAGCACGTACGCAATGTACATCGTCATGTCGTTTATGATGCTTGTGATGATCTTCATGCTGCTGCCGCAGGCGCAGGTCTCGGCGGAGCGTATCAACGAGGTGCTTGCTTCGCAGGCCTCGATTCGTGAAGGTACGGTGCGTGCGGGCACGCAGACCGGCACGGTGGAGTTTAAGAACGTGTCCTTCCGCTACCCCGGCGCGTCGGAAGACGAGCTGACGAACGTCAGCTTCCGTGTGCAGCAGGGGCAGACGCTCGCCATCATCGGCGCGACCGGCAGCGGCAAAACGACGCTCATCAGCCTGATCCCGCGCTTTTATGACGCGACGCGCGGCGAAGTCCTCATCGACGGTGTGAATGTCAAGGACTATGCCTTCGACGCGCTTTATGACAGGCTGGGCTATGTGACGCAGAAGGCGATCCTGTTTGCAGGCTCGATCGAGGAGAACGTTTTCTTCGGCGAAAGCGCCGCGGCGCACGATGCGGCGAGCCTGAACGACGCGATCGCTCTTGCGCAGGCGGAGGAGTTTGTGGAGAAGCTGCCTGACGGCGCGCAGCATCACGTTGCGCAGCTCGGCAGAAATATGTCCGGCGGTCAGAAGCAGCGGCTTTCCATCGCCCGTGCGCTGGCACGCAAACCGGAAATCTTGATCTTTGACGACTCGTTTTCCGCGCTGGACTACCGCACCGACGCCATGCTGCGCGCGGGACTGAACGAAAAGCTGCATGACACAACGAAGATCATCGTCGCGCAGCGCATCAGCACGATCCGCCACGCGGATCAGATCATCGTGCTCGAGCGCGGTGAGGCCGTCGGGATCGGCACGCACGAGGAACTGATGCGCGACTGCGCGGTGTATCGCGAGATCGCGACCTCGCAGCTCAGTGCTGCGGAGCTTGCCTGAGGAGGGAAGTAAGATGAATAAAATGAAAAGTGCGCTCGGCCGCCTGGCTGACTATCTTCGCTCCAGCCTTGGCCTGATCATCACCGCCCTGATCCTTGCGGCGCTCAGCGCGGTGATGACGATCGTCGGACCGAACCGGATCGGCGATATCGCCACGCTCATGGCGGAGGGACTTGGCGGCGGGATCGACCTTGCGGCGATCGCACGGATCGGCATTTTCCTTGCGAGCATTTACATTCTGAGCGCCCTGTTTGGCTTCATTCAGCACTATATCATGGCAAACGTGACGCTCAAAATGTCCTACCGGATGCGCGGTGAGCTTTCTGAAAAGATCAATCGCGTGCCACAGAAGTATTTCAACACCAATTCGCAGGGCGACATCCTCAGCCGCATTACAAACGACGTTTCCACCCTACAGCAGGGGCTGACCAACAGCCTGCCGACCATCGTCAGTGCGGCGACGCAGTTTGTCGGCTGCCTGATCATGATGTTTGTAACGCAGTGGCGTCTGGCGCTGGTCTCGCTGGGTGTGACGATGATCGGTTTGCTGCTGATTGTGCTGATCATGTCAAAGTCGCAGCGCTTCTTTGCGGCGCGTCAGAAAAACCTCGGCGAACTGAACGGTTACGTGGAGGAAATGTATTCCGGACACGACGTCGTGCGGATCAGCCGCGCGGGCAGGCGCGTAGGGTCGCGCTTTGACGCGCTCAATCACGCAGTCTATGACGCCAACTGGAAGTCGCAGTTCCTCTCCGGCATGATGATGCCGCTGATGAACGCCGTGGGCAATATCGCCTACGTCGCCGTGTGCGTGTTCGGCTCGATCCTTGCGATCAACGGCACGATCAAGTTCGGTGTGATCATATCCTTCATTTTCTACGTCCGCCTGTTTACCTCGCCGCTGACGCAGATCGCGCAGGGCATGACGAACCTGCAAACCGCTTCCGCTTCGGCGCACCGCATTTTTGATTTTTTGGAGAGCGAAGAACTTTCCGACGAGAGTGAAAAGACGGCGAAGCTCGACCACGTCAAGGGCGCGGTCTCCTTCGAGCACGTCCGCTTCAGCTATCCCGACTCGCCGGATAAAATCATCATCAAGGACTTCTCCGCACAGGTGCAGCCGGGGCAGAAGGTGGCGATCGTCGGCCCGACCGGTGCGGGCAAAACGACGATGGTCAACCTGCTCATGCGCTTTTTTGAGATCAACAGCGGCAGGATCTGCATTGACGGCATTCCGACCGACCAGCTGCGCCGCGAGAATGTGCATGAGCTGTTCGGCATGGTGCTTCAGGATACGTGGATTTTCGAGGGAACCATTCGTGAGAACCTGGTCTACAACATGAAGGGGATCACGGACGAGCAGCTGGAGAAGGTCTGCCGCGTCTGCGGCCTTGACCACTTTGTGCATTCGCTGCCGCATGGGATGGATACCGTGCTCTCGGAGAGTACGTCGATCTCGGCGGGTCAGAAGCAGCTTCTGACCATCGCGCGCGCCATGCTGCAAAACGCGCCGATGCTGATCTTGGACGAGGCGACCTCCTCCGTCGATACCAGAACGGAGCAGCTCATCCAGCGCGCGATGGATGAGCTGACGAAGGATCGAACGAGCTTTGTCATCGCGCATCGGCTCTCGACGATCAAAAACGCCGACCTGATCCTTGTCATGCGCGACGGAGACGTGGTGGAGAGCGGTACGCACGAGACGCTTATGCAGCGCGGCGGCTTCTACGCGGAGCTGTATAACAGTCAGTTTGAAAAGGCATCGTAAATGTAGCGAAAGGGAAGGAAACCCTTGCGGCTTCCTTCCCTTTTAGGCTTTCTTATGCTTCGCCGATATAGACAAAGCGCGATACCGTCTTGCCGTCTCGCTCGACCAGTTCGTTCCACATGGAGGCGGGGCGCACCCAAATACCGCGCTCACCATACAGCGCCTGATAAACGACGACCTCTTCCAAAGTTTCCGAATGCCGCGCAAGGCACAAGATCTGATATTCATTGCCCTTAAAGTGACGGTAACGACCGGTGCGAATGTCCATAAACTGCCTCCAACCATTTTGTAATCTCTCTGCAATTACTATAACATACTTCCGCAGAAAATACAAGATATAAAGTTGACTCTTTTCAAATTCCACAAGATGTGGTATGATGTTGGAAACAAATGCTTGGAGGATTTTCATGGAGGAAATGATTTTACAGCTTGCGCAGGAGCTGAACCAGAAGCCCGTCCATGTTAGGAACGTCGTCGAGCTGCTCGACGCGGGCAACACCATCCCGTTCATCGCCCGCTACCGCAAGGAGCTGCACGGCGCGATGGACGACACGGTGCTGCGCACCTTGGCAGACCGCCTGCAATATCTGCGCAATCTGTCCCAGCGGCGCGAGGAGATCCGCCGCTCCATCGTCGCGCAGGAAAAGCTCACGGACGAGCTTGACGCGGCGATCGGCGCGGCAAAGACGCTCTCCGAACTGGAGGATCTGTATCGACCCTTTAAGCCGAAGCGCCGCACGCGTGCCACGATCGCAAAGGAGAAGGGACTGGAGCCGCTGGCGCTGCGCCTGTTCGCGCAGGATCGTGACGACGCGCCGCCGGAGGTACTGGCGGAAGATTATGTAAACCAAGAGCGCGGTGTGGGAAGCGTCGAGGAGGCGCTGGCAGGCGCATCGGACATCGTTGCCGAGATGATCTCGGACGATGCGTCGCTTCGCAAAAGCCTGCGTGCGCTCATGCGCCGCATGGCGACGGTGCGCTCCGGTGTGGTGAAGGGAAAAGAGGAGGAGACCTCGGTCTATCAGCTGTATTATGACTTTAACCAGCCGCTTTCCAAGATGCAGGGACATCAGGTGCTTGCGATCAATCGCGGAGAGCGCGAGGGTTTCCTGAAGGCGGGCATTGAGATGGATCGGGAGCAGGCGCTCCTGTGCGTCAGGCGCACCGTGCTGATCCCGGGCGGCGGAGCCAACGCTTTTGTACGGGCGGCAGCCGACGACGCCTATGACCGCCTGCTCGCGCCGAGCATGGAGCGCGAGCTTCGCGCCGCGCTGACGGATGAGGCAAACGAGGGCGCGATCCACAACTTCGCCCTGAACCTGCGGCCGCTTTTGATGCAGCCGCCGGTCAAAGGACACGTGACAATGGGACTTGACCCGGGCTATAGCCACGGCTGCAAGGTCGCCGTGGTGGACGCGACGGGAAAGGTGCTGGCTACGTCGGTCGTCTATCCGACCTTTTCCAAGGCCAAGCGCGACGAGGCCATCCGCACGCTTGCGGCGATGATCCGCAGACACGGCGTAGAGCATATTGCCATCGGCAACGGCACGGCTTCGCGCGAGACGGAGGAGATGACCTGCGACCTGCTCAAGGAGGTCAGCGGCGTTTCCTATATGATCGTTTCCGAGGCGGGCGCGTCGGTCTATTCCGCCTCTCCGCTGGCCGCCGAGGAGTTCCCGCAGTATGACGTCAACCTGCGCTCCGCAGTCTCCATCGCGCGCCGGATGCAGGATCCGTTGGCGGAGCTGGTCAAGATCGACCCGAAGGCGATCGGCGTCGGGCAGTATCAGCACGATCTGCCGGAAAAACGGCTGGACGAGACGCTGGGCGGCGTGGTGGAGGACTGCGTCAATGCCGTCGGCGTGGATGTCAACACGGCCTCGCCGTCGCTGCTGCGCCGCGTCTCCGGCCTCAACGCGACGACCGCGAAGAATATTGTCCTGTACCGTGAGGAAAACGGCGCGTTTACCTCACGCAAGCAGATCCTCAAGGTGCCGAAGCTCGGCGCGAAGGCCTATGAGCAGGCGGCCGGCTTCCTTCGCGTGCCGGAGAGTAAGCAGATCCTCGACCACACCGGTGTTCATCCGGAGTCCTATGCCGCGGCGGAAAAACTCTTGGAGCTGTGCGGCTGCACGCTTTCCGACGGCGTGCAGATCGCGCAGCTGCCCGAACGGCTGGAGCGGTACGGCGTGGAGCGTGCGGCGCAAGCCTGCGGCACTGGTGTCCCGACGCTGCGGGACATTGCAAAAGAATTATGTAAACCAGGACGCGACCCGCGCGACGAGCTTCCGGCGCCGATCCTGCGTCGGGACGTGATGGAAATGAAGGATCTGAAAAAGGGTATGGTGCTCAGCGGGACCGTGCGCAACGTGATCGACTTCGGCGTGTTTGTGGACATCGGTGTGCATCAGGACGGCCTTGTGCACATCTCCCGCGTCTGCAACCGCTATATCCGTCACCCGTCCGAGGTTGTGTCCGTGGGCGACATCGTGCGCGTTATGGTGCTGGAGGTCGATGAGAAGCGCAAGCGCATCAGTCTGACGATGCGTGACCTTCCGGAGGAATGAATAAGAAGGGCAGGAAACCGGTGCGGTTTCCTGCCCTTGCAGCGTGTCGAAAAACCTTTTCGACACGCTGGGAGACTGCCAAAAAGGTTCGGAAGACGAGCAACTCACGCCTGTCGGCGTATATAGATACGCTAAGGCGTGAGTTGCGAAGTAAGTCAAAATTATTATAAATAAACAGCTTCCAAGTCGAAAAAGTTCGGAAATTTTCGGTTATTTGCATTGCATTCCTGCGGCTAATTTTCTTGGGAAAACTATTTTGACGGTTACGGACTTTTTTGACAGTCTGAGGGCAGGAAACCGGTGCGGTTTCCTGCCCTTGCTATGTATGTGTTTAGTTGTCGGTGATAATGCGGCAGGCACCCCAGAAGTGGGTGTTGTAGTAGCCGCTCCAGAGCGTGTCGATCACAACGCCGCGCGTCGGGTTCGAGGCGTGGATGAAGTAGCCGTCGCCGAGGTACAGACCGACGTGCGTGATGCTGCGGAAGGAACTGTTAAAGTAGTTGGTGTTGCTGTAGCTGGTGAAGAAGACCAGATCACCGGGCTTCAGGTCGTCCATGCCGACATTCACGCCGTCCTTATACTGCTCCTGCGCGCCACGCGAGAAGGAGTAGCCAAAGTGCTTGTAGACATAGAGGACGAAACCGGAGCAGTCAAAGCTGTTAGGGCCGTTGCCGCCGTAGACGTACGGATAGCCCTCAAAGCTGCGGGCAAAGGCCAGCATATCGTTGATCAGCGCGGTATGCTCGTCCACGTCGGGTTCGCCGTCGGGGTGCTTCTCGATCCAGCCGGTGGTGAATTTGAAGCAGCGCAGGAAGATGGCGACTGCCTGTTCGGTGCTGGTGGCATCCTGCGGGTTGATGCGCGAGCCGTCGCCGCGCACCGCGCCGATGTAGAGCATCAGACGGGTAGGCGCCTGCGCCCATTCGGAAACGCTCTTGCCATCGCGGAAGGAGCCGAGCGATGCGGCACGGCTGTCGTCGCGCGGATAGCCGACTACCTTCATGAAGTTGGCCATGATCTTGAAGAACTGTTCACGCGTCAGCGTGTCGTCGGGGCCGAATTTTCCGTTGCCGTAGCCGCCGACAATGCCAAGCTCGTAGGCGGCGTTGACATCGGGATCGGAGGCGTCGGTGAAGTGGTTTTCGCCGGAGGGCGTGTACGCCTCGCCCTTGATCTTCTCGTAGGCAAGCACTGCGATGGCGCACATCTGCGCGCGGGTGATGTTCTTGCTCATGTCCTTGGAAAGGCTCTCCGGAATGAGCTTTTTGTTGTCCATTTCCTTCACTTCCAGCACCGCCCACGGGCTGATGTTGTAGAAGCCGGATTTCAGGATCGCAATTTTCTTAGTCTCTTCGCTCTGCGCGTTGATCCAGTCGCACATATAGCGATAAGCGCGGAAGAACATGACGATCGCTTCCTCGCGCGTCGTGTTGCTCAGCGGCTTGAGGTAGCTGCCGGCGCCCTGCACCACGCCGATGGCGACCATCGCCTTGGTCGGCTCGACGGCGTAAGCACTGATGGAGGAGGCGTCGGCGAAGTTGCTCAGAGAGGGAAGCGTCAGACTGTCGTCGTGCCACATTGCGGTCTGCATCATGTTGTGCGTGATCTTGAAGAAGTCCTGCCGCGTCAGCGGGTCGTTCGGGCCGAACTTGCCGTCGCCGTAGCCGCCGACGATGCCCTGCTCGAAGGCGTAGTTGATGGCGGGATCCTTCGTGTCTTCAAAGTTGTTCGTTGCGTTCGGACCGACGCCGGGCGTGCCGATGAGCTGGTTGTAGACCAGAACCGCCATCTGGCACATTTCCTGACGGCTGATGGTCTTGGTCATGTCGGCGCTGCGCAGGCTCTCCGGCAGAAGACCCGCGCTCTCCATGGAGCTGACGGCCTCTTGCGCCCACGGGCTGACGTTGGTGTAGGCGCCCGCCACGGGAATGCAGGCGGCGAGCAGACACAGACACAGGAACAGACAGACAAGTTTCTTTTTCATAGATTCATAACCTCCAGATCCAGCTCCAGACCGACGGGACAGTGGTCGGAGCCATAGACATCCTGATAAATGGGAGTGGCGCGCACGCGGTCGCGCAGCCGGTCGGATACGAGAAAATAGTCGATGCGCCAGCCGATGTTCTTCTCACGCGCCCGAAAACGGTAGCTCCACCAAGAGTAGGCGACGGTCTCGGGATTGCGGTAGCGGAAGGTATCGGTAAAGCCGGAAGCAAGCAGCTGCGTGAATTTCCCGCGCTCTTCATCGGAAAAACCCGCGTTGCCGCGATTTGCCTTCGGGTTTTTCAGGTCGATCTCCTCATGTGCGACGTTCAGATCGCCGCACAGGATGATGGGCTTCTCGCGGTCGAGCGACAGGAGATAGTCGCGCAGCGCGTCCTCCCATTGCATCCGGTGCGAAAGCCGTTTCAGGCCGTCCTGCGCGTTCGGGGTGTAGCAGGTGAGAATGTGGCAGGCGGGGTAGGTCAGCGTGATCAGGCGGCCTTCATGATCCAGCGCCTCGCAGCCGACGCCGTAGCGCACGCTGAGCGGCTGCTGCTTTGCAAAGATCGCCGTGCCGGAATAGCCCTTCTTCTCGGCGGAGTACAAGAACTTGTGATACCCCTCCGGACAGAAGGCGATCTGCTCCGGCTGCGCCTTCGTCTCCTGCAAGCAGAAAAAGTCGGCGTCCATTGCGGAAAAGACGTCGGAAAACCCCTTTTCCTGACAGGCGCGTATGCCGTTAACGTTCCACGAGACCAGTTTCATGTGCTTGCTCCCTTCGTACGATCACATTGTAACAAATAATTACAAAAATTACAAGCCCCTGACGAAAAAAGAATAAATTTGTCGTCAGGTCGCGGGCGCGAGGCGGCAGTTCAGCTCCCGATATTTTTCCCGCAGCGCCAGCAGATCGGCAAAGGTGTCCGGCCGCTTCGAAACGTCGCGCAGCAGCGCGGACGGGTGATACAGCGCGGTGTAGAGCACGCCGTTTTTCTCCGTCCAGTGCCCATGGTCGCGCGTGATGCGGTATTCCGGATGGATCAGGCGCATGGCCGCGATGCGGCCGAGACAGACGACGATCTTCGGCTGAAGCAGGGCAAGCTGCCGCTCCAGATAGCCGATGCAGGCGTCCTGTTCGGTCTGCATCGGGTCACGGTTCATCGGCGGACGGCACTTGACGATGTTGGTGATGTAGCAGTTCTTTCGGCTCAGGTCGATGATGGAGAGCATCCGATCCAAAAGCTGACCGGCAGGGCCGACAAACGGCTCTCCTTGCAGATCCTCCTGCTGCCCGGGGCCTTCGCCGACAAAGACGATGTCCGAGGAGACGGGGCCGACGCCGAAGACCACGCTGTTGCGCGTGCGGCAGAGCGGGCAGGCGGTGCAGGCAAGGCACTGCTGCCGCAGCGGTTCCATTTCGCTCATCTGCGCGCCCTCCTTCTGCCGTGACGGCGCTTTGCTTTCCGGATGTTATGCCAGCGCACGATCAGCAGCGCGCAGACGAGAAAAAACAATAAGGTTACTGGTACCGAAAGGTACCAGTAACGCAGAAGCTTTGCGACCATCCGGGCAAAGAAATTATCGGACTTTTCCGCAACGGAAATCGGACTGGAGCGCGACACGGCGGTCAGCGTGACAAGGTCGCAGGTGGCAAGCGTGTGACCGTCGTAGACGGCCGACACGGTGCCGACGCGCTGCCCCTGTGTCAGCGGCGCTTCGAGCTGCTCTGTGTCATAGTGCAGCTCCATGCGAATGTCGGAGCGCTTGCAGGAGTCGGGCAGGAGCACGCTGACCTTCTGCGCCGCGTGCACGACGACGTCGCCGCGACCGGCGGCGTAGAACACCGACGGCTGATCCTGCATCTTGGTGTCCGTCAGCACCTGCACGAAGGAGAAGTGGTCAAAGCCGTATTCAAAGAGCTTCTTTGACACAGGGAAACGCATATCATAGTCCGCGCCGTTGCTGTCCTTCCGCATTTCGCAGCCGCATACGATGCTCATGAAGTACAGACCCTTGTCCTTTGCCGTGGAGATCAGGCAGCAGCCGGCGGGTGTAGTGAAGCCGGTTTTGATGCCGGAGGCCTTGCTGTAATAGTACTGCGACTGAATGTGGGTACTGACCAGATAGTTGGTGGTGTAGATCTTGCGCTCGTCGGAGAGATTGGTGGCGGGCACGGTGTGCATCGTCGTTGTGGCAAATTCCTGAAATTCCTCGTACTGCCAAGCCCAGCGGCTCAGCGTGGAGAGGTCGCGCACCGTCGTGTAGTGCTCCGAGTCGTGCATACCGTGGGTGTTGACATAGTGCGTCGAGGTCATGCCGAGCGCCTTTGCCTGATCGTTCATCATCTGAACGTAGGTGTCAATGTCCCCCGCGATGTACTCCGCGACGACGTCGCAGGCATCGTTCGCAGACTCGACCATGATGCAGTAAAGCAGCTCGCGCAGCGTAAGCTGCTCGCCGATCTTCAGACCGGCGCTGCTGCCGTTGGGGTCGAAGTCTGCAAGCGACGACTCCGTGACCGTGACCAGATCGTTCATATGTCCGTTTTTGATGGCCACCATGCAGGTCATGATCTTTGTCAGGCTGGCGGGGTAGATGCGCTTGTCGATGTTATATCCGTAGGCGAGCGTGTCCGAATTCAGTTCGATCAGCGCCGCCGCCGTCGCTTCGACCTCGTAGTCAACGGGCAGGCCGTATTCCTTCAGCGGCGCGGGGGCGTCCGGCTCCGTCGCGGTGCTCTGCGGCGCTTCGGTCTGCACCGGCTCTGTCTGCGCAGGCTCGCTTGCCGCGGCGGATTCGTTCGCCGTTTCGGCGGGCGCAGCGAAACCGGAGAGGCTCAGCCCAAAGAGCAGCGCAAGGGTGAGAAGCAAGGCGGTCAGTCTCGTTTTTTTCATAAAATCCTCCAAATCCTTGCCGATCAGGCAGCGTGTGTGATATAATACCGGTATCTCTTATATTATAACAAATTTCCGGCGATGTCAATCTTATGTCAACGAAAGGAACGCGATTATGAAACGACGGGCGGCTGCGATCATCGCGGCGGGCATTTTTGCGGTGCTGCTGGCCTTCTGCGTGGGCTGGTCTTTGTCGCAGCGCAGCGGCGCGACGACCGTGCGCCTTTCCGAATTGCAGGCGCGCAGCCATGCAGCGCCGCAGACAACGCAGAGCCAGATCGACCTGCCGGAGAAGATCAATCTCAATACCGCCTCCGCCGCGCAGCTTCAGGTGCTGCCCGGGATCGGCGCGACCTATGCCGAGCGGATCATCGCTTATCGCGAGGCAAACGGCGGCTTTTCCTCGATCGAGGAGCTGATGGAGGTCAAGGGGATCGGAGAAAAGCGCTTTGCGGCGCTGAAGGACTATGTGACAGTGGAGGAAGCAAATGAAAATTCTGGTGGTTGACGATGAACAGCTCTTGGTCAAGGGCATGAAGTATAATCTGCAAAACGACGGCTATGAGGTCGTGACGGGCAGCAACGGGCGCGAGGCGATCGAGCTTGCGCGCGACAGCGCGGTGCGTCTGATCGTGCTTGACGTGATGATGCCGGAGATCGACGGCTTAGAGGCCTGTCGGCGCATCCGTGAGTTCTCCGATGTGCCGATCATCATGCTCACGGCGCGCACGCAGGACATGGATAAGCTCCTTGGATTTGAGCACGGGGCGGACGACTATCTGACCAAGCCCTTTAATATCCTCGAGCTGAAAGCGCGCATCCGCGCACTGCTGCGCCGCAGCGGCGCGCTGGAAAAGAACCGCAGCCGCCTGACGGTCGGCGCGCTGACGATGGACACGCAGGAGCGCAACGTCTACAAAAACGACGTGCCGGTGGAGCTGACGGCGCGTGAATTTGATGTGCTGGAGCTGCTGATGCGCAACCCCAACCGCGTCTATTCGCGCGAAAACCTGCTCGACCTGATCTGGGGCTACGAGTACAGCAGCGATATTCGCACGGTGGATGTGCACATCCGGCGGATCCGCGAAAAGATCGAGAGCGTGCCGGCCGAGCCGGAATACATCATGACAAAGTGGGGAGTTGGGTACTATTTCAAGGCATAGCGTAAAGCTGCATTGGCGCAGCTCGCAGCTGCGCTACGCCGTTGCCTACATCCTTGTGACGACGGCGGTGCTGGTATTTCTGAATATCTACGCATCGGTGAGTATGCGGCGGATGATCTTTTCCTCGCAGCGCGACTCGATGAAGGAGAAGGCGACGCTGATGTCCGCCACGCTTTTACAGTCGGATGAGCTGACGGCGGCAAAGGCGGAGAGCGCCGTGCATTCGCTCGGTGATCTGCGCACGACGCGCACCGTGGTCACGGACGCGGGCGGCACGGCGCTGTATGACTCGCTGGAGCAGGGGAGCGGGAAGCTGCTGCTGTTTCCGGAGATCGTGGAGGCGCTGGAGAATACCGACGTGTTCTTCTGCCGATATCGCAGCGGCGCGGTGGAAAGCCGCGTCGCCATGCCGCTTGTGCGCGCAGGGAAGATCTTGGGCGCGGTCTACCTGATGACCTACGACACAGATCAGGGCGGGCTGATCCACGCGCTGCAAACGAACTTCCTGCGCGTTTCCGTCGCGCTCGAGATCGCGGTGATCGTCTATTCGCTCTTCTTCTCCTCCGCCTTCTCCCGCCGGATGCGCCGCATTCTCTACTCCGTGCGCATGATGCGCGAGGGCGACTACGGCTACAAGATCGAGCTGCGCGGACATGACGAGATGGAGCAGCTTGGCAGGGCGTTTAACGACCTTGCGGAGCGGCTGGAGGAATCGGAAGCGCGCCGCCGCCGTTTCGTTTCCGACGCTTCGCACGAATTAAAGACGCCGCTGGCCTCCATCAAGCTCCTTTCAGACTCCATTTTGCAAAACGAGATGGACGCCGAGACGCAGCGGGAGTTCATCGGCGACATCGGCAGAGAGGCCGACCGGCTGGGGCGACTTTCGCAAAAGCTCCTGATGCTGACGCGACTGGACAGCAACGTGCCCGAAGAGCGCGACGTGCTGGAGCTTTCCTCCACCGTCGCCAAGGTCGCACGGATGCTGCGGCCGCTGGCGCGCCTGCGTCAGATCCGCGTGGAGACCGTGCTGGAAAAGGGCTGCTCGATCCTGATGGTCGAGGACGACCTGTACCAGATCGTCTTTAATCTGGCGGAAAACGCGATCAAGTATAACCACGAGGGCGGCTGGGTCTGCCTGCGGATGCACCGCAATGACGACGAGGTGACGCTGCGCGTGGAGGACAATGGCGCGGGCATACCGGAAGATGCGCGACAGCACGTCTTTGAGCGCTTTTATCGCGTGGACAAGGCGCGCTCCCGCGCGGCCGGCGGTTCCGGCCTCGGCCTGTCGATCGTTCACGATATGGTCAAGCGAAATTTCGGAACGATCCGCGTAGACGCGCGTGAGGGCGGCGGCACGGTCTTCACGGTGACGTTCCCGCTTTTTGAGGTGAAGGAATGAAAAAAAGAGTCGTATGTCTTTTGCTGCTGCTGTTGCTGCTGACCTCCTGCGGTAAGGCGGTGAAGGTGCGCGGCAGCGGGGAGCTTCTCTTCTATTTCTATCCGAAGGACGAGTTTTCCCTGCATACGCAGCAGGCGGACGGAACGTTCGAGACACTGGAGGACTTGATGCGCGCCTATCTCGCCGCGAAGCCGGAGGCGGGCGCGCTCTCGCCGTTTCCGGAGGGATGGGTGCTGGAGAGCGCTGCGATGGAGGGCAACACCGCCGTGCTGCGCTTTGCCGGACGCGGGGCGGAGCAGACGCCGCTGGAACGCTCGCTGACGAATGCCTGCATCGCAAAGACCCTGTTTCAGCGTGAGGAGGTCTACCGTGTTACCGTCTATCGCCCGGGCGAGAGCGAGCCGACGACGCTCAACGAAAACGACGTGATTCTGAAGGACAACGGGATGCTGCCGCAGGAAGAAGAGGTTGTCCTCTATTTCCCCGACGACGCGAGACGCTTTCTGCTGCGCGAGACGCGGACCGTTGCCGCGATGGATGCCGCCGACAAGCCGGCCTTCATCCTGCGGCAGCTCCTTCTTGGGCACCCGCTCTCCTGCATTCCGGAGGGGACGGAGCTGCTCGGCATTTCCGTGGAGGGCGGGATCTGTACGGTCAATCTCTCCTCCGCATTTGAGCTGAACATGGAACGGAGCTTTGCCGCCGAGCGAATGGCGGTGTACTCCATCGTCGATTCGCTTACCGAGCTTCCGGAGATCCAAGCCGTGGACATCTGGGTCGCGGGAGCGCCGCTCGAGTCGCTGCACTACCTTACCTTTGCACAGAGCGTGACGCGAGACGAGACACTTCTGCGGCGCGGCATTTCGGCGGCGGATACCGAGGCGACGCTCTACATGACCTATGGCGACGGGACGAAGCTGGTCGAAGTGCCCGTCGTTCTGGCCGAGCGGAGTGAGGAGGCATTGATGGGCGCTCTGCTTACGAAACAGGGCGCCTGCGGCGTGGAAAGCTGCATTCCGGCGGGTACAAAGCTGCTGACGCTGCGCATGGAGAACGGCGTCTGCGCGGTAGATCTGACGGCGGAGCTGCTCGACGGCTGCGAGACGGCGCAGGAAGAGACGATGGCGGTGCGCAGCATCGTTGCGACGCTTTCGCAGCTTCCCGAGGTGCGGTCCGTTGAGATACTGGTCGAGGGAATCGCGCCGAATTACCGTGACGACGCGCTGCTTTTGTGCCAAAAACCGGAAACCCAGTGGTTTGCGCAATAGTTTCGACGGACTGCGCAAACGGATTGACCTATAATGGACGTGTATGGCGAATGCCGCCGTACACGTCCATTTTTTATTCGGAGGAGGGAAACCGATGAGAGTAACGAGCTTTGTACAGGATCGTTTTCTGACCCTTGCGCTCTGCGGCGAGATCGACCATCACAGCGCAAGGGAGATCATGCGCACGATCACGGAGAAGATCGACGCGTTTTTGCCGCTGCGCTGCGTGCTGGATTTCCGCGACGTCAGCTTTATGGATTCCAGCGGGATCGCCGTGGTCATCCACGCGCACCGCCAGATGAAAACGCTGCAAGGAACGCTGCTGCTGCAAAACATCCCGCCGCAGCCGTATAAGGTGCTGCACGCGGCGGGCATTGAGAAGATCACGGAGATAAGGGAGGAGTGCAGACCATGAGATACGAGAACCAAATGCGGCTGGAATTTCCCAGCAGATCCTGCAACGAGGCGTTCGCGCGCTCTGCCGTCGCCTGCTTTGCCGCGCAGCTCGATCCGACGCTCGACGAGCTTGGCGACATCAAAACGGCGGTTTCCGAGGCCGTGACCAACTGCATCGTCCATGCCTATCCGGAAACGATCGGGACGATCGTCATCAAGGCGGCCATCGTTGAGGGCAATGTGCTGGAGCTGTGGATCAAGGACCGCGGCTGCGGCATCGAGGACGTCGAACAGGCCTGCAAGCCCATGTTTACAACCGGCGGCGAGGAGCGCAGCGGAATGGGTATCACCATTATGGAGAGCTTTATGACCGAGTTCCATCTGACCTCGACGCACGGAAAGGGCACGACGGTACATATGAAGCGCCGGATCGTCCGGCGCGGTGGGAAAAAATGATCGCGCAGGATATGCTGCGTCGGGCGCACGAAGGCGACCGAGAGGCTGCCGAAGCGCTGGTGGTGGAAAACAGCGGTCTGATCTGGTCGGTGGCGCGGCGGTATTTCGGACGCGGCGTGGATCCGGACGATCTGTATCAGCTGGGTTGTCTCGGATTTTTGAAGGCGGTGGAGGGCTTTGACGAGGCCTACGGCACGCAGTTTTCCACCTATGCCGTGCCAAAGATCGCGGGCGAGATCCGGCGCTTTCTGCGCGACGACGGCGCGGTGAAGGTCAGTCGCACGCTGAAGGAGCGAGCGATCCAGATCCGTGCCAAGCGGCAGGAGATGGCGGCACAGTTAGGGCGCGAGGCGACGCTGGGAGAGCTGTCGGAGCTGCTCGAGCTGACGCCCGAGGAGATCGCGGCCGCCGAGGGCGCGACGGGAACGGTGGAGTCGATCCAGCGGCGTTCCGGTGAAGACGGCTTTGCGCTGGAGGACGTGCTCACAGAGGGGGAGATGGAGGAGAAGATCGTGGAGCGTATCGCGCTGAAGGAAGCAATCGCGCGTCTGAGTGAACGGGAGCAGATGGTGATCAATTTGCGCTTTTTCCATGGACTGACGCAGGACAAAACGTCAAAAATTCTCGGTGTGTCGCAGGTACAGGTCTCCAGAATCGAAAAAAAGGCGCTGGAGGCGCTGCGCGGACAGATCGACGGCTAAAAACGGGACTGTTGCAGAATGAAAGTTTTGCAACAGTCCCGTTTTGCAGGCTGTCAAAAAAGTCCGTAACCGTCAAAATCAATGTCAGTAAGTTAAGCTGACAAATCCTCCTACCCTCAGAAATGAGAGGGTAG